>CACYZW010000016.1 GCA_902778995.1 uncultured Eubacteriales bacterium
TTCCGCAGGCTTAGCAGGGCTAAGTCAAGGGAAATCAACACAGAAATGCAGGCAAAGACGCCGAAAGTGCATCTTTCCGAATTTAGAAACAGACTCTAAACCAGGTTACACACCGGCGTCCGCACAAGCGGGCCGTCGGCAGTGGCGCGACTGCTGTCCGGAAAAGGCGCTCACAGATGTCGCATTTAACTTGAGAAGAATATTAACCATAAGAAGCGGGGAAAGCGAGCGTCCGCCTTCCCCGCTTCTGCGACAGGTTCATCTATTCCGGTGCGTATCAGCCCAGGATCTCGCCCACGCGCTCGTTCATCTCCTCGATGCCCTCCTCGATGGTGTTCTCGCGGGTCATGATCAGGGTGTGCTCCTCGTTCAGGATCGTGGAGATCTCGGAGGAGTGTTCGGAGGCGGGCATCTCGATGCCCACGTACACGGGCACCAGCGCGGCCTTGCTGGCGTCGTCGGTCGGGAAGCCTTCGGCGGAGGCCATAGCCTCGGCGACTTTCTCGGAGACCCACGCCGGCCGGGTGCCGGTGGAAGCGGTGGCCAGGGAGCCTTCCTCGCTGGCCAGCCAGGAGATGTACTCCCAGGCCAGATCCTTGTTCTCGGACTTGGCGTTGATCATCGCGCCGGTCAGGTTGCCGAAGGAGGAACCGGCGGGAACGCCTTCCTTGTGGGGAACGGACACGATGCCCCAGTTGAAGTTGCAGGTGCCGTCCTTGATGGCGCCGATCAGGGTGGACACGAACCAGTAGCCCATGGGCATCATGGCGATGTTGCCGTTCTCGAAGGCGGCGGAGTAGTGCAGGCCGGCGGCCTTCAGCTCGTCATAGGCCATGCAGGCGCCCGCGTCCTCGAGATCCTGATACAGCTGATAGAAGTAAGCCAGATCGCTGTAATCGCCGTCGATCAGCGTGTTCTCGCCGTCGCAGACGGCCCAGTTCACCACCGCGCTCAGCCAGGTGTGATAGTGGGTGCCGTAGTTGCCGTTCCCGGTCAGCTTCTTGGCCAGCTCGGCGTACTGCTCCCAGGTCATGTCATTGGTGGGATATTCCACGCCCGCGGCGTCGAACAGATCCTTGTTGTAGTAGAGCACCCAGAAGTCGCTGCGGAAGGGCAGCGCGTACTGCTCGCCATCCACCGCGTAGTTGCTCTCGATGCCGGCAAAGCCGCTCAGGTCATAGCCCGAGGCCTCGATGTAACTGTTCAGGGGCTCCGCATAGCCCGCCGCCTGCCAATCCAGCAGATGGGGAAGCTCCTTGACCATGTAGATGTCGCTGGCGTCACCGCCGGCCAGCATCGTCTTGGATTTGACGGGATAGTCCTGAGAGGCGACGTCGACATACTCGATGGTCACGCCGGGATGGGCGGCCTCAAAGGCTTCCTTCTGAGCGACCAGGTACGGGGTGGTCTCCGCGTCCCAGGCCACGATGGTCAGCGTCTTGGCCTCCTCGGCGACGGCAAGGCCGGCCGTGCAGAGCAGCATGATCATGGCCAGAATCAGAGCAAGGGCTTTCTTCATGAATGGTTCCTCCTTTTTTTATCAACGGGCAATCGCCCGCAAAATTCGCGTGCATGTAAATGTTTTCACTACTTGCCAATCATTATAGCCACAATCGGCGGTTTTGTCAATGCCTTACGTGAAAATTCCTGCAAAAAGTGTTTTATATATTGCAAATCAATGAAAAGTCAATTGAAAACTCTTGAAAATCACGAGCCTATATGTTATACTGTCCCTGTATCATGCAGGGGGGATGGGGTTATGGAACAGAGAACCGTTACGATCACAGACGTGGCCAGGCTGGCCCAAGTATCCGTCGCAACGGTTTCGCGGGTGCTCTCCGGCGGCAGCGCCAGCTCCGCCGCCCGCGAACGGGTGGAATCGGCGGTACGGGAGCTGGGCTACCGCAGGCAATCCGCCGCGAAGAGCGCGGACGCCGCGCCCTGCCGCGCCCTGGCGCTGGTCATCTCCGACCTGACCAATCCCTACTATTCACAGTTGTGCGCGGGCGCGGAGCATGCGGCGCGGCAGGCGGGCTGGCCGCTGATCGTGTTTCAGCCGGAGCTTGGCCGCCGGGCAGAGGACAACATCGCGGAGGAAGTGCTGGACCTGCGCGCTTCGGGCGCGGTGCTGGTCGGCCTGCCCGTGGAGTCGGGCACCACCGAGGAGATTCGCAGGCGCCTTTGCAGGATCGCGCAGAGCATACCCATCGTCACCATCGGGCCGCGCGTGGAGGGGGTCAGCTGCGTCAACATCACCTCGGACCTGTCAGCCAGCGTGCGCAAGTCCATATCCCATCTGGTGACGCTCGGCCACCGCAAGATCGCCTTCATAGGCGGTTCGGGCGGCCTCCGCTCCCCCAGCGCGCGGCGCCGCGCCTATTTCGAGGAGATGGAGCGGCTCGGCCTGTCGACGAACAGCCAGGTGAGCACCGAATCGGCGCACACGCCCCAGGGGGGCGAGGTGAGCGTCAACCGGCTGTTCAGCGATGCCGCCGAGAGCGAGCGCCCGACGGCCATCATCGCCATCAACGACCTGGTGGCGCTGGGCGCGCTTCGACAGCTCCAGCGCATGGGCCTGCGCGTGCCGGAGGACGTGGCGCTGATCGGCTGTGACAACCAATTCTTCACGTCCTACCTGAACCCACCGCTGACCACCGTGGATCTGCATCCCTTTGACCACGGGGTATGCGCCATCGAGGAACTGGCCGGCAGCCTGAACGGCGGCAGCCGCGCTTCCTATTCCCAGATCCGGGAGTGCAGCCTCATCGTCCGGGAAAGCTGCGGCGCGCTGCTGGGGGTGCGCGCCTTCTGATAAGCGCCCATTGCCGTCATACGCCTGGCTTCCAACCACCCGCTGTCTGCCAATACCCTGACCTGCCGCCAACCCGGACTTTGCATAACACACTCCAATACAAGACGCTATAAGGGGGCACTATGGAAAACATGCCGATCAATGAAAACGTCTATCGCACCTATGTGGATATCCTGCGGCGCGAATTGATCAGCGCGATGGGCTGCACGGAGCCCACCGCCCTGGCTTACTGCGCGGCAGTTGCCCGGGAAACGCTGGGAGCGCTGCCCGAACGCATTGTCGTGGAGGCCAGCGGCAACATCATCAAGAACGTCAAGAGCGTGGTCGTGCCCAACACAGGCGGCGGGCGCGGCATCGCCACGGCGGCGGCCATCGGCGTGCTGGGTGGAGACGCCCATGCCGGCCTGGAGGTCATCTCCCGCGTCGGCGACGAGGTCAGGGCGCGCCTGGCCGACTATCTGAAACAGACGCCCATCGAGATCAAGCCCCTGATTTCGGACAACGTACTGGATATGATCGTCACCGTAGAGGCCGGTTCGTCCAGCGCGAGGGTGCGCATCGCCAACGAACACACCAACATCGTGCTGATCGAAAAGGACGGACGGGTGCTGACGCAGAAGGATCCCAACGCCGTCCCGGAGGAAGAGGACCTGCCCGACTACGACCTGCTCAACGTGCAGGACATCTATGACTTCGCCTGTCACTGCGACCTTGACGACGTGCGCGACATACTGGACCGCCAGATCCGGCAAAACACCGCCATCGCCGAAGAAGGGCTGCGCAACGACTACGGCGCGAACATCGGCAAGGTGCTGCTCAAGGGCGGGAACGACCTGCGCACCAAAGCCAGGGCCTGGGCCGCGGCGGGTTCAGACGCGCGAATGAACGGCTCTGAATTGCCGGTGGTCATATGCTCGGGCAGCGGAAACCAGGGCCTGACCGCATCACTGCCCGTCATCGTATATGCCAGGGGGATGGGCGTCGGAGAGGAAAAGCTCTACCGGGCGCTGCTGATATCCAACCTGATCACGCTGCACGCCAAGACCGGCGTCGGCAGGCTCTCCGCCTACTGCGGCGCGGTCAGCGCAGGCGCGGGCGCGGGCGCGGGCATCGCCTACCTCAGCGGAGGCGACGAGCGGGACATCGCCCACACCATCGTCAACACGCTGGCCATCACGTCGGGCATCGTGTGCGACGGGGCGAAATCCTCCTGTGCCGCCAAGATCGCCACCGCCGTGGAGACCGGTATATTCGGCTATGAGATGTACCGCCACGGCCAGCAGTTCTACGCCGGCGACGGACTGGTGGTCAAGGGCGTCGAAAACTCCATCGCGAACTTCGGGCGGCTGGCCCGCATCGGCATGCGGGAGACGGACCGCGAGATCATACTGATGATGACGGAACAGGATACCCATTGAACGTCAAAAGCTGAATATCGAGGAGGCGACATCTTTATGAAGATCCTGAAAAGCCTTCCGGCGCGGTTGCTGCTGGCCATCGTGGTAGGAATTCTGGCCGGCCTTGTGCTGCCCGAACAGGCCATGGTGGTGGTCGTCACGCTGAAATACATCATGAGCCAGCTGATCATGTTCTGCGTGCCGCTGATAATCATCGGCTTCATCGCGCCTTCCATCACCCGACTGGGCAACAGCGCCACCCGCATGCTGGCCGTAGCGGTGGTCATCGCCTATGCCTCCAGCATACTGGCCGCGTTCATGTCCTGTTTCGCGGGGTATGGCATCATTCCCCATCTGAAAATCGTCTCCGACCCGGAGAGCCTGCGGGAGCTGCCCGCCGTGGCCTTCCAGCTGGACATTCCCCAGATCATGCCGGTGATGTCCGCGCTGGTGCTCTCCACGCTGGTCGGCCTGGCCGCCGTGTGGACCAGGGCGCAGACCATCACCAGCGTGCTGGAGGAGTTCCAGGTCATCGTCCTTGAAATCGTAAAGAAGATCATCATCCCCGTGCTGCCCTTCTTCATCGGGGTCACGTTTTGCAGCCTGTCCTGGGAGGGGACCATCACGCGGCAGCTGCCGGTATTCCTGATCGTGATACTGATCGTGCTGCTGGGCCATTACATCTGGCTGGCCGTATTGTACGGGAGCGCATCCATCTATTCCCACCGTTCGGGGCTGGAGGTGCTCAGCCACTACGGGCCGGCGTATCTCACCGCCGTGGGCACCATGTCCTCCGCCGCCACGCTGGCCGTGGCCCTGGATTGCGCCCGCAAGAGCAAAAACCTGCGTCGGGATCTGGTAGACTTTGGCATACCGCTGTTTGCCAACATCCACCTGTGCGGCTCGGTGCTGACGGAGGTCTTCTTCGTCATGACCGTATCCAAGGTGCTTTACGGCCAGATTCCCTCTGTGGGGAAGATGATACTGTTCTGCCTGCTGCTGGGCGTGTTTGCCATCGGTGCGCCGGGCGTACCCGGCGGTACGGTCATGGCGTCCCTGGGGCTTATCACCGGCATACTCGGCTTCAATGCCGACGGCACCGCGCTGATGCTGGCGGTATTTGCGCTACAGGACAGCTTTGGCACCGCCTGTAATGTCACCGGCGACGGCGCTCTGACGCTGATGCTTACCGGCTACGCCGAGAAACACAACATCAAGGAGGAACACCGGGAGGGAACGTTGGTTTAAGGAAACGCCGCATAACCGCGACGTACATGACCGGATGTATTTCGAGTGTGTTTCTGAAACGCCTGAAGCGCGTTCAGAAGCACACTCTGTTTTAACTAAAGAATCTGCCAAAAAACTGAAACGGTAAAGCCCAATTGATGTCACCCGAGGCTTTGTCCTCCTGTGCTATACTATAGCATGTTTCCAAATGCCTGAAGCGCATTCAGATACATACCATAAAAAGCCGCTGTATTTCCTGAAAGCCCCGGGAGGCTCCCACATGTTCAGACGTTATTACCTGCTGTTTTGTGTTTTCATAACAGTTTCAGCATTGTATATGCCCGCCCCCTTCGAACTGCAAATGCCGGTTATTGCCGCCGTTGCCGAACAGGCCTATCTTGACGACCAGGCCGAACCCCTCCGCGAGGCCCAACATCATCTGCACGCACTCGGCTATCTCAAAGGCAACGCCGACGGCAAATTCGGGAAAAAAACGGAAGAAGCGCTCTACACCTTTCAGGCCGACCACAGCCTTCCGACCAGCGGCCACCTGGACCAGCAGACTGCGGACGCACTCAAAGAGCAGTCCCGCATCGCCCAGAAGATCGAGAACGCCACCGCCCTCGACGTTCAACTGCGGCTCATCGATCTCGGCTACCTTACCGGGCAGGCTGACGGCATGTGGGGCCAGCAGTCGATCGATGCCTGGCATTCCTTCCAGGAGCAAAACGCCCTTCCCACCACCAACAGGGCCGACAGCGCGACGCTGACGGCGCTCTTCTCCAACGACGCAGTGGCCATGCCCGAAGGATTAAACCTTGGCGACTATGGGGACGATGTTAAAGCCCTGCAGGAAAAACTGGTCCAGCTCGGATTCCTGTCTGATAAAATCGACGGCGAATACGGCCAGAAGACCTCTGCGGCTGTGACCCGCCTGCAGCAGCATCTGATCGCGCAGGGCCGTGCCGTCGTCGCCAACGGCGTAGCAACGCCCCTGACGATCAATTACCTGGAGGAAAACCTCGGCGGCTCCTACATCCACGACGTATCGCTCTATACCGAGGGGGTTGAAGCCGAACGTGTGGAAAGGCGCCTGTCCATCCTCGGCTATATGGATGCGACGCCGGATATCTATTTCGATGCTTATGCCGCAGAGGCCCTGAAGGCATTCCAGGTCGATGCCGGCCTGGAGGCCACGGGCGTCGCAGACCGCCAGACCTTTGACATACTGTTCGCCGCCGATGCCCCCCGCACGGAGCGATGCGTCCTTCACGCCATCCAGTCGGGAGAACGCGGGAAGGTTATCGAGATGGTTGAGGAGGCGTTGCTCACCTCCGGTGCCTCCATCAAGCTTCCCAATGGGCGTTTTAACGCGGAAGACGAGGACGCCATCGTCAATCTGTACAGGTATTTCAAGGGAAATGCGGATATGGAGCCGTTGTTTTCCTACCGGGGTGCCCTGTCCAAAACCGCCGTCATAACGCTCCTGGAAGGCATTGACATCGGCACCGGAAACGTGAAAAACATCTATGAAGCCAGCCGCATTCAGCGGCGGCTGCACACGCTGTATTATCTGCCAAAGGAGGGCATTGACGGAAGATTCCGCACTGACAGCGCCAATGCGCTGCGCGAGTTTCAGAAGACGAACGGCCTTGCGGAGACAGGAGAGCCCGACCGGGAAACGCTTTCGGCGCTCTACTCCGGCTCCGCCATTTCCAGGCGCTTCCCCTACCGCGTCGAGGTCTCGCTGGACGCGCAGACCGTCACCGTTTATGCGCTCAACGAGAAAAACACCTATGATGTCGCCCGCAGCTTTCACTGCTCCACCGGCCTGAACAACTCAACGCCGCGCGGTATATTTTTTGATGGCTTTCCTGCGAATCGCTGGCACTATTTTGAAAAGTTCGAATGCTGGGCACAGTATTCCTATGAAATAGAAGGCAACATCATGTTCCACTCCGTGATTTACAGCGACAGGGACGAGCGCACCCTGCGCAAGGGTTCGGTGAGCAACCTGGGCAATCCCGCTTCCCACGGCTGCATCCGGCTGAACGTCGAGGACGCCCAATGGCTGTACGAGCATTGTCCGAGAGGGTCGCTGGTGATCGTGATAGACTGAGCTTACACGGAAGGAAAAAGGAAACGCCGCACAATCGAACAGGGCGGTCATGCGCCCTGAGCATTGTGCGGCGTTTCCTTAAATCCCGTCTGCTTTTTCACTTCCGTTGCATCATGGGTTTATGCGCCACGTCTGTCACGCCTTGTTAAACTTCTCCTTCGGCTGTTTGCAGCGCGGGCACTTCCAATCCTCCGGCAGGTCGTCGAAAGCCACGCCGTCATTTTCGGCCGGGTCGTACACATATCCGCACACGGAGCATATGTATTTACCGGTCGCAGCCGCGGCCGCGACTTCCGTCGGCGGGATGCTCTCCGGCGGGTTGGCGAGATCTACGACCGCCTTGTTCTCCAGGTTTTCGACGCCCAGCGGCGTGTGGGTGGACAGGTAGACGGTCGGATGCGTGGCGATGAACGCCCGCACCTTATCCAGCGTTTCCCTGGCGGCAGCCACGTCCTCAAACACCACGGACAGCTTGTTGGCGTAGAGCGCCTCATCCGTATAGGTCACATCGCCGTGGATCATATAAAACAGGCCGCCATTTTCGACGATCACGATGCTGTTGCCTGTTGTGTGGCCCTTTGCGGGAAGTAAGACCACGCCGTCGGCGATCTTCTCGCTGGCCTCAAAGTTGTAATAGGGCCCATCCTTGAACGCAACCGCCTTCACGTTGGGCAGAGACGCCAGCTCCTGGGCGGCAGCTTCCTCCGCCGAAGCATAGATCGTGGCGTTCGGGAACGCGCTCAACAGTCCCGTATGATCGGCGTGCTTGTGTGTGACAAGAATCGCCGTCACATTGTCCGGGGTGTAGCCCAGATCCGCCAGCGCCGGCAGGTAGTCCTTGATGCGCGTCCCCATGTAGATGGGCGTCTTATCATCCGGAACCTGATTCGGCACCCCATCGGGCATGCCGGTATCCACCAGGATGACCTTGTCGCCGGTGTCGACGACGTAATTCTGGAGACTGGACCGATAGCGAACAGCCGGGTCGAGGCCCTCCATGCCCTCGCCGCCCATGGCGAAGGGCTGGAGCATGTAGCCATTCTCGTAGAGCCTGACCGCCTTGATGACAATGTTCTTCTTTAAGGAATCCGGGTCGTCCCTCCAGGCTCTGTACGCATTCAATTCCGGTTCGACGTATTTCAGCGCCAGCCCCAGCACGACGAAATCATCGGCCATTCCGATCACCGGCACCTTGTCCGGGATGAAATCCTTCCCCTTGACAAAGTACAGGATAGCCGCGATGATCGTGACCAGCACCTTCGGTTGTACCTCGTATTCCTTTTTGATCCAGCTTTTCACCATGGCGATGACGACGGGCAGGCCGGAAAGCGTCTGGCCGACGTTGGGAATGTTGCGCAGCAGGTTTTCCGCCTCGACGAGGAGACGGTCAAGCTTCGTCGGGTTGTTGATAAAGTCGTTGGCTTCTGCAGTGAATTGATGGAGAATGGCTTCCGGGTTCATCATGGGTTCGCTCCTTTCCTGTTCATCCTGTGAAATCGTAATCTGGCTGCGCTGATGTGCTTTGATCGGTCACTCAGTCCGGTTCATGGAAGTGAATTTCGACCGTCCCCCTCTCTGTTCGTTTCTCGAATCGCAGGTATACCGCCTGCCACGACCCGTATCCCTCCGGTCACGACAGGGTTATTCATTCTTCCCTTATACAGGCGCAGCCTTGAGCCAGGTGCCGATGGAAAGCGCTTCCTGTACAGGCGGACACAACATTTATTTTAACATATTTCAATCCGGCAGGCAACCTTTTTTATATGATTTCGCACGGCACCGCTTCATTGCATCGTTTCCATTCACTCATAGGGTAAAAGGGTAACATAATTGGACGTTGTTGCCCCGCGGTTGTTAACAGTCGGTATTGCATTGGCCCAATCAAATATGGTATACTGTTCATATCTGATAAACTGTTGTATAAATATGCCTAGTGGATGCGGGGGATTGAACATGGGTTGCAAGGCGCGAAAGATCATCGCCGTATGCGCATCATGGGAGGATGTGGAAAACCTCAATCTCATGCTGGGTCATTTGATTCAGGCGGCGGAGGAGAAGGGTTACCTGCCGATGTGCTTCACCTTTGACCGTCACAACATCGAATCACGCGGCGAAGAGAGCATCCGCGAGTTCCTCTCTGCCTTTGAGGTCCCGGGTCTTTCAGGTCTTTTGCTGTTCGGCGAGATGATCCGCTCGGACAATATCAACGGGCAACTGATCCAGCTGGCCCACGCCCACAGAATACCCGTCTTCATGCTGGAGCGACAATACGAGGGCTGTATCAACATGTCCTTTTCATATGGAGACGGTTTTGAACAGGTCGTCCGGCATATGGTGGAGGACCACGGATGCAGGGACGTCGTCATGGTCGCGGGCATCCTCGGAAATCCCTTTTCAGAAGAGCGCATCGATCTGTGCCGCAAGGTTTTGGAGGAAAACGGAAGCAGCCTGCCCCCCGAGAAGGTGCTCTACGGCGATTTCTGGGATGAGCCGACGTTGCGCGCCCTGGATAATTATTTTGCGGCAGGCGGGAAAATACCGGAGGCGTTCATTTGCGCCAACGACGCGATGGCGATTTCCGTTTGCATCTATTTTGCGGAAAGAAACATACAGGTCCCGGCTCAGGTGAAGGTGGCCGGATTCGACGGCATTCTGCAGGGCGTATACCACGAACCGACCATTACCACAATGTGCCCGGATTTTGCGATGATGTTCGGCGGGATGCTCGATCGGATATCCACATGGCACCCGGAGGACAGCAGCAGGACGGAAGTCTGGTCCATACCCTATGAGCTGAAAAAGCGCAAGTCCTGCGGATGCCAGACGGGGAATCTGATCGAAGCGACCAAGAAAATCGGCATGCTGAAAAAGACCAATCTGATTTACACCCGCGACATCCGAGCGATGGGCAACTTTACCCGGGAAACGCTCCACATGAGTTCGGTTGAAAAGCTGATTAAATGCCTTTCTCCCCTTTTCGACCTTTGGACCGATCCCTTTTCCTTTGCCGCGATTCTGGATGAACGCGATCCGAACCTTGCCAGGCCCATTCTTCACAGCGTCCACGGCCACATCGAGCCTGCGGAGGCTTTCCGTTGGAAGGGTTCCCTCGTACCGGATTATGAGGCGCTGCTTTCCGATCCCTCCGTTCGCATCGTGATGGTCCAGCTGCTTCAAAGCCAGGAGGAGACCATGGGGTTTTTTGTCTCCGGCATCGACGAATGGGATCTGCGGGCGCAGGAACGCTTTGAAGAACAGGCGCTCTTCCTCTCCGCCGCCCTCAATGCGGTCATCAGGAACCGGCGGCTGGAGGAGGCGAACGACGCCATCCTCCGGATGGCCGAACACGATTACCTGACCGGCCTCTATAATCGCCGGGGATTCCTGCGGGAATTGGACCGCAGGCTGCACCTTCCCCAAACGCAGAATCTGGCATTGACGCTGTTCGCCATGGATATGGACCGGCTGAAATACATCAACGATACCTACGGACATCACGAAGGCGATATCGCCATACAGAGCCTTGCCCAGGCGATTCAGGCGGAAACGGGAGAAAAGGGCATCTGCGCCCGTTACGGCGGGGACGAGTTCGCCTTCGCCATACTGGCACAGGCCTCTTCCCTTCCGGAACTGGAGAGTATCCGATCCAGGATCGAGGCGACCGCCCGGAAGGTCTGCCCTTCAAAGGCATACCTGATTTCCGCCAGCCTCGGCGCCTGCTCCTGTCCTGTGCAGGAGCATCGTCCGCTGGATCAGCTTCTCGCGGAAGCGGATCGCGCGCTTTACGCCGATAAGATGCGGCGCAAGCACGGCACAGGCCGTCCCGAATCTTAGAGTGTGCTTTTAAATGCGCTTCCGGCATTTGGCAAACCCCTCCGGGCAGTATGCTCTTGGGGATGGAAACTTCGGCGACGGTGTGATATACTGTTGCATACGATCATAATGCGTTTATGTGAAAGAAGTATCATATGAGAAATTTATATTTCGATATATGTGCGATTCCGTTCTATCTGCTGATTCTGTGGACGTGTTATTTCCGCAGGATGACCAAAGGGCACGCCAGCAGGATCTTTATCCGGGTGAACTGGATATCGCTGGTCTGCGTCATTGCCGACATCGCAGCGGAGTGCATCGTACATCCGCTGCCCCTTTCACAGCAGAGAGTTGCCCTTGGAACATTTATTGTCTTCGTGTATTTCCTGCTCAGAAATTCATGTCTGGGCATCTACATCATGTATCTGTTGGCCATTACGCGAACGAATTATCTGCTGCGACCCCTGAAGAACAGGATTCTCCTCTGGCTGCCCATGGGTGTGGTCGCCGTCACGCTGCTGCAGAACTTTTTCACCCATAACGTCTATGCCGTCACGGCGGAAGGCGGGTATTCCAGGGGGCCGATGATCGTCATCCTCTATGCCGTCGCCATAATCTACGGCATCGTCGGCATGGGCTACGGTTTCTATTGCAGGCGGTACCTGACCGGCGGCAAGTGGGCGGCCATCATGTCGATCTACGTACTGACCTATATCAGCATCGTCATTCAGCTGATCTATCCGAAATACCTGGTGGAGATGTATGCGACCTCCATCGGCGTTACCATGGTCCTGCTCCTGGTCATGCGTCCGGAGGAAAAGCTGGACAGCGGTGTGAACATTCAGAACTGGAAGACCTACCAGGTGGACCTGGGGAATGCGCTCAAAACCGGGCAACCCATACAGATCCTGGTCGTTCGGATTGGCAACGTGCAAAAAATGCGCTCCTATCTGGGCGAGGACCGCTACAACAGGCTCCTGGGAGAGGTATCGCTGGCCCTTCAGGCCCTTTACAACGGTTCGCTGCAGTATGTCAACCGGGAAATATACCTTGAACGGCCGGGAATGCTCTACCTTACCCTGGATGACGCAAGCTATGACCTTCAGTCCAGACTGTCCTCGTTTGTCGAAAACCTTCAGGACAGATTCACCAACTCCAGGGAATGCGGCACGCAATTTGAAGTGAAGGTATGCCTGATCCGCTGCCCCGAGGATCTGTCGAAGCTGAACGACATCATCAACCTCGGCCACAAATTCCACCAGATGGGCAGACCGGGTCAATCCGTCTGTATTGCAGCGGACATCGTCAGTTCCAGGGATTATCAGATCATCGATCACCTGGATGAGATCCTCAGGCGCGCCATAGCCGGTAACGGTTTTGAAATGTACTATCAGCCGATATACGATCTCAGGAAGGGCAGGTTTGTGTCGGCCGAAGCGCTGTTGAGATTGAAAGACCAGCAATACGGCATGATTTCGCCCGGCGTATTCATTCCCTATGCCGAATCCTCCGGTTTGATCCTGTCCATAGGCGAGGTCGTATTGGAGAAGGTATTCCGCTTTATCGCCGAACATGACATGCAAAGGCTGGGGCTGAGCCAGGTCAAGATCAACCTTTCCGTGGCGCAGCTGCTGCAGAGCGATCTGCCGCAGAGCGTCAGACGCCTGCAATACAAATACGAAATCGATCCGCGCTATGTCAATTTCGAGATCACAGAAACCCTGTTTGACAATATCAGCGAGAACATGGATCGAAACGTCCGGACGCTGCGAAGCATGGGCTACAGCTTTTCCCTGGACGACTATGGCGTGGGCTATTCCAACATCCAGCGCATGAGCAAGCTGCCCCTGGACATCATCAAAATCGACAAGAGTCTGGTCGACGAGATGTTCACCAACGACGGACGGGTGATCATCAAGAACACGATACGAATGATGAAGGGCATTCACAAGGAACTTGTGGTGGAAGGCGTTGAAACCAAGGAGGCCGTTGACGCGCTGGCAGAGATGTCATGCGATTACATCCAGGGTTTTTACTATTCCAAACCGCTGCCGAAGGATGCGTTTGTACAATTCATGACAGCCCATTCCGACAATGAAGCGACGCAGTGACACACAGTTGCGCAAAGGAGTGCACAGAAGTCGCAATACAAGCAGACAGAACCTGGTAGGAGGCACAAGACATGAACAATGATTTTCAGAAGCTGGCGGACAGCATGGCGGCCATGACCTGTATCGTCTCTGTAGAGAAGCTGTCCGACGGCGGCTACGGGGAGGTCCGCATCGTCACGGGCAATAAGGCCTACATCGACAGCATAGAGAATCCCATGCAGGATGTGGTGATGCTGACGAGAAAGTTTGTTCCCAATTCCCTCTATACGACCTACATGACCCGGGATTTGAACTTTGAAGACTTCTGTTACCGTGCCGCCGTCCAAAAGAAGTGCCTGCATTCCTATGCCCATCCTGACAGATATAACGTGTGGTTCAACATGACCTTCCTCCCCCTTTGGCCGGACGACGGCAATCTGTGTTATTGCGCCTACATCATGGAAATCAATTTCGAGCCCAGCTCGGAGCGCATTTCGAACATATCGGGCGACATCGCCGCGGCCGTATTGGAAACTGCGATCACCCTTCGCGAAGCCAAGGATTTCAAGGCGGCCATGAAGGACGTCGTAGGCGATATCCGCAAGCTGTGCGAATCCAAATACTGCTGTATACTGCTCGTGGACAACGACAGGGAGACCTGCGAGATACTGGGAGAAGACTATGCCGCAGAATTGCAGGACAAGCGGTCGGAAAATTTCTTTGACGACGATTTTTACCGCGTCGTCCGCACCTGGAAGGACACGATTTCAGGAAGCAATTGCCTGATCGTCAAAAACGAAAGGGATCTTGAGGTCGTCGCGCAGAGAAATCCGCTCTGGTACAACTCTCTCAAGAGCGCGGGTGTCACCACCGTCGCCCTGTTCCCGCTCAAGTCCCGCGATGAACATTTGGGATACATGTGGGCCACTTTCTTTGACGAGGAACGCTCCGCGCAGATCAAGGAGATCCTCGAGCTGACGACATTTGTGCTGGGGGCTGAAGTCGGCAACTACCTGATGGTAAACAAGCTTAAGGAATTGAGCTCCAAGGATATGCTGACCAGCGTAATGAACCGCAACGAAATGAACAATTACGTCGATCGGCTCAGCAAGCTCCCCGACAGCCAGAAAAAGCCCGTGGGGATCCTGTTTACCGATCTGAACGGCTTGAAGCGCATCAACGATACACAGGGGCACGAAGCCGGAGACGCGCTCCTGCGAAACGCGACCCGCGCGCTCAGGGAGATCTTTGACGCCCGAACCATATTCCGGGCGGGCGGAGATGAATTTGTCGTGGTATTGACAGACGTCACCCCGGAACAGATAGAAGACAAGGCCAGGGCGCTCTACCGCATTGCCAAAAACTATCCCGACGTCTCCTTTTCCATCGGATGCAGCCATGAGGCGGATTGCAGGGATGTGCGCAGGGCGCTGGCTCAGGCGGACGAGCGGATGTATGAGGATAAAAAACAGTACTATTCCAGCTCACACCGCCCTCTCCGCGATTCCGATTCATGACATCCCCCGGGATTTACCGGAACCATTCCATGTTCTGTCCCGTCAAATGCGTATAATCGATAAATATGGGAGGCATCCAACATGAAGCGCGCTATTTTCATCATCTTGCTGATTTTTGCACTGGCCCTGTCCGCCCTGGCTGAGACGGAATTGGTCTACCGGACGGAGGACGTCGATCTGCACCTGCCCGCATCCTGGAAGGGAAAGGTCCTGATCCTGCCCACGCCCACCGGCGCCGCCTTCTACCAGAAGGCCAGCTATGACAGGTTCCTGGAAGAGGGCATCCCCGGCGGCGGTTTTCTGTTTGCGCTCGACGGCTGCGTCAACAGCGATTTTCAGGACCTCCCCAGCTTCATCTACCTGGGTTTCTGTGAGGACAGCGCCATGAATTATTACCTCGAGCTGCCCACGGACTACCCCGCTTATATGGATGAAGCGATTCGCGCAGAGTGGGACGACATGCACGGCAAGCTGCGCGGCATCGCGCAGGGCGCGGTGATCCGTGGATCCGTCGCGAAGCCCGAAGGCAAACGGTATTCCGGCTCTGACCCCTGGGGAAACCGGCTGACCATCGCGATCGACGCCATCACGGACGGCAAAATGGCCTGGACATATACCGAGGATTTTGCGGGGCAGGTGCTGAGCCAGTCATTCCAGGACACCGAGCTTGTCGACGGCCGAGCGGCATTCCACGTCGAAGCGGCGATACAGGGTGCCGAATACATCACCTGCGACTACAGCGGTACGATAACGGTTGACAACGACAGCCTCACGGTCGCCTACACCGCGGGGCAGATGACAGAAGCCAGCTCCGAAGGCGGTTCGACGGCTTACCATGTCGATGCCCTGGAGGAGACCGACAGGACCGTAGTGCTCAGGAGCGCCCCCGTCGAAACGGACGATGCCGCCTCTGACAAAGCCATCGCATCCGGGGATTAGGACCCTTTGATGTGATGATATTCACGCTATGCCAATCTGCGCGGGCGGATAAATCTGCGGCATCCGCCCTTTGCCGCTTTTGCCGACTGCCGCGTCGGCCTGGGGAACGTCCATGAAAATACAGACGGCCATCGACCGGGTCAGTATCGAAACTATGCTTGGGATTGGCTCGCAGGTCTGCGGCTGCACCGACATCGTCGAAATCGGAACCTCGCTGATCAAGGATTACGGCATGGCCGCAAGCGTCGGCGAGATGCGCAGGCAATTCCCCGATATGAAGATCCTGGCGGACATCAAGACCTGCGACGAGGGCGCCTATGAATTTCAAAGGGCCTTTGAAGCCGGCGCGGATATCGCGACGGTCATGGGCTTTTCCTCCGTTGCCACCATTCGCGCCTGCGCTTCCGTGGCGGCGGATTGGGGCAGGAAATGCTTCATCGACCTGTTGGAAGCGCCGGACGAACGCCTCGTTTTGCTGGCGCAGATGTTTCCGGACGCCATTCTCGGCCTTCATCTTCCCGCCGACCTTCAGGGCGAGGGACTCATACAGCTTGTGCAGGAAAAGCGAGGTCTGCTGAAGCGGGCCGGTACCGTCGCGGTCGCGGGCGGGGTCAGGCTCGACAACATCGTAACCCTGAAGGCGGCGTCGGTTGACATCGCCATCGTCGGCGGGGCCATAACCAAGGCAGAGGACATCCGGGCCGCCGCGCAGGCGTTTTCTGCCGCCGCAAAAGCATAACTACGGTCAAAGGCCGGGAAAGAGAGGTCAACATGCTTCATCCATTGGACATCATACTCAGCGAGATCGAAGGTGTGCTCTCCCAGATCAGGGAAGGCCAGGTAAACGACGTGCTGCAATCGTTTTCAAAGGAGCGACGGGTATTTGTGGACGGCGAAGGCCGCTCCGGTTTTTCCGCTAGGGGCTTTGCCATGCGCCTGATGCACATCGGTTACACGGTCTACTTTGTGGGCGAGACCATCACGCCCGCGATGCGGGAGGGCGACGTGTTCGTCGCGGTTTCCGGCTCCGGGAAGAGCGCCAACGTATTGAACGACGCGAAGAAAGCCAAAAATACCGGCGCGGAGGTCATCGCCGTCACCTCCAAGGCGGATTCTCCCCTCGCCGACCTGGCCGACAAGGTGTTGGTCATCCCCGGAACGGTCAAGGGCGATTCCGGGGCAGGGCGCGGCTCCGTCCAGCTGCTCAGCTCGCTGTTCGACCAGAGCCTCCACATCGTGCTGGATGCCCTGTGCCTGCTGCTGAGCCGGAGGGACTGCACCGCCAACGAGACCGCGACCAGCGCGCACTGGTGAGGGGCCTGTCCCACGCCGACGGGCAAGGTCATCCGGTTAAGGAAACACCGCACAATCCTGAATTGCGCGGTGTTTCTTTATATAATATAACGCCAAGGCTTCGTACCCATACGGCCAAGGCGCTGGCTGTGCGCCTGTTTCAGGCATTACAGCGCTTTGGCGAAGTCGCAGATCTCCTTGAGCTTCGCTTCGGAGCCGTTCTCCTCGCCCGCGGCGGTGATGATGCCGGCATCCTCGAGGCCCATGTAGCCGATCATGGTCTTGTAGGTGGCGATAGCGCCTTCAAAGGGATTGGGGGAAGCGGAGCTCAGCAGCAGCGCGGCCTTCGTGGCCTTCGTGGGCTTGCCGATGGCGTAGACCCTCTGGATCGCGGCGGAGAGCTGGGCGGTCATGTCGAAGTAGTAGATCGGGGACGCGAACACGATCATGTCGCAATCCTTGTAGGCGGGCATGACCTTCTCCATGTCGTCCTTCTGAATGCACTTTCCCTCGCCCTTGCCGTGGCAGTATTCGCAGGCAAGACAGCCGCCTATCTTCATCTTGCCGACCTGAATGACTTCCACCTCATGGCCGGCGGCCTTCGCGCCTTCGGCAAAGGCCTCCACCATCGCGGCGGTGTTCTGCTTCCTGGGACTTCCGTTCAAAACCGTAATCTTCATGTGCTTGTTCCTCCTTGTATTTCCGGCTCGCGCCTTGTCGAACCTTGCTTTGAGCGGCTTGCAGCGCGGACAGCGCCAGCCCTCTATAGCAATACTATTTTGCCCTTTCGGCCAAAATGCCTTCCACCTTCTCGCGCTGCTCGTACAGCACGCAGCCGCCCACGTGGTCGTTATCCAGTATGCCGCGCGCCTGCAGCGCCATGAACAGCGGCGATTGCAGCGCGCCGCGCACGCCCAGCTCGCGCACGTTCACGTCCGAATAGGGCGAAAATGGGCAGGGCTCCGCGCCGCCGTGGGAATTGATGTGGAAAAAGCCCCGACCCGCCGCCATGCAGCCGCCGCTGGCCTTTTCACTGCCGGGGAAGGCCAGCGCGATCAAATCGGGGAAGGTCTCCCGAAGCCTTTGCATGGCCGCCAGCAGGGTTTCGCGCTCTGCGTCGGCAGGGGCCAGGTGGCGGGCTTCCTCCGTCACCGGCACGAATTCCACGAAGATCGCCAGCCTGCAGCCGCAGCTGACCAGCGTTTCCATGAATTTGGGCGATGTGACCTCCCGGATATTTTCGGTGGTCACGGTGATGGACGCGCCAAACAGCAGGTTTTTGGCATGCAGCCGATCCATGGCGGCAGTCAGCCTGTCGTAGACGCCCTCGCCACGGCGGGCGTCTGTAGCATTCCTGTCGCCCTCGATACTCAGCACGGGCACCAGGTTGCGGCACCTGTCCAACTGGGCGATAGCGGTGTCGTCCATACAGGTGCCGTTGGTGAAGACCGGGAAGAGCAGGTTCTTCATCTCCCCGGCCGCTTCGATCACATCCCAGCGCAAAAACGGCTCGCCGCCCGCCAGCAGTATGAAGCTGACGCCCAGGTTCCCGGCTTCAACGAAAATCCGCTTCCATTCCTCCGTGCTCAACTGCCGCACCGGCTCGGCGTCCACCGTGGCGTTATTGCAACGGGAATAGCAGCCCGCGCAGTGAAGATTGCACCGGCTGGTGATGCTGGCGATCAGGAAGGCGGGCACATGCAGGCCCTCCGCCTCCAGTTCAAGGCGGCGCCTGGTCGCCCGGGCCGCGGCGGCGGCAAACTTCACCATGAAGGCGCTCTCCCTGGGATCGCGCAGCGTGGCCTTCAGGGTATCCGAGACGATCCGCTCCACACCTCGGGCCATGTATTCCTGCAGGTTGAATTGGCTGTCCATGAAGTCCCCCCGGTTCCTGTGTTCCGTCATTTACAGCAGCGCCTTCACGCAGGCCTCCACCTCCGCCATGTCGGCGGTGGGCTCGAAGCGGGCGACGACGTTGCCCGCCCGGTCGATGATGAACTTGGTGAAGTTCCACTTGATGTCCGGCTTCTTGGCCCAGTCCGGGTCGGCCTCCGAGAACATCTTCTCCAGCAGGGCCTTGTACTGATGCTCGCCGAAGCCCTCGAAGCCCTTCTGGGACTTGAGATAGGTGTACAGCGGCAGCTCGTTCGGGCCGTTGACGTCCGCCTTCTTCATCTGCGGGAAGGTGGTGTTGTAATGCACCGTGCAGAACTCGTGGATTTCGTCGTCCGAGCCGGGGGCCTGCCCGCCGAACTGGTTGCAGGGAATGTCGACGATTTCCAACCCCTGGTCGTGGTAGTCCCTGTACATCTGCTCGATGGGCGCGTACTGGGGGGTGAAGCCGCAGCCCGTGGCGGTGTTCACCACCATGACGACCTTGCCCTTATAGTCCGAAAGGTTGAGTTGTTCGCCCCTGCCCGTGGTCAGTGTGTAATCATAGATCATGCTCTCGTCCTCCCATTCTTGATAATAACTTTTAATGCGCCATAAGCATTGTGCGGTGTTTCCTTATAGCCATCGGGAAGCCCAGAGGCTCAGCTCCTTTTCCGAAGTCCGCGCCCCAAAGCGCTCTCCCTGGGCAACCTTCGCGTCCTTCGCCAGCGCCTGCATATTCTGCGCAGAATCGCCCAATCCGCTGCCGCCGGAGGTGCAGAAGGGAACCACCTTCTTGCCGGCAAAGTCGTACAGTTCCATAAACGTGTCGATGATCGAAGGCTCCCGGTACCACCACACAGGGAAACCCACGAATACCACGTCGTACTGCGCCATGTCCGCCACCCTCGACGCGATTTCCGGTCGGGATGCCCTGTTGTTCATCTCGACACTGCTCCTGCTGCTTTTGTTCATCCAATTCAAATCTGCGCGCGTGTAGGGGATCTTCGGCACGATCTCATGCAGATCCGCCCCGATGCCCTGCGCCATCTTCCCGGCCACGGCCTTTGTCGTTCCGCCCGCGCTGAAATAGGCCACCAATGCCTTGCTCATGTCGATACCTCCTCGTCATTCCTGTTCCGATTCATTCCAGACTTCCTTCGCCAGCCGGAACACCGCCCATCCCTTGGGCCAGCCCACGTACATCGTAGCGTGGGTAACGATGGCGGCGATCTCGTCCTTCGTGACGCCGTGGGCCTTTGCGTTCTGCAAATGATAGGTCAGGGAGGCGTCCGTGATGCCGGAAGCCATCAGGGACACCACCGTGATGATACACTTCGTCTTGATGTCGAGGGTCTCTGCGTTCCAGACCTCGCCGAAGAGCACGTCGTCGTTGAGATGGGCGAACATCGGGGCGAATTCCCCCAGCTGGTTTCTTCCCGCCGTCTGTGTGATCTTCTCCTTCATACCATTACCTCCATAATTAAAATGCGCAGGGCCTGCGGCTTTCCCGCCGGACAGTTCAAATGACGTGTCGGTTCTTCCACCTTCCGCTCCTGAAGCGCCAGATATCCAGCGCTGCCTTGATACACCAGTCCAGTGCCATCGCCAGCGCGATGCCGATCACGCCCATGCCCAACCACTTTGCCAGTATGAGCGAGAACAGCGTGCGGCAGAGCACCGTGCAGAAGAGCGAAGCCCACATCGTAAACTTCACGTCGCCTGCGGCGCGAAGCCCCGAGGACAGCGGCATGGCGAAGGGCTGCACCGTGGCCGAGAACAGGTTGTGTATCGCCACGATGATGAGGATCAGGCGCTTTGTCTCGGCGCTGAGGTCGTACAGCGGCAGGAGCAGCGGGGTCAGCGCCATCACCGCCGCGTTCCACAGCACCGCCAACACCACGGACAGCCGGGTCAGCTTGCGCATGTACCACTCCGCCGCCGCCTCGTCCCCCGCGCCGACGCACTGCCCGATCACCGTGATGAATACCGTGCTCATGGCCACGCCCATGCAGGCGGCCAGCGACCAGAAGGTCTGGCCGGTCGCGTTGGCCGCGATTTGGGAGGTGCCGAACGTGGCGACCAATATGCCCAGCACCACCTTTGCAGCCTGGAACAGCGTGTTTTCGACGGAATTGGGTATGGCGACGCCCAGTATGCGCCTGCTCATGGCCGCGTCCAGCTTCAGCATGGATTTCCATTCCACGTGAACCTCCGCACGCTCCCGGAAGCACAGCGCGGTCATCACGATGGCGGCGACGTACCACGAGAGCGTCGTCGGCCAGGCCACGCCCGCCGCGCCCGCGCGCAGCACGAAAATGCCGATGGCGTTGCCCGCCACATTGACGAGGTTTGCCAGCAGCGACACCTTCATCGTCACATCGGTCTTGCCCATGGTGCGGTAAATGGCGGAACCGGCATTGTACAGCGCGTTGGCCGGGAAGGACAGGGCGACGATCCACATATAGGTCTTGCAGGCGGCCATGGTCCCGGGCTCCGTGGCGGGGTACATGCGCTCCAGCAGCCATGCGCCGAACAGGAGCATCAGGGCCATGCACACCAGCGACACGACGCCGGCCAGGAAAAAGATCTGCGAGGCCGCCAGATTGCCGCCCTGTCGATCCCTGCTGCCAATGTACTGCGCCACCACCACCGACCCGCCCGCCGAGACGGCCGTGAACAGATAGATGAAAATGGTGTAGATCATCGTATCCAGGCCCACGCCCGCCACCACTGTCTCGCCCGCGTAGCTGACCATCATCGTATCCGCCAGGCCGACGACCATCTGCAGCAGCTGCTCCACCACCAGCGGCACGATCATCGCCTTCAGCATGTCGTTGCTAAAGCGCTTCCGTCGTTCGTCGATTTGCTGCCTCGGCTCGATCAATCCCTGGATGATGTTCATAAGCGCCTCCGATGTCGCCTATCTCGCCCGCGCAGGCCGGTTCTGCGCCATCACGCCCGCCAGCGGGTGGGGCACATAGGGTGCTTCGAGATACGATATTTCCTCTTCCGTCAGTTCAAGATCCACGGCCTTTGCCGCGCCTTCGATGTGGCTGAGCTTCGTCGCGCCCACCACCGGCGCGGTCACCTTGCTTAATAGCCACGCAAGCGATACCTCGGTCATGGTCACGCCGCGCCTTTCGGCAATCTCCGCCACGCGGCTGATGATGACGTCGTCCTGCGCCTTCGTGGCGTCGTACTTGAACTTCGCGTAGGCGTCCTTCTCCATGCGGTTGGAGCTCTCGCCGGGCTTGCGGGACAGGCGTCCCGCCGCCAGCGCGCTGTAGGGCGTCAGGGCGATGTTTTCCTCGTCGCAGTAAGGGACCATCTCCCGCTCCTCCTCCCGGAAGATCAGGTTGTAATGGCCCTGTACGGACACGAACTTCGCCCAGCCCTCCCGCTCGGCGATGGCGTTGGCCTTGCAAAGCTGCCAGGCGAAGCAATTGGAAATGCCGATGCAGCGTGCCTTGCCCGCGACCACCTGCCGGTTCAGCCCGTCCAGTATGTCCTCGATGGGCGTCTTCCAGTCCCACATGTGATAGATGTACAGATCGACGTAATCCATGCCCAGGTTTTCAAGGCTCCTGTTCAGCATCCTTTCGATGTGCTGTTGCCCCGTGACGCCCGCCTCGATCTCGTCCTGCGTCCTGGGCAGGAACTTGGTGGCCACCACCACCTCGTCGCGCCTCGCAAAGTCCCGAAGCGCCCGGCCCACATACTGTTCGCTGGTGCCGGACTGGTAGGCGATGGCGGTATCATAGAAGTTGACGCCCAGCTCAAGACCCCGCCGGATGATATCCCGGGAGTGTGCCTCGTCCAGCGTCCAGGCGTGCTGGCCCTGTCCCGCGTCGCCAAATCCCATGCAGCCCATGCAGATGCGGGAGACCGTCAAATCGGACTTGCCAAGTTGCGTATATTTCATATTGCTTCACACCTCCAGTAGTTTTTTCAGGCAGTTGCTTGTCAGGTCGTAGGCGGAATGACAGGCATAGGGAATGCCCGCTTCCCGCATGGCGTCCTCCTGCTTTTCGGTCACGCTGGTATAGGGATAGATGCCGTAGATGAAGGGAAAAAAGGCGTACAGGAACCGCTTGCGGTCGTCCGCGTCCATGTCCGGGATATACTTCCGTACCAGGCGATCCACCGTATCCAGGGATGCGCCAAAGGAGCGCTTGAAGGCCGTCAGCCGCTCCAGGCGGGAATTGGCCTCCATCTCGTACAGGTTCATGGACAAAAGCCGCAGCAGCCTGGGGTGGTCCGTCAGCGTGCGGGCCAGTGCGTCGGCCACTTCCATGCGCGACATGGCCGCCCGCCGCGCCATGATGTCCCGCATCTGGTCCACCCAGGCGTCGTATTCCCGCGCCAGCAGCGCCAGGAATATCTCCTCCTTTGTTTCAAAATACAGGTAGATGCCGGTGCGGGTCAGGGTCGTCGCCGCACCGATATCCTTCAGCGTGATCTCTTTGAACCCTTTGGTCTCATAGAGCGCTGCACAGGCGTTGATGATTTCATCTTTGCGCGCTTCCGTCAATTGTGGTGAGCCCCTCGACATCTTCATCTTCCTCCGGTCTTAAATGACACCGTGTCACTATGCGTAGTATATCGCAAAAGTGACACGGTGTCAAGAATAATTCTGTTCAATTGTCAATCTTTACAAATCATTAATATCCGTCTGTTTTCAGGCTTCCGCGCTCCATCCGATAGATCCGGGTCCCGTAGGGCAGCGCTTCGCTGTCGTGCGTCACCAGCAACACCGTCTTGCCGTCCTCCACGGCCGACCTGCGCAGCAGCGCCAGCACCGCCCGGGTGTTTTCATCGTCCAGATCGCCCGTTGGCTCGTCCGCCAGGATGATTTCAGGATTCCCCGCCAGGGCGCGGGCGATGGCCATGCGGCGCAGCTCGCCGCCGGAAAGCTCGGCGGGACGGGCGTCCCTGAGCTCGGCCATGCCGAGCGCTTCCAGCCAGCCAAGCGCGCGCTTCGCGTCGCCCTTTTCGCCGCGCAGCTGCTGCGGCAGCAGCACGTTTTCCAGCACGCCAAGGGTGTCGACGGCGCTTCTGCCCTGCGGGATCACGCCGAGCTTCGCATTTCGCAGCCGCGAAAGCGGCCCGTCCGGCAGCGCGTATATGTCCGTATCGCCCAACCAAACCCGGCCCTCGGTGGGCGTCAGCAGTCCCGCCAGCATGTTGAGCAGCGTCGTCTTGCCAGAGCCGGAGCGCCCCACCAGCAGCGTGACCTCGCCGGGGCGCAGGGTCAGGTTCACGCTACGCACCGCGAAGAAATGATTGGCCTGCCCCGTCTTTCGGAAATACTGCATGGACAGGTTTTCAGCCCTCAGCATGTTCACGCCCCCTCTCTCAGCGTCGTGCCGGGGTCGGTGCGGCTCAATCGAGCCGCCGCCCACGTTCCCGCCAGCAGCCCGACCAGCAGCGTCGCCAGGATCGTGCCACCCGCCAGCTTCAAAAGCGTTCCCGCAGACGGCGTCAGGTACGGCAGGCCCATTTGCTTCTCGATCAGCGTCGCAAACGGGAAAACGCCCAGCGCCGCGATCCCAACGCCGACGAGCGCCCCTGCGAGGCTGCACAGCGCCGTCTCCAGGAGGATTTCCCCGCGCAGCCCGCGCCGGGACGCGCCCAGCAGTCTCAGCACCGCAAATTCCCGCCGCCGCTCGTGAATCATCATGGCGAAGGCCACCAGCAGGATCGCCAGCGCCAGCGCCCACACCGCGCCGATCAGCGCCAGGGCAGCGCGGGAGATGCCGGAGAGGCTGTCGGACACGTCGGTAAACATGCTGCGGGCGCGCACGGCGGTGACCTTGCGGATGTGCCCGTTCAACCAGTTGTTGACCTGTCCCGCGTCATATCCGTCCTTCACCTTCACATATACGGCGGAGATCACATCGGAGCCGCTGGTGATTCTGTGGCTCACGCCCTTCGCCTCCGCTGCGGCCAGCAGCTTTTCCATGGTGTCCATGTTGCAGTAGACCGCCGTGTCCAGCCCCGTGCCGGTCTCGGCCAGCTTTGCCACCACGTGGGTGCCCTGATCGTAGATTTTGAGCGTCTCCCCCACGCCCGCCGTGACCCTGCAGCCCACGGCAACCTCCATGTCGCCGAGGGTCCGCGAGTAGCTTTCTTCGATCCACGGCTTCACGGTGAAGTCCGCGTCGGGGTCGATGCCGATGATCTGCACCTTTATGGCGCAACAGTCGGCCTTCAGCGAGGCCAGGAAGGTCTGCGGCGCGGCGATTTCCACGCCCTGTGCGCCGCGCACCGCTTCCAGCACGGAGGCGTCCATGTAGAATGCGCCTGCAGTGCCCTGCAACATCAGGTTTTTGAAGCTGACCTTGCTCTCGGCCTCGGCAGGCATCACGATGATGTCCGCGCCCAGCCGCGCCTCCAGGCTCCCGAGGCCGCTGCGCAGCGAACCGAGCACCACTGAGCCGCCGAACACCGACGCCGCCAGCAGCGCCGTCAGCAGGATCAGCGCCGCCGTGCGCCCGGGTTTCCTGAGAAGGTTCTTTATCGCCAGATGAGCGCTTCCCATACCCTACCGCTCCCCCCTGCGCGCCAGCAGCCAGCCGACGAGCGACGCGAGCAGCGCCGCGCCAAACAGGATCATCATCGCGGGCCGGGTCAGCATGCGGCAGCGCATGGTCGGCGCCTTGCACAGCGCGATCAACGGGCCGGGCGTCAGCAGCCCCAGCAGCGACGCACAGAGCATCGCCAGGTACAGTCCTGCGCGCTCCTTTTTCAACGCCAATGCCATGAGCGACAGGACCGCCGTCAATGCGCCTTCGCCGAGCAACGCCCGACAGGCCCAATGGCAAGCGCCGAAGCTGCCGTCCTCGTGGACGCACGCGCCGAGGAAGGTCTGGCTGCCGACGGCGGCGAGCATTGACAGTGCAAGTATGATTATCGCAGGAAAACACGATTTCTTCACGGGAATCACCTGTCTTTCTACTTAGGAATGAGAAATGAGGAATTGTTGAAGAAATTCTTGCGGATTTCTTTATTCAAACATGAGAATCAATGGTATTACGTTGTATATGCCATTCAATCTGAGCAAATCCCGAAGGAATTTGCACCACCATTCCTAACTCCCCATTCCCCATTCCTCATTCCTAATTCCTCATTCCTCAAACCCCTCGTTCACCACTTCCCGCGCCACCTTGCCGTGCTCCAGCACGATGGTGCGCTGGGCGGCTTCAGCGACCTCGGGATCGTGGGTCACGACGATCAGCGTGGTGCCCTCGCGGTGCAGCTGGCGGAACAGGTCGAGCACGATGTTTTCGTTGGCCTCGTCCAGGTTGCCGGTGGGTTCGTCGGCGAGGATCAGCTCGGGGTGATTGATGAGCGCCCGCGCCACGCAAACCCGCTGCTGCTCGCCGCCGGAGAGCTGGCTGGGCAGGTGCTTCGCCCGCTCCCGCAGGCCGACGCGGCCCAGCGCCTCGAGGGCTTCCTCCTCATCGGGCATGGAGTGGTAGTACTGCGAGACCATCACGTTCTCCACGGCGGTCAGGTAGGTGACCATGTGGAACTGCTGAAAGATCAGGCCGATCTTGTCCCGCCGAATATCGGTCAGCCGCTTGCTCGAGGGCTTCGAGATGTCCTCGCCGTCCAGCAGCACCTCGCCCCTGGTGGGCTTGTCCATGCAGCCGATGATGTTCATCATCGTGGATTTGCCGGAACCGGAGGGACCCATGATGGCGACCCACTCGCCCTTTTCCACGCGGATGCTCACGTTGTCCAGCGCCTTCAGTTCGCCGTAGATTTTGGAAACATTCTTCAATTCGAGAAGCGCCATGTCTATTCTCCTTTCAACACCAGGGCGGGATCAATCGCCACGGCCCGCTTGATCGGCATCAGGCAGCTGGCAGCGGCAATCGCCATGGAAACCAGCACCGTAGCCGGCAGAAGCAGCGGCTGAAACGAAATGGACGAATTGAACACGTTCACTGAGACCACCTGGGCGAACACGAAGCCCAGCACCGCCCCCAGCACGCCGCCCAGCAGCCCCAGAAACATGCCCTCGCCCAGGAACTCGCCGCGTATGGAGTTGTCCGACGCGCCCAGCGCCTTGCGCAGGCCGATCTCCCGCCGCCGCTCGGAGACCACCGCCATCATCGTGGTGGACACGCAGATCATCGTCAGTATCAGCACGACCACCGTCACCAGGAACACCAGCGCCTGGAGCTTGCCCAGCACCGCCGTTTCCGACTTGGTGACGCGCTTAACCAGCCGCGCCGTCACGCCGTCGCCCGTGAGCGCCTGGGCGTAGGCGTTCAGCTGTTCCTCGTCCGCCGAAATGCTCAATTCCGCCACGTCCAGCCGATCCTCGCCGGTCAGCGCCTGCAAATCGTCCGTGGACATGAACACATAGCCTTCCTCTTCGCCGCCGGTGACGAGTATGCCCGTGACCCTGTAGCGGGTGGTCCTCGGCTGCGCCGCCGCATCGGCGGCGCGGGCCCCGTTCAGCGCATCCACGACGGCTGTCGAGGTGATTGTCGCGCCGGACAGGGCGTCTATCTCAACATTCATTTGGAGCGGCAGTGATTTCCCCACAAACTGCTTCAAAAACAGCGGTTCCTCGGATACCCGCCCGCCGTACTCCGGCGTCTGGGTGGAGGCGTCGATCTGTATTTCTGCAATTCTCGCCCCATCGTCCAGCTTCGCCTTGACATACACCATGGCGTCGCCAAAGCCCTTGGCGCTGCCAGAAAGCGTCGCCCCGGGCTTCCAATCGTCGGAGGCTTCGCCCTCCGATTGCCGCGCCGTCGGCTGCCAGGTCAGCTCCATATCGGAGCCTTCCTTCACGCCGATGGTCTCTGCGATTTCCCTGCCGACCAGTATCTCGCGGGGCGCTTCGGGGTAGCGGCCCTCCACGCTGAAATAGGGACTGGTCTTCCGGATCTGGGTAAAATCGGTGCCGGCGGTGGTGAATGACTGTTGGCGCGAAGTCATATCCAGCCGCACGTAGCGATAGGGCGAAGCGCCCACCAGCGCGTCCCCCGGCAGCTTCTCCAGCGCCGCCGCCAGCTTGTCCGGATTCAAAGTTTCGCCCGCCTCGGGCATCAGCAGCATGTTCGCGCCATAGGAACGCATCTGCGCGCGCATCTGCCGGGGCACGTCGTAGTAGATCGTCACCATGCCCGCAAGTATCGTCGCGCCGATGCCGATGGACAGCAGCGCGATCAGCATCCGCGAGCGCCGCCGAAGCAGCGACGCGGTAACCATGCGCAAAAACATACGTCTCTTCGTCATATCAGTGTCCTCCGTGCAGCACTTCCGCAGGCTTCAGGCGAAGCACCATGCGGATGGCGGGCAGGGAGCCCGCAATCGTCACCAGCGCGATCAGCCCCGCCACGATGGGGATGACCCTGGTGTTCATCTCGATGGCCGAGCCGAACACGCTGCGCCCGATGAGCTGCGCAAAGCCGAAGCCCATGCCGTAGCCTGCCGCAAAGCCGATCAGCGCGGTGATCAGTATCTCCGTCATCACCACGCCGGTGATCGACCTGTCCCTCGCGCCGATGGCCTTCAAAAGCCCGATCTCCTGCGCGCGTTCCATGACGGAGGCGGTCACCAGGTTTGAGATGCCCAGCGCCGACCCAATCAGGCTCAGCGCCGTGATCAGGATCATCAGCAGCTTCGTCTTGTCCAGTATCGTCCCCTCGCTCTCGGCCACCTGCCGGACGGCGCTGGCCACCGAACCGGTGATGACCTCCTGAATCTGATAGCAGATGGCGCTGACGTAGGCCGTGCAATACCAGGTCTCATAGTCGCGGCTGGTGAGCGCCGCAGGGTTCTTCGCCGCCCGGCGGGCCAGGTCGTTGTCGGGCGTGGTCAGCGCGGAGACTTCGATGGACGCCACCCTGCCTTCCCGGTCGGTCAGCGCCTGCACGGCGTCCAGCGTGGCGAAGATCTGTTCGTCCTCGTCGCTGCCCGCGTCGAAGATGCCCACGATTTTCATGGCCTTTTCGCCGTGGCTGCCCGTCAGCTTCACGGTCTCGCCCACGGTCCAGCGCTTCCGTTCAGCCAGCAGCGCGCCGACCATGATCTCGCTGTCGGCGCCGGCGTCCGCCTCGTTCAGCCAGCGTCCGTCGGCAATCTCCCACCAGGAGCGCATGCCCTGTACGCCCGCGTCCAATTCCTCGCCGGTGGGCAGCGAAAGGTGATGGTTGAACCAGGTGCCGACCAGCTTCACGCCGTCGCCGTCCGGCAGCGTGACCTGCGCGTCGAGGAAGGGCGTGAAATCCACGATGTTGAACGCCCAGAATATGGTTTTGAGCCTGCCCAGCTCGTCCTCGCGCAGGTAGGCCGCGTTGAGCGCGTCGCCGTCGCCCACTTCGTAGATGTCCGACAGCAGCGAGGCGTCCTTCGGCTTAACGGTGATGTTCGCGCCGTAGTTTTTCAGCTCCTTGTTGACCTTGTCCTCCACGTCCATCACCACGTTCAGCATCCCCGTGGCCAGCGACGCCCCCAGCGCGATGGTGACGGCGATCAGCAGCATCTTGCCCTTCTGGTGGAACAGCACACCGCGTATCATTCTGAAAAGCATTATTTGAACTCCTTTTCTCCGGCGATGAGGTCGGCCATAGCAAATACAAGATTGCCGCCTTCCACCTCATAGGGAAGGGGTATCGGATTGCAGCCGCCCTTGAAGCCGATGGTGTTGGTGTTCATCACCACGTCGCAGCGGCGGCAGACCACGACGCCGCCCCGCTCGTAGTAGCCCGCGTTGCCGCAGACCTCGCAGGCGTCCAGTCCCACGCCGTAGGAAGCGGAATTGGGCTTGCGCACCACGATCCAGCGGACGTTCACGCCGTTCGGCGTCTGCCACTCGAAGCGGTGCAGGTGGAAGTCGTTGACGGCCTCCATGGGGACAAGTATCCTGTCGCCGTCCTCGGTGAAGGTCTCCGGGGCGGACAGCTCGACCACGCGGGTGTCGTAGGCCTTGACGACGGTGAGAAAGCCTGTGAACAGCAACAGCAGCGCCATCGCGCCGCAGGCCGTGCGCCGGAAATGCCGGTTGCGGGCGCGCAGCTTGCGATGCTGGGCGGGATTGTCCCAGGGCTCCGTCACGCGGATGTTCTGTGCAAAGCAAATGATGAGGGAGGCCGCCGCCAGCGCGGCGGTGAGCCAGATGAACAGCATGGATTGGTAGGCGGTGAACATCATCCAGTCGCCAATCCAGCCGAAGCGCTCCTCGGTGTATTTGACCGACCATCCCAGCCACTTGGCCCTGTTGACCCAGGGCGCGAAGAATCGGCCGAAGCAGTAAGCCCCGTTGACCAGCATCCCCGCGGTCAAAAGCCCGTTCACCGCGCGGAGCGGCCTGATATGCAAAGCGCAGTTGTACAGCATGCGCGAATAGGCGACGAGCAGTAGGAGCGCCAGCAGCCAGCCCGCCATGCGCACCATGTAGTAGGACGAGAGATAGCCCTCGCCCATCGTGTTGAAGTTGAAGGGATACAGCATCACGCCTGGCAGCTGGTAGAAGATCATCGTCGCGGAGAACCCCGCGCCGGACAGGCACAGCGGGATTCTGTGCCACTTCTTCCCTGAAAACAGGCTAAAGAGGATAAAGGCCAGCGTGAAGCCCATGATAAAGGCGTATATATAGTGATTCCAATGGCTGGATACGATCTTGTTGGAATTGCCCTTCACGGCGGCCAGCGCCGCCGACGCGATAACGCCGATGACGATACCCGCACCGTGAAAGGTGCGCCCGCATTTGTCATGGCGCCGCGATAATACCGCGTGCATCCAGGTGACCAGCGTCACTGTGACAAACAGATCCTGAGTGACTGTCCAGAGATATTTCAGCAAGGGGCATGCCTCCCTGAGATGATTATTGCGCACGTAATGCTGATACGTCATCCCCCGCGGATGGCGTATCAGCACGCTTTATTCAAACCGTCGCTTCAACGGCTTGTTAAGGAAACGCCGCATAATCGAGTCGTGCAGTAACGGGATGAATTTTAGTCGATTGCAAACTGCAGATTTCGAAGGCTTGCTGGCGGCAAGTCAAGAAATCAGCAGGCAGTTTCCTTAAATTACCACTCCTTGACGAACTTCCAGCCGGTCCACGTCACCTCCAGCGGTTCGGTCCAGAACTCGTCGGCCTCGACGCCGGTCTCGTCGTCCACATGCAGCAGGTAGCCGTTCTCGGCGGGGCTCTTGATGGACAGGGTCACGGAATACTCGCCCTCGGGCAGCGCGATGTTGTTGCCGTAGTGCGGGCCGTCGGAGGCCGCCATGGGCATCATGGAGCCGGTAACGACCTCCTTGCCCTCGCTGTCCTTGATGACGTAGTCGATGCTCAGGTAGGGCACCCAGCCGTCCACCGGAAAGCCGTAGGGGTTTTCGTTGGCGGTCAGGTCCACTTCGATGTGCAGGTCGGAGCCTTCCTTCGGGGCGGCCAGATCGGCGGGCGCCATGTCCACGGGCTGGAAATAGACCATCGCCATGGTCATGAAGCCGACCTCCTGCTCGCCCTCGACGCCCAGTTCATACTCGTCAAAGCCGGCTTCCTCGGCCAGGGCAGACGCAAAGACGCTGAGCATCATCACAGCCAGCAGCAGGGCAAGAAATTTCTTCATGGTTGTATTCCTCCTGAAAATGTGATTTTTGTATCTGTAACGCCTGCCGCGCGGGGCAGGAGGCGTCAAGACCGGTTTTGAAAGCTCAGGATGCGGACTGCGCCGTTTGTTTCACAGTCCCCTGTTTCCCCTCGTACTTCGCGCGGAGGGCGTCGATCTTGCCGCGATAGTGGGCGATCATAAACGTCACCAGCAGTATGACGGCGAGGATCAGCTGCGGCACCAGCGTCTCAAGGTACGGATAGATGCCGAATACCTGAACGGCGTCGTTCTCGGGAACGCCCGGCACGCGCAGCGCCAGGTCGAACACATTGCCCTCGGCCAGCTCTTTGATGCCGCTTCCGAGGAAGGACACGCACATGATCGCCATCAGTATCGACGTGGCGGTGAAGAACACCTTGATCGGCAGGCGAATGGACAGCTTCGTGATGGCCAGATACACGAACACCAGCAGCAGGCAGCCCGCGGCGAAGCCCGCCCACACCATGCCGGGATTGCCCTCGGCGAGCATGGGCTGGTAGAACAGCACCACCTCCGCGCCCTCGCGAAATACGGACAGGAACGCCGTAAACGCCAGCGCGAACGCGCTGCCCTGCGCCACCGAGGACTGCACCTTGCCATCGATGTAGCGGCTCCAGCTCGCGGCCTCGGCCTTCGAGATCATCCAGTTGGACACATAGAACAGCACGCACACGGCGATCAGCGCGGTGATGCCCTCGATGACCTCCTGCGCCAGACCCGCGCCCACGAACGCCCGCTTGGCCCAGGCCAGCACGGCCGCGGCGACAAAGGACGCCGCGATGCCGCAGGCCGCGCCGATGTAAACGTTTTTGAGGCTGCTGCCGTTGCCCGACTTGATCAGATAGGCGATGATCGCCGCGATGACCAGTATGGCCTCCAGGCCCTCTCGCACAATGATGCCGAAGGCGGCAAGAAAGGTGAGCAGCCGTGGGTCGGATTGCTTTTCCGGGGTGGCCTCAGTCTCAACAGCCTCCGGCGCCTCCGCCGCCTTCGCTTCAGCCTCCTGTTCGTCGATGCGCTTTGCCAGCTTCAATATGCTGTTCTTGGCCTTGTCGGTGGTGGTGCGGAACTTGTTCTTCTGATACTTCTCTTCGGCAGTGCTCACAAGGCTGTTCAGACCCGCGAACTGCTTGTCCATTCCCAGCCGGTCCGACAGCGAAAGGTCGGTATAGATTTTGTGGCTCAGGCCCGATTCCTCGTACACGCTGTAATAAGCCGTCTCCAGGTTGTCCGCCGCAGCGGTGAAATCCCTGTCCAGGTAGCCCATGTAGGCCGTGTCGAGCAGCTCCTTCACCAGCGTCGCAGCCTCGTACCAGCTTTCGTACTTCGCGGCGGCGTTGGGGTCGGCGGAATACTCCGGGTAGGGGTCGGCGGAAACCGGCTCGCCGCCCTTGTACCACTTCATTTCACTCTGCACGCCGCCCTGCTGGCTGGCCAGCTTGTTGCCGTCCTCCCGGATCATGGCCTTCAGCTTGACCAGCGCGCTGCGCACGGAGACGATCGTGTCCTGCTCGGTATTGTCCTTTTTGACCGCCGCCTTGCAGTTGGAAAACTGCATCTCCACGGCGTTCTTGCGGTTGCCGGAGATATAGCTCATGGTCTGCCGCTCGAATCCGGTGGTTTCGTACACCCGGAAATAGGCGTTGGAGACGTTTTGATAGGCGGCGTCGGCGTTCCCCGCCAGGTAGTCCTCAAAGGCCGTGTCCAGGTATTTGTCGATCTCGTCCGATGCGTCCGCCCAGCGGGTGTCCGCCTCGGCCATTGCGCCAAGGCACTGCGCCAGTAGGAGCAGCATCATCATTCCAGCCAGCGCCAGCCGGGTGATTGACATGCGCTTCATTACAATTACTTCCCTTCTGCTTCCCTTCCCGCCGTGAGGGCAATCCCGTCTTGCAGCCCTCGCTTCAGTTTGTTAAACAAAATTAATAATTATTAGTCTTTCCTAATTCCATGACAATTTTAGCATTATCTAACCGGCTTTGCAATCCTGATATTGACTTCTTGCTATCCTGATATTGACCACTTTGAATCTGCCGCTTGAAAAACATGTTATTTTATGCTAACATATATTAGTAAATTGAAACTAACAAATGTCGTGGGAGTGATTCGATGGATTGCCAAAAGAAGACGGGAGCCTGTGATTCGCTCGTGGCGGCAGCGAAGGCGTACATTGAAGCGCACAGTCTTGAGAAGTTCTCGCTGAAAAAGATGTCCGAGGCGTTATACGTCAACGGCAGTTATCTGCTGCGACAGTTTAAATCCCACACCGGGAAGACGCTGCTGGAATACCACAATACCCTGAGATGTGAAAGGGCCAGGGCGCTGCTGCGCGATACGGATATGAGTGTTTCCGCAATTGGGACAGCTGTTGGGTTTGTCTCCTCCGCCCACTTTTCCCACGTGTTCAAAAAGATAACGGGCTGTACCCCCACCGCATACCGCGACGCCTGCGGCACAGGCAACCGACCCTGAAAGGCAGGATACCGTGCTGAACAACCATACGATCGACCGCTATCTGCACGCCATACTGACGCTCCAAAACCGCTTTCCGATCGTGCGGGCCGTGGACGTCGCCACCTGGCTTGAATGTACAAGGCCGAGCGTCAGCGTCGCGGTCAAACAGATGCTTCAGGAAGAGCTGATCAGCACAGGGCATCACTGCGCCCTTCTTCTGACTGAGGACGGCAGGCGGCGGGCCGACGCCTTTCGCGAGCGCTATGATTTTTTCCATCGCCTGCTCATCGAGGCGGGCGTCAGCGAAGACATTGCAAAAAAAGAGTCCAATGCGCTCGCATGTTCTCTGAGCAATCCATCCCTGGACGCGATCAGAAGATACTTTTTTCCTCCAGGATGTTGAAAAACCCGCAAGGCAAAGGCGCCGGGATATGTAAAAAATGAGGTTCTTCACGGAAAGCTGTGGAATGAATACTCCCACCGGCCTCTCTGCGTTCGGCCACCTCCCTCAATGAGGGAGGCAGGATGACCGTCTTCACTGCCTGAAGGCTCCCTCCCTGAGGGAGCTGGCATGCGCAGCATGACTGAGGGAGTTCCCCAAAATCCCACAAGAAAACGTGAAGAACCAAAAGGGCGCTTACCATCCCGTAAGTGACGGCATTTTGCCTGTCCCGTTTGCATGGCAAGCAGAAAACCCTTCCGACCTCCAAGTTCGTCGGAAGGGTTTTCTGCGTTTGCGGGCTTTGCCAGCGGCCTGAAGGCTCATATGCCTATGTAGATTTCGCTGTCTGTCTCGATGATGTCGATATGGACGCCAAAGGCGCGTTCGATCCACGCGGTGGTGAGTATTTCACGGGGGGCGCCCCCGGCAAGGATCACGCCTTCCTTCATAAGAAGGAGGATGTCGCAATACCTCGCCGCCAGGTTCAGGTCGTGAAGGGTCAAAATGGCCATGCCGTCGAACCGGCGAAGCCTCAGCATCAGCTCTACGCGGTACTGTATATCCAGATGGTTTGTCGGTTCGTCCAGCAGTATGACCTCCGGTTGCTGAACCAGGCAGCGGGCGATCATCACCCGCTGGAGCTCGCCGCCGCTGAGGGTGCATACCCGTCGATCCCGCAAGGCCCAAAGATCCGTCTCGCGCAGGACTTCGTCAATAATCGCTTCGTCCGCGCGATCATAGGGCAGCATGACCTTTTTGTAGGGATAGCGCCCGGTCCGCACCACCTCCGACACCCGAAGCTCCGACTCCGCAAAGGTTTGCAGCTGCATCATTACCGCCACCCTGCGCGCGTATTGCCTCCGGGAAATCTGTTCCACAGGCACGCCGTCAATGCGGATGTGTCCGTTCGCGGGATACTGCCGGTACAGGTGTCGAAGCAGCGTGGTCTTGCCGGAGCCGTTCGGACCGATGACGCCAAAGAGCCTGCGCCCCTCGAAGCGCGCGGACACGCCGTTCAATATGCGCTTCTTCCCCACCGAAAAGGACAGCGCGTCAACCTCGATCTTCATGGTAGATTCTCCGGATCATCAGTATGAACACCGGCGCGCCTATGAAGGCGGTCATCACGCCGATGGGCATTTCCTGTGGCGCAAAGGCCGTGCGGGCGATGGTGTCGGCCAGGTTCAGAAAGCACCCCCCTGCCAGCGCCGAGGACACCACCAACGGACGGTGGGAGGTGCCCACGACCCTGCGCATGATGTGGGGAATGATGAGCCCGACAAAGCCCACCAGCCCGGATACCGACACCACCACCGATACCGCCAGCGCCGAGAGCAGTATCATCACGAGCTGCATCGCGCGGACGTTCATGCCGGACTGGGCGGCGGCGTCCTGTCCCAGCAGCAGCAGGTCCAATTCCTTTTCCAGCAGGCGGCAGAGCAACAGCAGCAGGACCAGCGCCCCCAGCGTCACCCGCGCGTCGGCCCAGTTGCTGCCGGAAAAGGAACCCGTCAGCCAGTATTGCGCCGAACGGGCCTGGGCTTCATTGTTCGAGGAATAGATGATGAGCGTCGTTGCCGCCTGGAAGAAGGCCGATACGCCCATGCCAGTCAGCACCAGGCGCAGGGGGCTGGTGCTCCTGCCCTGCAGCGCCACCACCAGCGCGATGGCGACAAAGCTGCCGACGAAGGCCGAGAACACCACCCTCCCGACGGGCAGAAAGGCGAACCATCGAAACACGATGGCCCCCGCCGCGCCCGCGCTGGCCCCGGAGGACACGCCCAGCACATAGGGCTCCGCCAGCGGATTGCCGGTGAGCGTCTGCATCAGTATGCCCACGACGCTCAACACCGCGCCGCCCAGCACGCACAGGCACACGCGGGGCAGCCTGACCATGACGACCAGATTGTAGAGGTTGGGGTTTGAGGCCTCGCCGCCCGTAACCAGCGCCCGCAGCGCGTCCAGCACGTCGCCGCTCGAAAGCGAAGCCGCGCCCCAGAACAGCGAACCGAAGGCCGTAATGCACAGCAGCGACAAAAGCCCCGGGCAGATCAATCCCCGAAAGTTATGCTTCATTGCTATCAAAAATCGGCCCGCAGGGCTTCCCGCGGGCCGTGATCCGTTCGATCAGTCGATGGTTACGCCGTGAATCTCCTCGGCCAGGCGCACCAGCGCGTCCACGCTGCGCACGCCGGGGCAGATCTCGGACAGGCGCACGCGCACGAAGTTGCCGTTCTTCACGGCGTCCAGATCCGCAAGCGCGGGGTTGGATTTGAGGTTCTCCACCTTGGCGTCGAAATCGTCGGTATTGCGGATGGAGGTGGAGTAATCGCAGATGATGATGTACTGCGGATTCTCGGCCAGCACCGTCTCCCAGCCGGCGTAGTCCCAGGTCTTGTCCACGCCCTTGCCGGAGAGGATGTTGTTCGCGCCGATGAGCTTGAGCAGGTTGGTGGTGTAGCCCTCGAAGGCGGTGTAGATCTGGTCGTCTTCGTCGGTGGAATCGTAGATGAAGCAGGTCACCTCCGGCAGGCCCTCCAGCTTCGCCTGCACCGCCGCGAGCTTCTCCTTCTGCGCGGCGACATAGGCCTCGGCGGCATCCTGCGCGTCGAAGATTTTGCCGTACATCAGCAGGTCGTCAAACAGCGTGTCCAGCGTCGCGTCTGTGCGCAGCATGGACTGAGGCACGAAGATCGGCACGTTCTGCGCCACGATATCCGCGGCGGGAATGGCGCGCTGGGTGAAGGGCACCGCCCAGCCGGTGGTGAAGTCCGGCGCGGCCTCCATGAACACCTCGTAGGCGGGCCACTTCTCAGCCAGCACGGGCACCTTGGCGTAATCCTCAGCCAGGGGCTCGTATATCTCCTCCTCCAGGAAGGCGGTGCCGGCCATCCTGTCGGCCAGGCCCAGCGCCAGCATCATCTCGGTGGTCGCTTGGGACATGGACACGGCCTTCTCAGGCGCGGCATCCACGGAGAAGTCGTAGTCGTTGCCGTCCAGGTTCTGGCTCCAGGTCACGGGGTACTGGCTCTCCGCCGTCGCGACGACAGACAGGGCCAGCAGGCAGACGAGCAGCAGTGCAAACAGTTTCTTCATGATGAATCCCTCTCTTCCCTAAAATGGTGAATCTATCGTTCATCGGGCGCGACAGGTGCGCTGCGCCCGGGGACGATCGTCGCAAAAGCCCTTCCGATTGTTGAAACCGGATCAAAAAAACAGGACATGCCGGACTCCCATCCGAACATATCCTGTATTTTGAAGCGCGAAAACAAACCGATGACTATTGTCGGTGTGTCAGAGGCGCGCTCAAAAGGGACATATCGTTCTTTAGGAACTGTAGCGAAATAAATTGCGCCGGATGAATTTGCTCCCGCAGGGCGGAGGGGAGGGGCGTGCGAGGGCACGTCGACCGACGACAACGCCGCAGGGGCAAATTCTAACGAGCAACATATGCAATGATTTCGCGGAAGTTCCTTTGTCCGAAGAATCCGATACTCGTCTTCACAGGCAGGTCTTCTGACTTGGCTTCATCGTCCCCATTCACCTTCTCAGCCTCCCGGCCAATGGTCTGCGAATGGACACTCAGCTTCACAGCAGCGGTCCTGTCGGAGATTCTCACTCCGTTCCCTATTCTCCCTGCCGCCTGTTCGTACAAGCGGCAGGGCACCTGCGAATACCCATTTATTCAGTTGATCTGCATTATAACATGTTATCGGTCTTCTTTCAAGTGGTTTTGTTGATTTTCTGTCGGAGGAGCCAAATCAGGGTTACCATTCACCCTACGGGCGAATGGTAATTGGCGGGGGACCCACTTCCCCCGCCAAACGGTGCCGCGCCTCAAATCTCTGATTTGAGCCGTCGGCA
>CACYZW010000017.1 GCA_902778995.1 uncultured Eubacteriales bacterium
TGACTTGATACTCAGCGCCGATTGGGCCACCGCCTTCCAGAAAGAGGCGGTATCCTTCGGCAAGGTTGATGCTTCCTTCATCATCCGCAAGTCCCTCGGTGTCCTGCGCTCTGTTGTCTGATCCCCAGAACAACTTGACACGGTCTTTCTGTGCATATGCGTTGCAAGCGGCTTATAATTGCGGTATAATGATGTCATATTATAAAAGGGTGTGAAGCTATGAAGCATTTGTTTCTGCATTGGCTGGCGCTGGCGCTGTGCCTGGCGCTGTTGGGGACGGGGGCGCTTTCGGAGGGCTCCGCGCTGCCGGAGGGGGAGTATGCCCCCGACGGCTTTACCTTTTCCGGCGGCACCGGCAAGGTGACGATCAGCTGTCCGGGCATCGCGGTGGCGGGCGGCGCGGTCACGGCCACGCTGGTGTTCTCCAGCCCGAACTATCCCAAATTGACCGTGGACGGCGTGGAGTACGCCGCGACCCACGAGGGGAAGACCTCGATATTCACCGTCCCCGCCGTGGTGAACGCGGACATGACCGTCGTGGGCACGACCACCGCCATGTCCCAGCCCCACGACATCGAATACACGATTCACATCTGGGTGGGGCAGACCCCGCCGGACGCGCCTTTGGAGGACGGTGAGGCCGCGTCCGGGGCTCAGCCCGCGCCCGTCGCCCTGGCGGATCGGGATCGGACGCTGCCGAGTTTGACCTGGCAGTCGGAGCTGCCGCTGAAATACGCCCATGAGTTCGCCGTGGATTACTACGAGGGCGGCTACAAGCTGCTGACCATCGGCGACGGCAACCGCTATCTGGTCGTGCCCGAGGGCGGCGACATTCCCGAGGGGCTGGACAGCGGCATCGGCATCATCCGTCAGCCGCTGAAAAACGTCTACCTGGCGGCCACGGCGGCGATGGCGCTGTTCGACGCGGTGGACGGCCTGGACGCCATCACGCTGTCGGGCACCCAGGCCGACGGCTGGTACATTGAAGACGCCGCCGCCGCCATGGCGCGGGGAGACATGCTCTACGCGGGCAAGTACAGCGCGCCGGACTATGAGCTGCTGACGGGCATGGGCTGTCCGCTGGCCATCGAATCCACGATGATACTGCACACCCCCAAGGTGCAGGAGATGCTGGAGCAGCTGGGCGTCACCGTGTTCATCGAGCATTCCAGCTATGAGAGCCACCCGCTGGGCCGCACCGAATGGGTGAAGCTGTATGCCGCCATGCTGAACCGGGAGGCGCAGGCCGAGGCGTTCTTCGACGGCCAGGCGAAGGTGATCGACGATCTGAAGGATTTCCCCAACACCGAAAAGACGGTGGCCTTCTTCTATGTCTCCAGCGATGGCAGCGTGGTGGTGCGCGGCGCTTCGGACTATGTGGCGGGCATGATCGAGCTGGCCGGGGGGCGCTATGTCTTCTCCGACGCCGCCGCCCTGGACAATCCCCGGGCCGCCGTCGCCATCAGCATGGAGGATTTCTACGCCGCCGCCGTGGACGCCGATTACCTGATCTACAACGCCGAGCTGCTTGGCAAGAGCGCGCTCTTCGCCGATTTCAGGGCCGTGAAGGAAGGCAATGTGTGGAGCACCGACAAGTATCTCTACCAGGCCACCGACATCGTGGGCGAGCTGATCACCGACATCAACCGCATGCTCACCGGGCAGGACGGCGACATGACGTTTATCCACAGGCTGGATTAGGGCGACAGACAACAAAGGCGTGCGTTCCAATCGGCTTCCCGCAAGGCGGGACCGCCAAAATGAAACGCACGCCCAAGCGTTACGACGCGGCGACGCATGTGATGACGCAGTTATTCGCGCCGGTTTCCCGGGACAGGGTCCATTGGGGAACCGGCGCGAATGTCAGCGGCTTCAATAGTTCTTGCAGCGGATGTCGTTGTCCTTGCAATACTGCTCCGCATAGGAACCGGCCTTCACGAGGACGGTCAGATTGGGGCAATCCAGGAAAGGATCGTTCCTGATATCCTCGAGACTGGCGGGAAGCTTCACGGTTTTCAGCTTGGTACAGCCCTCGAAGGCCGATCCACCCAGGACTGTGACACCCTCCGGAACGGTGATGCTGGTCAGACTGGTGCAGTTCATGAAAGCACCCCAATTGATTTTCTTGACGCTCTTGGGAATGGTCACGGTCTTCAAACTGGTGCAGCCGCTGAACAGCTCATCGATGATATCAGTGAGCTTGCTGGGAAGGGTGACGCTGGTCAGGCTGGTGCAGCCGCTGAAGGCGGCCCAATCAATTTTCTTGACGCTATTGGGAATGGTCACGGTCTTCAGACTGGTGCAGCCGCTGAAGGCGCTCCAACCAATTTCCTTGACGCTCTTGGGGATGGTCACGGTCTTCAAACTGGCGCAGTAGTAGAACAGCTCATTGCTGATATCAGTGAGCTTGCCGGGAAGGGTGACGTCGGTCAGGCCGGTGCAGCCAGTGAACACGCCCCGTTCGACCTTGGTGGCGCTGCCGAGGAACTTTGCGCTCTTCAGAGCGGAGCATTGCTCAAAAGCGTATCGGTCAACCAGGGTAACGCTCTTGGGGATGGTGACATTCTTCAGGCCGGTACAGTTCGAGAACGCCTGCCATCCGATGGTTTTGACCTTGCCGGGAATGCTGATGCCGGTCAGGCTGGGGCAGTCGTAGAACGCCTTATAATCGATCAGGGTCAGACTGTCGGGCAGGCTGACCTTTTGCAGGCCGGTGCATCCGTAAAACGTTCCGGTGAGAAGCTTGGTGACCTTCGCGGGGATGGTTATGCGCTTCAGGCTGGTGCATCCGCGGAATGCGTACTGGCCGATCTTGGCAAGGCTGTCGGGCAGGTCTGCGCTCGTCAGATTGACACAGCCGGAAAACGCGCCGTAGGGGGCCGCGTCGCTGGGATAGTCGCCGTCTTCGATGTGAATCACCGTATTGGGAATGACGACGCTCTTCAGGTCGACACAGTTCATAAACGCGCGGGCGCCGATGGTCTTGACGTTTTTGCCGGCCTTGTCCTTTGCGGGGATTATGACGTCGCCGCCGGTGCCGAGATACTGCACCAGCACGCCGTTTTCGATCACAAATTCATCCGGGTTGCTCACCGTCACAACGCACTGCGCCTCGTTTTTATTGTAGGTGCGCACGGTAATGGTCGCCTTGCCGGTGCCGACGGCTGTGACGACGCCGCTGTCGCTCACTGTGGCGACCTTCTTGTCGCTGCTCTTCCATGTAAGCCTGGACGCGGTCTTTTTCGGCAGCGTCGCCTTCAGGTTCAGCGTCTTGCCCATATTCAGGGCGGCCGTCTCCTTGTTCAGCTTCACCCATTTGGGGGCGGCCAAAACCTTGACCTTCCAGCTGGCGACCTCCGTCCCGCCCCTTGTGCAGGTGATCGTGGTGCCGCCCTTCTTCTTCGCGGTGACGACGCCCTTTTTATTCACGGTCGCCACGGTGGGGTACTTGGATTTAAAGGTCAGGTTGCTGCCAAGCTCCGAGGTATCGAGGGCGTACTTCTCATCGACGCCCAGCGTCACGGTGGCGCTGTCGTTCGTCGCGACCGATTCTGCGGGCGAGTTGTCCGAGTTCGCAAGGTCAAGGGCGATGGCCTCATGGGACAGGCTGTCCGGGATCGTCAGTTCCAGTTCTCCATCGAGGATGACGTTGGAATCTGCATTCAACCCTTTATCGAGGTCGATGACGGAATCAGCATCCAATACATTTTTCTCGGCGATACCGGTCAATGACACCAGCATCGCCACCGTCAGCATCGCTGCCGCGATCTGCTTCCAAAGCGTGCGCTTCATGTGAATACCTCCCTGTCCTGTAGATATGGAAAAGCGGTCATGTGCATTATAGTATGCAGCAGAGTGCTTTGTCAAGCGTTCTGTTAACAGATGATAAAGTATGATTGATTTCTTCAAACTTTTCAAAATGTTTCCTTGCCCTGCGGCGTGGTTTGATGTATAATATCCTTTAGCGCATCCTTGCCACGGTTAACCGGCCGTGGCCGAAGTCCATAAGGAGGTGAAAATGAATATGAACCAGTATGAAGTCATGTACGTGATCGACGCCGCGTTGGAGGACAGCGCCCGCGCCGAGCTGATCAACCGTTTTTCCGATTTGGTGGTGAAGAATGGCGGTGAAGTGGATCGCGTGGACGAGTGGGGCAAGCGCCGCCTGGCCTACGCCATCCAGTACAAGACCGAGGGCTACTATGTGCTGATGTAGAGCTGCCCGCCAAGCGTGAGCCCCTGAAGCCCTACGCGCCCCGCGAGGCCGCGCCCGTCGCTGAAGCACCCGCCGCTGAAGCGCCTGTTGCCGAAGCGCCCGCCGCGCCCATCGAGGCTGTCGAAGCGCCCGCCGTTGAAGCGATCGACGATGAGAAGCCTGAGTCGGAGGCCGAATAAAGGCATCCTGCAAAGGATGGTGTAAGTATGAATAAAGTCATCCTGATCGGCAACCTTGCCAATGATCCCGAGCCCTTTACCACGCAATCCGGGGTGTCCCGTTCGACGTTCCGCATTGCCGTGCAGCGCCGCTTTGCCAATGCGCAGGGTGTGCGTGAGGCCGATTTTCTGACCGTTGTCGCATGGCGCCAGACCGCCGACTTCTGCAACCGCTACCTCACAAAGGGACGCAGGGTTGCGGTGGAAGGCAGCATTCAGGTCCGTTCCTATGATGCGCAGGACGGCTCCAAGCGCTATGTGACCGAGATTATTGCCGATAATATAGAGGCCCTGGGAAGCCGCGACGAGGGCCAGGCCCGTCCCCGTGACAACGGCCCCACCCCGCCGCCAGCGCCGCCCGTCGGCCCCGCGCCGAACGACTTCACCGAGGTTGAGGACGACGAGCTGCCGTTTTGATTCGGTTGTCGGCGTCCGCGCTGAAGCGGGCCGCCGACCCGCGCAACCGCGCTTCGCGCCGGTTCGCTAACCGTGACAGGTTGTCGGCGTCCGCGCTGAAACAGCGGGCCGCCGACCCGCGCAACCGCGCTCCGCGCCGGTTCGCTAACCGTGACAGGTTGTCGGCGTCCGCGCTGAAGCGGGCCGCCGACCCGCGCCGATCCGCCAATCTGGCTGAATGACAGCCTTCGTCAACCCGCCGCGCCTGTGGCGCAGCCACGGGCCGATTCTTCTTTGGGAGTGCGCCCGGCGCACGCCCTATAATCCGAAAAGGAGGAACGCAACATGTCTGAGGATAGAGGCGAACGCATTCGCCGCCCCCGCGGCCGCAAGCCGCGCAGGAAGGTGTGTGCATTCTGCGTGGATAAGATCCAGCACATCGATTACAAGGATGTGGCCAGGCTCCGCCGCTTCACCAGCGAGCGCGGCAAGATTTTGCCCCGCCGCATGACCGGCACCTGCGCAAAGCACCAGCGTCAGCTTTCCACGGCCATCAAGCGCGCTCGCACGATCGCCCTGATGCCCTATGTGTCTGACTGATTGAAGCCCATCGGCACCGCGCTTCGGCGCGGTGCTTTTAATTACCCTTTTAACTTTACAAAAGGCTTTCTTCATGTCATAATAGCATCGAGTCAAATGGTTTAGAGCGTATTCGCTGCTTTGACCGATGGGAGGATGGGTGTGGAACCGAAGACAAAGGGTTCGGACATGTCGAAGGGCAGTCGGGGGCTTCATCTGATCCTGCTGTGCGTCGTCGGACTGGCCGTCAATTTCCTGCTGGCCAGGCTGCCGATGGCGCTGAACCTGCCCCTGTATCTGGATAATGTGGGCAGCGCCCTGGCGGCGGCGCTGGGCGGCTACATTCCCGGCATCGTGGTGGGCTTTTTCACCAACCTGGTCAACAGCATCGGCGCGCCGGAAACCATCTATTACGGTTCGCTGACGGTGTTGATCGCCATCTGCTCGGCGTGGTTTGCGCAGCGGGGCTACTATGGCCGGCCCTCCAGGCTGCCGGTCGTGGTGGTCGTGTTCGCGCTGATTGGCGGCGGTTTGGGTTCGGTGCTGACCTGGACGCTGTACGGCTTTCAGTTTGGCAACAGCCTGTCCGCGCCGCTGGCCCGGCGGATACTGAACACCGGCGCGCTGAGCCCGTTTTGGTCACAGTTTGCGGCGGACATGGTGATCGACCTGGCGGACAAGGCCATCACCGTCGCCATCGTCGCGATTGCGCTGTACGTGATGCCGCAGTCGATCAAGGAGCGCTTCTACTTCGCCGGCTGGCAGCAAGTGCCGTTCACCCGGAAAAAGCTGGAAGCAGAGCGCAAGCGCGCCCGGCGGATGTCGTTGCGCTCGAAGATCGTATTCGTGGCGGCCGTGGCCATGGTGGTCGTCGCCGGTGTGGTGACCTGCATCAGCTTCGTACACTTTAGAAACGCCGCCATCGACGAGCAGATCAACCTCGCCTACGGCGTGGCCAACGTGGCCGCCGAGGCCATCGACGGGGATCGCGTGGATGAATACATCGAAAAGGGCGAGGCCGCCGAGGGCTACGCGCGGGTGGACAAGCGCTTCTACGACCTGGTGAACAGCTCCGAAAATATAGAATACGTCTACGCCTACAGGATCCTGGAGGACGGCTGCCAGGTGGTATTCGACGCGGACACGCCGGACACGCCCGGCTCGGAGCCCGGTGAAATGGTGGAATTTGACGAGGCTTTCAGGGACCAGCTGCCGACGCTGCTGGCCGGCGGGGACATCAAACCCATCACATCCAACGAAAAATACGGCTGGCTGCTGACGGTCTACAAGCCGGTGCGCGACAGCAAGGGCGTGTGCCAGTGCTATGTGGGTGTGGACATCAACATGAACCACATCGCCACCAACGGCTACCAGTTTGTGGCGCGGGTCATTTCGCTGTTCTTCGGCTTCTTCCTGTTGATCCTCACCTGCTCGCTCTGGCTGGCCGAATACAACGTCATATTGCCCATCAACTCCATGGACGCCGCCACCGGAACCGCCGCCTACAACAGCGCGGAGGCCCGCGCCCTGTCGCTGAAGCGCATCCACGAGCTGGACATCCATACCGGCGACGAGATCGAGAACCTGTACCGCTCGGTGGTCAGGACCACCGAGGAAATGGTGGCGACCATTGAGAACGTGGAGCACCAGAACCAGGTCATCCACAGGCTGCAAAACGGCCTGATACTGGTGCTGGCCGATATGGTGGAAAGCCGGGACAAGTGCACCGGCGACCACGTGCGCAAGACGGCGGCCTATGTGGACATCATACTGCGCGAGCTGAAGCGGGAGGGCGTCTATCAGGACCAGCTGACGGAGGATTACATACGGGACGTGGTGAACTCCGCGCCGCTGCACGACGTTGGAAAGATTCACGTTCCGGACGCGATTCTCAACAAGCCCGGCAAGCTGACCGACGAGGAATATGAAATCATGAAGACCCACACCACCGCCGGGGCCGCGGTCATCGCCCGGGCCATCGACACGGTGTCCGAGGAACATTCCGGCTATTTGAAGGAGGCCATGAACCTGGCCCACTATCACCACGAAAAATGGAACGGCCAGGGCTATCCCTGCGGACTGGCGGGGGAGGAGATTCCGCTGTCGGCGCGTGTCATGGCGGTGGCCGACGTATTCGATGCGCTGGTCTCCAGGCGCAGCTACAAGGAGAGCTTCCCCTTTGAAAAGGCCGTCGACATCATCCGCGAGGGCTCGGGCAGCCACTTCGACCCGAAGGTGGTGAACGCCTTCCTCGCCGCCCAGGACGAGGTGCGCCGCGTGATGAATACCTATATGGGGTCGTGAAACCGACTGTACGATATGCAGCAGGGGCGGCGCATCGCCGCCCCTGCTGCATTGTGATATCCTGGGAAACGCCGCGCCATGCGCATTGTGGAGCGTTTGCTTATTGCCACAGCCCAAATGCCTGCGCTATACCGCATCCGCGCCGTCCAGGCGCAATACATTGCCGCCGAAATCAGAGATGTCCTCGGGATCGTGCGTAACCAGCAGCGTCGTCCGTCCCGCCAGCAGCAGCAAGGCGAAATCGACGGCCCGCGCGCGCGTGGCGGCGTCCAGCCCCTTGAAGGGCTCGTCCAGCAGCACCAGCGGGGATGGGAACAGCAGCGCCCGGGCCAGGGCGACGCGCCGCCGCATGCCGCCGCTGTATTCGCAGACGGGCTGATCGTCCTCCGCCGGCAGGGCCAGCGCAGACAATGCGCCGGCGATGCGCGCCTCGCGCTCCGGGCCCTTTTTCAACACGCAGCGCAGGCAGTTCGCCGCGCTCAGCCGGGGCGGGAGGCGGTCCTCCTGGAATACCATCGAAATCCCGGCCACCGGCGCGCCGGTTATTGTCCCGCTCTCCGGCGCTTCAAGCCCGGCGATCAGCCGCAGCAGCGTGGTCTTGCCGCAGCCCGAGCGCCCCGTGACGCAGGTGAGCGTCCCTTCGGGGAAGACATGGCTCAGGCCGGCGATGACGACGCGGCCGTCGTAGGATTTGCGGAGGCTGTGCAGCGTTAGATTCATAAGCGGATCCTCTACAGATGCTGATTTGGAGGGATGGATAAGGAATTAGGAACCAGGAACCAGGAACCAGGAATTAGGAACCAGGAATCAGGGACCAGGGCGTAGAAATAGGGAATCAGGCATTTCAGTAGTTCCCCTTCGCCAACAGCGCCTGTCCCCACCGCAGCCCCGCCCTCAGCGCCCGGGTACAGGCGGCGCTGACCAGCACGATGGTCAGGGTCCAGGCGAAGAGATCGGGGGTGGCGAGGTACACCTTGGCCTTGTACAGTCGCTCGCCGATGGAGCCGCCGGGAATGCCGATGACCTCGGCGGCCACGCCGGATTTCCAGGCCAGGCCCATCGCCACCGACAGCGCCGAGGTCAGGCTGGGCAGCAGCGCGGGCAGTGCCACGCAGCGCAGGCGGTTTCGCCGGGACATGCGGAACACCCGGGCCATCTCCGTCAGCTTCGGATCGATCTGCCGCAGGCCGTCCAGCGTGCCGGCGTACACCACGGGCAGTACGATCACCGCCACGATCAGCAGGCTCAGACGCCGGGAGGGCACCCAGATCAGCGCGGCGATCACGAAGGACGCCACCGGCACCGAGCGCATGGCCGAAAGCAGCGGCGAGAGCAGGTCGCCCACGGCGGCATATCGCGCCGCCAGCGCCGCCAGCGCGATGCCTGCGGCGCAGGCCAGCGCATAGCCCGCCAGTATGTGGCCCAGCGTGAAGAGCACCGAGCGCCAGAAATCGCCGGTCTGAACCAGCTCCGCCAGCCGCCGCAGCGTGTCCACCGGGGAGGCCAGCAATATGCCCTGGCCCACGGCCATGGCGACGATCTGCCACACGGCCACCCAGAACAGGGCGGCAAGGGCGTGGCGCAGCGCGCGGCTCATAGCTTCTTTCTCCATTATGATATGTCCCGTATTGCACATTCGGTCGGCTCGTGGGTCAAAGGCTGCAATTTGAGCGTTGAAAACGGCGGTTCGTGAATCATGGGGAGTTGCGCAGCCATTCTCAATTTCAACAAACATACCCCTTGTGTCAACTTGAGGTTATTATACACCAAAACGGAACCGGTGTAAATTCTCTGACAAATATCTCCGTTCATAAAAAATATAACACGCATGCCGTTGCACGACGGCATGCCGTATGATAAGATATATTTGTATTAATAAAATAAAATATTATGATGGTGATTGGATGAACATATTTAATCTTATATCACTGTTCGGTGGCCTCGCCCTGTTCCTCTACGGCATGCGCATGATGGGGGACGGCCTGAAGGAGAGCTCCTCGGGCGCGCTGAAGAACGTCATGGAGCGGGTCACGGACAAGCCCGTCAAGGCGTTCCTGCTGGGCCTGATCATGACGGCGGTGATCCAATCCTCCACAGCCACGATCGTCATCACATCGGGCCTGGTGGGCGCGGGCATCATATCGCTGCACCAGTCGCTGGGCATCATCATCGGCGCGAACGTGGGCACCACGGTCACGGGCCAGATCATCCGCCTGCTGGACCTGAACGCCTCGGGCGCGTCGGTGCTGCAGTTCTTCAAGCCCTCCACGCTGGCCCCGCTGGCGCTGATCATCGGCATCGTGCTGGTCATGAGCAAGAAGGGCTCGGACAAGGTGGGCAAGATCGTCATCGGCTTCGGCATACTGTTCTCGGGCCTGATGAACATGACCGACGCCGTGAGCACGCTGACCCAGTCCGGCATCATCGAATCGCTGTTTTCCCGGCTGGGACAGAATCCGTTTCTCGGCTACCTGATCGGCCTGGCCGTCTCCTTCGTGCTGCAAAGCTCGTCGGCCTCCATCGGTATCCTGCAGGCCTTCTCGACCTCGGGCGTGCTGACCTTCAACGCCATCTATCCGGTGCTGATGGGCATTTACATGGGCGACTGCGTGACCACCGCCATCGTCTGCAACATCGGCGCGAAGCCCGATTCCAAGCGCGTGGGCGTGGCCAACATACTCTTCAACCTTGGAAAGACCGCGCTCATCATCATCGGCGTCAGCCTGGCCCGCTCCTTCGGGCTGCTGGACGGGCTTTGGAACAGCGTCGTGGATTCCGGCATCATCGCCAACACCAACACCGTGTTCAACCTCGCCTGCGCGCTGCTGCTGCTGCCGGTGATGGGCCTGTTTGAGAAGCTGAGCCTGAAGATCGTGAAGGACGCCCCCGTCGAGGGGCCGGTCACGCCCCAGACCGAGGAGCTGCGCGTGCTGGACGGCCTGAACCCCGTGTTCCTGCAAACCCCCGGCCTGGCCTTCAACGCCTGCTACGACGTGCTGATGCAGATGTTCCGGATCGCGGACAAGAACATCAACCGGGCCTTCGAGGCGGTCAACCGCTTCGATGCCAACCTCATTGCCCAGATCCGCGCGGATGAGGACGCCCTGGACGCCATGGCCGACAAGGTCAGCGGCTACCTGATGCAGATTTCGGCACACATCACGTCGGATCAGCAGACGGAGGTCATGAATCACTATTATTCCATCATCTCTGAGTTCGAGCGCCTGGGCGACCACGCCATGAACATCGCCGAGGACGCGGAGGAGATGGACCAGGAGGGCGTGAGCTTTTCAGACTATGCCCTGCGGGAGTTGAGCGTGGTGCGGGATGTGATCCGCAACATACTGAACTATACCGGCCGGACCTTTGAAAAGTGCGATGCCAAGGCCGCCGCCCACATCGAGCCGCTGGAGGAGGTCGTGGACGACATGGTCAACGCCCTGCGGCAGAACCACCTGGAGCGCCTGCACCAGCGCAAGTGCTCCGTGCTGGCCGGCACGGAATTTTTGAACATACTCTCCGACATCGAGCGCATCTCGGACATCTGCTCCAATGTGGGCGTGTTCACCATCGCCCGGATGAAGCCGGAGATCCAGCACGAGATCCACGACTACGTGTCCAAGCTGCATTCCGGCAAGGACGAGGCCTTCAACCGGGAGTACGAGGCCGCCCATGACCACTACTTCGAGATGCTGAACGCCCAGCATGAAAGCGCATGAACATACAGATATTCGGAACGAAGAAGAGCAGCGACACCCGAAAGGCCGAGCGCTGGTTCAAGGAGCGCCGGATCAAGGCGCAGGTGATCGACCTGCTGGACAAGGGCATCAGCCGTGGCGAGCTGCGCAGCGCGGCCCAGGCCTGCGGCGGGCTGGAGGCGCTGCTGGATGAGAACGCGCGGGACAGGGATGCCCTGGCCCGGGTGAAGTACATCGCCGCCGCCCAGCGGGAGGACGCCGTGCTGGAGCACCCCCAGGTGCTGCGCCAGCCCATCGTGCGCAACGGCAAAAAGGCCGCGGTGGGGTATTGCCCCGAGGTGTACGAGGCCTGGATGAAGGAAGGATAGACCAACGGAAGGACCATGACGCGACAGTCATAGCCCTTCCGTTGTTTTCACCCCAGCGCCACGTCCAGCGCCATCATCGCCGTAAAGCCCAGGGCGAACATCAGCGTGCCGAGGTTGGAGTGGGCGCCGGCCTGGGTTTCGGGGATCAGCGATTCGACCACCACGTAGATCATCGCGCCGGCGGCGAAGGCCAGCATGCAGGGCAGCGCGGGCGTCAGCAGCGATGAAAACCAGACGGTCAGCAGCGCCCCCACCGGCTCCACCGCGCCGGAGAGCGTGCCGCAGGCAAAGGCGCGGCCCTTATCCTTGCCCTCGGCCCGAAGGGGCATGGAGACGATGGCGCCCTCGGGAAAGTTCTGTATGGCGATGCCCAGCGCCAGGGCCATCGCGCCCGCTTCGGTGACGCCCGGCTGGTTTTGCATAAGGCCCGCGTACACCGCGCCCACGGCCATGCCCTCGGGCAGGTTGTGGATCGTGACCGCCAGCACCAGCTTTGCGGTGCGCGTCAGCGCGCTGCGCGGCCCCTCCTCTTCGTTCAGCCCCGCGTGCAGATGGGGCACGAGCCTGTCCAGCAGCAGCAGGAACAGCACGCCCGCCCAAAAGCCCGCCGTCGCGGGCAGAAAGGCCAGCGGGCCCAGGCTTGCGCTCTGGCCGATGGCGGGCAGCAGCAGGCTCCACACCGACGCCGCGGCCATCACCCCCGCCGCAAAGCCCGTCAGCGCCCGCTGAAGCAGCGCGTTCAGCCCGCCCCGCATAAAGAATACGCACGCCGCGCCCAGCGACGTGCCGATCAGGGGAACGAGGATTCCCCGAATGAGTTCCGAGTTCATGGTTGGCCTCCTTTGAGGTGGTAGGGTAATGGGGTTACAGGTGGATAGTATTATGATTTGTCCCTTTGGAGACAAATCGGAATTTCCCTTCCCATACTATGCCCTTCCGCCCATCCGCGCCCCGGAACGTTATTTTACGGCGCGGAGATTGTGGGATTTCAACAAATCTGTCGCTTTTTTTCAATTTGCGGTTGACAGTATTGCCATAAATATATAAAATAAATGAGGGCATTACGGGTGGTAGCGCCCCGAAAAGGGAATATATGCCGAAGGGCATATAATATAAAAGGAGGAACGATTCCATGAAGAAACTGCTCGCTATCGTACTCGTGCTGATGATGGTGCTCTCCGGCGCGGCGCTGGCGGAGGGCAAGCTGGGCTTCCTGCCCCCGGCCATGACCAGCCCCTTCTATGCCAGCTGCATCGAAGGCGCGACCCCCGTGGCTGACGCTCTGGGCTATGAGCTGGAGATCCTGGCGCCCCCGTCGGAGGACGACTACGCCACCCAGACTTCCATGATGGAAGACTTCATCACCAACGGCGTCAAGGGCATCGCGGTCTGCGGCATCAACCTGGAAGCGCTGAAGCCCGCCATCAAGAAGGCCAATGAGGCCGGCATCCCGGTGGTCATGTTCAACACCATCACCGAGCTCGACGGCGTGGACGTGTACGCCTATTCCGGCTACAACCAGTACAACGGCGGCGGCAAGATCGCCGACTGGGTGAACGAGAAGATGAACGGCGAAGCCAAGGTCGCCATCATCGAGGGTCTACCCTCCGACTACACCACCCAGCGCATGGGCGGCTTCGTCGACAAGTGCAAGGAAGCCTATCCGGGCATCGAGGTCGTGGCGACCCAGCCGGGCGACTGGGTGCGTGAGAAGGGCATGAACGCCGCCATGGATATGATCCAGGCCCATCCCGAGATCAACGTGATCTACGGCCTGTCCGACGAGATGGCTCTGGGCGCTGTTCAGGCCTGCAAGCAGCTGAACCGCGACGACATCATCTGCATCGGCCTGGACGGCAACCCCAACGCGAAGGAAGCCGTGAAGGCCGGCGAGCTGGACGGCACGCTGGATTGCGGCCCCGTGGCCATCGGCGCGAACGCCATCAAGGCCCTGGCCGACGCCATCGACGGCGTGGCCCGCGACGAGAAGATCATCGAGGCTGAGACCACCGTCGTGGACAGCACCAACGTGGATCAGTTCCTGTAATCTCCAATCCCATGGCAAGCCCGAGCGGCGGCGCTTACGCGCCGCCGCGTTTCAGTGAAAACTCAAACTACTAACAGGGGGTGAACCACCGGTGGCAGAATTCCTCGAAATGCGCGGCATCGTCAAGCGCTTTCCCGGCGTGCTAGCGCTGGATCATGTCAACCTGTCCGTGCGCAAGGGCGAGGTGCACGCGCTGCTGGGCGAAAACGGCGCGGGCAAATCCACCCTGATGAAGATACTCTCCGGCGCTTATCAAAAGGACGAGGGCGATATCTTCTTCGACGGGCAGAAGGTGGAGATCAACTCCGCCCAGGACGCCCAGGCGCTGAACATATCCACCATCTACCAGGAGCTGAACCTGACCGAGCAGCTGACGGTGGCCGAAAATATATTCATGGGCCGGCAGCTGATGAAGAACCGGTTCATGGTGGATTGGCGCAGGATGTACGACGAGGCCCAGAAGCTGTTGGACGAGCTGGGCGTGGCGGTGAACGCCCACCAGCTGGTGCGGGACCTGGGCGTGGCCCAGAAGCAGATGGTGGAGGTCGCCAAGGCGCTGAGCATCAATTCCAGGGTGCTGATACTGGACGAGCCCACCGCGCCGCTGACCAACCGGGAGATCGACACGCTGTTCGATACCATTCGCATGCTCAAGGGCAAGGGCGTTTCCATGATCTACATCTCCCACCGCCTGGAGGAGGTCATGGAGATCTGCGACAGGGCGACGATCATGCGCGACGGCACGAATGTGACGGCGATGAACGTGGCTGACACCAACCTGGACGAGATCATCCGCTACATGGTGGGCCGCGAGCTGAAGGAAAAGTTCCCCAAGATCCAGACCCACCCGGGCCAGGAGCGCCTGCGGGTGGAAAACATCCACGCGGGCAAGCAGGTGCAGGGCGTTTCGCTGTCCGCCCGGGGCGGCGAGATACTGGGCATCGCGGGCCTGGTGGGCGCCGGTCGCACCGAAACCGCCCGGGCCATCTTCGGCATGGACCCGAAGGAGTCCGGCGATATCTACGTCGACGGCCAGCGCGTGGAGATCAACCAGCCGCTGGACGCCATCAAGGTCGGCATCGGCTTCGTCACAGAGGACCGCAAGGGCGAGGGCCTGGTGCTGCCGCTGCCCATCAGCCAGAACATGACGCTGGCGACGCTGGACAAGCTGGGCGCGTCGCTGCATCTGAACCTCGGCAAGGAGAAGGCCGTCGTCAACGAATACATCGGCAAGCTGAACATCAAGACGCCCTCGCCCCAGCAGCTGGCCCGGAATCTTTCCGGCGGCAACCAGCAAAAGGTCGTGCTGGCCAAGTGGCTGTTGAGCGATTCAAAGGTCATCATATTCGACGAGCCCACCCGGGGCATCGACGTGGGCGCGAAGATTGAGGTCTACAACATCATCAACGACCTGATCCGTTCGGGCGTGGCGGTCATCATGATCTCTTCGGAGCTGCCCGAGATACTGGGCATGTCGGATCGCGTGGCCGTGATGCACCAGGGCACCATCACCGGCGTGTTCGACAACGACGGCACGCTGACCCAGGAGAAGATACTCTATTACGCCACCGGCGGCGACAAGCACACCGCATAGGCAAAAATGAAATGAGGTTATGAAAATGAAGAAGAATATCAAACTCGTATTCATCGTCTGCCTGGTGCTGGGCATACTGCTGGCGGCGCTGAACCTGTTTGCCGCGTCGCAGCGCGGACATTTGGCCGAGCTGGAGGAACAGCAGGCGGCCCGCAAGAAGGCCCTGGGCCAGATCGCCGCCGCCGACGTGCTGGGCATCAACCCGGACGACGTGGTGGTGCCCGACGAGGTGGAACTGACCGCCATGGACAAATTCGTCATCGGCGTCAACAACGCCTCGTCGATGCTGTGGGTGTGCGCCGTCGACCTGATCATCATCGGCGCCGGCGGCCTGCTGTACACGATGTTCAAGAAAAAGAAGCGGGAGAGCGGCGAAAAGAAGCTGAGCTCCTCCAACAACGTGCTGGGCATCGTCATCGCGCTGCTGGCGCTGTGCCTTGACCTGGCCATCGCCACACCGGTGTTCCTGACCCCGTCGAACTTCCTGAACGTGTTCCAGCAGATCTCCATCAACTTTGTCGTGGCCGTGGGCATGACCTTCGTCATCATTTCCGGCGGCATCGACCTGTCGGTCGGCTCCAACATCGCGCTGTCCGGCCTGCTGATGGGCATACTGATGAAGAACTATAACGTTCCGGTATTCGTGACGATCCTGGTGTGCATACTGTTCTCGGGCTTCGTCGGCCTGGTCAACGGCATGCTGATCTCCTTCCTGAACCTGCCGCCCTTCATCGCCACCCTGGGCACCATGTCCATCGTGCGCGGCGGCGCGTACACCGTCACGGCGGGCCAGCCCATCTACACCTTCCCCGCGGGCTTCACCGCGGTGTCCGGCCGCGTGGCGGGCATACCGCTCTGGTCCACGCTGATCATGCTGGTGGTGATCGTGCTGGGCTGGTACATACTGCGCTACACCCGCATCGGCCGCTTCACCTACGCCGTGGGCGGCAACGAGAACTGCGCCAGGCTGTCGGGCATCAACCTGAAAAAGGTCAAATGCTTCGTCTATGTGGTCAGCGGCCTGTGCTGCGGCGTGGCGGCGCTGCTGCTGTCCTCGCGCCTGGATTCCGCCCTGCCCACCAACGCCGACGGCCAGGAGATGGACGCCATCGCGGCCGTGGTCATCGGCGGCACCTCCATGTCCGGCGGTGAGGGCTCCATGATCGGCACGCTGATCGGCATACTCATCATCGGTATCATCGCCAACGGCCTGAACCTGCTGGGCGTGGCCCAGGGCCCCCAGAAGATGGTCAAGGGCATGATCATTGTCGTGGCCGTCATCATCGACGTGATCCGCAGGAAAGCGTCGCAGTCGAGCAAATAACACAACAGCGAGGTAAAAAAACATGCTTGTCAACCTGAAGGAAATGCTGGTGCTGGCGGAATCGAAGGGTATCGCCGTGGGCGCGTTCAACGCCGCAGGGCTGGAGTGCATCGAGGCGATATTCGCCGCGGCGGAGGAGTTGAATATGCCCTTCGTGCTGATGTTCGCCCAGCTGCACGAGCCGTGGATGCATTTGAAGACCATCGGGCCGATCATGGTGGACGTGGCGAAAAAATCGCCGGTGCCGGTATGCGTGATGCTGGACCACGGGGAGGACCTGGATTATCTCAAGCAGGCCCTGGACCTGGGCTTCACCGCCATCATGTACGATGGCTCCACGCTGCCCTATGAGGAAAACGTGGCCAACACGAAAAAGGCCGTGGCCCTGGCGAAGCAGTACGGCGCGTCGGTGGAGGCCGAGCTGGGCAGCATGGGCCGCCGGGAGTACGGCACGGGCAACCGCTCCGGCGACGAGGACGAGACCAAGATCTACACAGACCCCCAACAGGCGAAGGCCTTTGTGGAGGCCACCGGTGTGGACGCGCTGGCCTGCTCCTTCGGCACCACCCACGGCATCTTCCTGAAGGCGCCGAAGCTGGACTTCGACGTCGTTCGGAACGTGCGGCGGCTGACCAACATCCCCATCGTGATGCATGGCGCCTCGGGCGTGTCCACCGAGGATCTGCACCGATCCATCGAAGCCGGCGTCAGCAAGATCAACTACTACACCTACATGGACAAGGCCGGCGGCGCGGCTGCCGCCGAGGCGCTCAGGGCCATCCCCGAGGGCCGTCCCGTCTTTTTCAGCACGCTGATGCAGGCGGGCCGCGAGGCCATGCGCAAGGACGTGCTGGGCGCGATGAAGGTGTTTGCGAGGATGGGGTAGGAATTGGGGAATTAGGAACTAGGAACCAGGAACTAGGAACTAGGAACTAGGAATTAGGAACCAGGAATTAGGAACTAGGAATTAGGAACTAGGAACCAGGAACCAGGAATTAGGAACCAGGAACCAGGAACCAGGAACCAGGAACCAGGAACCAGGAACCAGGAACCAGGAACCAGGAACCAGGAACTAGGAACTAGGAACCAGGAACTAGGAACCAGGAACTAGGAACTAGGAATTAGGAACCAGGAACTAGGAACTAGGAATTAGGAACCAGGAACCAGGAACTGGGAACCAGGAACCAGGAATCGGGAATCAGGAATAGTGGCTGCCGCGTTCCAATCGGGGGATTTTGGTTCAATTTTGCTTCGATCGCGGGGATGAAACGAATATTCACATTGCCTTTTTGCCCGCGGCTTATCCTGGTTCCCGGTTCCTTCCAATTAACTGATATTGATAGAAGCAGGAGGACTGCGATATGCAGAGGAAGATGACCTTCGCCCTGGCCTTTGCCAACCGGGGCTTCATGCCGGGCGAGCTGATCTACGAAGCCCGGGAGGATATGATCAAGGCCGTGACCGACGCGGGCTACGACTACATCGCCATGGACGCCGCGCTGACCCGCTACGGGGGCATCGAGACCCGCGACGAGGGCCTGATGTACGCCAAATGGCTCAAGGAACACGAGGGCGCGTTCGACGGCGTGATCTTCTCCATGCCGATCTTCGCCGACGAGAACGGCGCGATCACCGCCCTTCAGGACGCGGGCGTGCCGATACTGATGCAGGCCTATCCCGACGAGATCGGCAAGATGGATTTCAAGCACCGCCGGGACGCCTTCTGCGGCAAGTTTTCCGTGACCGACGTGTTCACCCAGTACGGCGTGCCCTTCACGGTGCTGAAGCCCCACGTCGTCCATCCGCTGTCCCCGGCGTTCCGGCAGAACCTGAAGGACTTCGCCGCCGTCTGCCGTGTGGTGAACGGCATGAAGCGCTTCAACGTGGGCTGCATCGGCGCGCGCACCACGGCCTTCAAGACCGTGCGCTTTGACGAGCTGACCCTGCAAAAGTACGGCATCAACGTGGAGAGCTTCGACCTCTCCGAGCTGATCTTCAAAGTGGGCAAGCTGGCGGACGACGACAGGGCGGTCGCGGACAAGATGGCCGCGCTGGAAAAGTACACGGACTTTACCCGCGTGCCGGAGAGGAACAAGCTGACGCTGTCGAAGATCAGCGTGGTCATCGACGAGTACATCGAAGAATACCACCTGGACGCCCTGACCCTGCGCTGCTGGAACGAGATGGAGACCATACTGCGCGTGTGCCCCTGCGTGCTGCTCTCTGAGCTCAACGACCGGGGCATCCCCGCCTCCTGCGAGATCGACATGTGCTCCGCCCTGACCATGCGGGCGATGGCGCTGGCCAGCGAGCAGCCCACGGCGGTGCTGGACTGGAACAACAACTACGGCGACGACGAGAACAAGGTGATCCTGTTCCACTGCGGCCCCGTGGCCCAGCAGCTGATGACGGCGCGGGGCACCGTCACCGAGCACAAGATGTTCGCCAAGGGCGATCCCGGCAGCGGCTGGGGCACCAACGAGGGGCGCATTCGCGCCTTCCCCACCACCATCGCCAACTGCCAGACCAGGGACGGCAAGATCGTCGTCTACGTCAGCGAGGCCGAGTTCACCGACGACCCCATCGAGGACGCCTACTTCGGCTGCGCGGGCGTGTGCCTCGTGCCCGACATGCAGGAGAAGATGATCAAGCTCGCCCGGGGCGGCTTCAAGCACCATACCTCCGTGGGCGTGGGCCATATGAAGGCCGTGTTGAAGGAGGCCTTCACCACGTACCTGGGGTACGATTGGGTGGAAATTGACTGATAAAATGAAAAATTGAGCATGAAAATTGAGAATCGGAGGGCGCATGACCATTCTCCATTCTCAATTTTCAATGCTCAATGGAAGAACCGGAGGGTTTTTTATGAAGATCGCGGGTCTTGACATCGGCACCACCGGCTGCAAGTGCACGGTGTTCGATGAAAGCGGAAAGTACCTGGGAAAGGCGTACCGGGATTATCCGGCGAAGCGGAAGGTCACGGGGCACGAGATCGACGTGTCCGCCATCATGGACGGCGTGGTTGGGGCGCTGCGGGAGATGGCGGAGCGCCACCCGGACATCGGCGGCATCGGCATCACCTCCTTCGGCGAGACCTTCGTGCTGACCGACGTGGCGGGCAGCCCCCTGCACAACGCCATGCTGTACACCGACCCCCGGGGCGCGGAGGAGGTAAGGGCGCTTTCGGAAAAGCTGGGCGAGCGCAACATCGCCGTGATCACGGGCCTGCGGCCCCACGAGATGTACAGCCTGCCCAAGCTGATGTGGCTGAAAGCCCATCGGCCCGAAATCTACGGCGCGGCGAAGCACGCCTTCCTGATGCAGGACTACGTGGTGTTCCATCTGACCGGCGCGGCCCAGATCGACTATTCCCTGGCGACGCGCACCATGGCGCTGGACATTCAAACGCTGCAATGGAGCCCCGAGATGTTCGAAGCTGCGGGCATCGACGTGGCGCTGATGTCCAAGCCCGTGCCCACGGGCACCCCGGCGGGCACGCTGACACCGGCGGCGGCCCGTGCCGTGGGGCTGCCGGAATCGGTGACGGTCGTCTCCATCAGCCACGACCAGGTGGCGGCGGCGGTGGGGGCGGGGGCCTTCGACGGCAGCGTGGCCGTGGACGGCGCGGGCACCACGGAGTGCCTGACGCCCATATACGACGCCATGCCCGACATCGACGAGATGACCAAGGGCTACTTTTCGGTGGTGCCCTACGTGATCCCCGGCAAGTACGTGGCCTACGCCTTCTCCTATACCGGCGGCGCGCTGATCGACTGGTGCATCGGGAGTTTTGCGAAGGCGGAGAAGAAGATTGCGGAAGAGCGGGGCGTCTCCGTGAACGAGCTGCTGGAGGAGGCCTATCAGAGGGAACACGGCGACGCGCCCAGCGGCCTGCTGGTGCTGCCCCACTTCGCGGGGGCGGCCACGCCCTACATGGACACCGGCTCCAGGGGCGCGGTCGTGGGCCTGAGCACCGACACCGGCGTGGCGGAGCTGTACCGGGGCTGCATGGAGGGCGTGGTCTATGAGATGGTGCTCAACGCCCGGGCGCTGAAGGATTCCGGCATCCGCTTTACCCGGCTCCATGCCACCGGCGGCGGCGCGCGGAGCGCCGTGTGGACGCAGATGAAGGCGGACATGCTGAACCTGTCCATCGTGGCCCTGCGCACCGCCGACGCCGGCACCGTGGGCAGCGCCATGCTCACCGGCGTGGCTGTCGGCGCGTTCCGGGATTTACAGGACGCGGCGGAGCACATGGTCGAACAGGTGCATACCTATTATCCCAGGCCGGAAATGCACGAAAAGTATATGCGCATATACGACAGATATGAAAGGCTGTACGACGCGGTGAGGCCGCTGGTATAGCGGTTAGTTATTTAGAAATTGGAAGGCGGATAATTCTATATGAACATTAGAATTGTATTCTGTGATGAATGCATTTCGAAGCATGACCCTGAACAACAGGAAATACTAAAGGCGGGTATTGTTTGCACATATACCAAGAGTACATTAATAGTTGATGTGTTTCGTTGTATTCTCGAACAAAGCAATCTATTGTTCCCGCAGATTGAGATGGAAAGAAAAGAAAATGGGGAGATTGAACAAAGAATAACAGGATATTGTAGAATCGATGATAATATGCTTTTCGACTTTTTCCGTATAGTTAGAAACGGTAGAGTTTATACCTTATGGGATACAACGGTTAAGGTCGATAAATTATTAAAATACTTGAAAATTGATAATATCCTTGAATTATATTTTGAATGTACTTTCACGGGCACAGGAGCATTTGGGTTTGTCGATGGAATTGAATACTACTATAAATCAGAAGAAAGAAATCATTGGGGAAGACCGCATGTTCATGTCAAATATCGTGGTATCAAAATGTCAATCGATATAATTAACTTATGTCGCCTAAATAAGAAAAAGAGGAAACATGAAAAGCCTATTGTAAATGAATTAGAAAAGCGCGCCATTGAATGTGTTAGAAAACACCAAAGAGCATTTATCACTGGATGGAATGATCATACGAATGGCATTTTGGTAGACATTAGCAGATACGTTGATGAAGAGCCTTGGTCAAAGGTTGGTTTGGAATGAGGAGGTATGAATAATGAAAGCGTTAAAATGTGATGTTTGCGGAGGCAGACTGATAATGGGGGCAGGCGGAATTGCCACCTGTGATTCTTGCGGCTTACAATATAATCAAGAATGGATTAAAGAAAAGGTTCAAGAGATTAAGGGCGTTGTTAGCATTGACAATACCCATATGATTGATAGTTGGATGAAAATGGCAAAGTCAGCATCAGAAGCTGGGAACCAAAAAGAAGCATACGAATATTATACTCGTGTTGTAGAAATAGACCCTCAGAATTGGCGAGCTATATACGAAAAAGGAAAAGCGGGTGCTTGGCAGTCCACTTTAGCAAATATAAGGATATCAGAACTGTATCAAGGTATTGCTACTGCTCTTAAGATTTTAAATAAAAGAAAAATCTCAAACGAGGAGATAGCGGGTATAAGAAATGAATTCGCAGTTGAACTCGCTAAAGTTAACTGCGCTATTGTTGATAAAAAAAATCAACTCTTTGAGGATATCAAGGATATTTATTTTGATTCGCACTTGGATAGAATGATTGAGAACAGGAATATGTTTGCAACAAATGTCGAGAAAATGGAAGATGCTATGTCGCTAATAGCAGACTTGGACGACAGCCTATCAAAAGCAAATGTTATCGCTTTTAAGAAAAGGATTTGTGATGATATATGTTGGGCATGTCGAAAGATTGCATACTGGATTGATTATTCACAATCAAAACTGGGATACTTTGGATATAAGGAAAAAGAAAAAAAGCAATTGATCGACAAATTCTGGTCGTATGTTCTTGATATTAGGATGGTGGATGCAGATTATAAACGCCGTTATAACATGTATGAGGTTGGATTGCCTAATCCAGGAGATCCAGACTCAAAGTGGGTTAATGATTTCGAATATTGGGAATGGAAGCAAAAGGAAATAGATCGAGAAGTACAACGCCGCAAAAGAAACGACGAATACTGGATTCATCACAAAGAAGAAAGAAAAGAGTTGGAAAAACGGGAAAAGGAGATTAAAGAGAAAATAGCAGAAAAAAAGAGTACAATCCTACCATATAAAAAAAGATAGAAGCAGAACAGACAAGGAAAAACATTAGTGTAGAGGGAGAATCAGAATATAATGAAATCAAGAATAAAATGGCGAACATAGAGAATGAAATACGTAACACGGGTGTGTTTTCAATAAGGAGAAAAAAGCAACTGCAAGAGGAATTACAATCGAACGCGTCTATAGCTGAAAGATTGTATAGGGATATTCAAAACAAGAAGACGCAAATTAGTAAGGAAGCCGATAAAAAAATAAAAGCGATAAATAATGAAGCAATACCTTTGATGCAAGAATTGGCTGCTCTGGAAGCAGAAGAAAGGAGCATAATTGAAGCTCTAAATAAGAATTACTAATCGATTGATAATTTCCGGTTTATTTACAGAAATTATGGCATTTCGAATGAATGTGCACTACAAGAGGGGCGTTTATGTAGCATTCCCCTTGTATTTTGACGTATAGCAGATGTTCATTTGAAACACATGTTGGACGCGACGTGCGCGTCTCAGGCGATACGGTTTCCAACGGATACATCCCTGCTGAACGAAGCCTGGAAGAATACCGAATAAATCATAGACGCACTGCACGCAGCAGGACTCACAGACGGCAAGAAGATCCGAACCTACCGCATCGTGGCAAAAAAGCAGTACAACGGATTTTCCAAGAGCCGCAGGAAGACCAAGAGGTGCATCAAACAGACCAAGAGACAGCAGCTCAACTACCTCCGCCACAATCTGAAGCACATTGACACAGTGATTCAGAGCCATCCGGGTGAATATGAGAATGCCCTGACAAGCTGGCAGGGTGAACGACTGGCGGTCATACGCACGCTGTACGCACAGCAGTGCGAGATGTACGAAAAGGGCAGCACCCGGATCGATGATCGCACCGTCAGTCTCAGCCAGCCCTGCGTGCGTCCCATTGTGAGGGGGAAGCAAAACACCCCTGTTGAATTCGGCGCGAAGGTCGGGATGAGCGATATCGACGGATTTCTAAGAATCGAGCATCTCAGCTGGGATGTGTCCAATGAATGCCATCGCTCCAGGATTCGGTGGAGGACTACCGCAAAGCCTATGGGCACTATCCAGCACGTGTGCTGGTGGATACCATCTACCCCACACGGGAGAATCTCTTGTACTGTAATGGATACGGCATCCATCTCAACGGTCCGCGGCTTGGCAAATCGCTGAAAGATCCCACGATCCAAAAACAGGAGCTACACCTTGAATGGCTGGAATCGGGTGAACGCAGCGAAATTGAACGACGTTTCGGAATCGGCAAGAGGTGCTATTCCCAGGGACGAATTACCGCAAAGTTGAAGCATACCAGCGAAATTATGATTCATTTGTCTGTTCTGACATTGATTTAGCAGAAGAGGCTAAGACTTCTTTAGTACGTCATTCTCGCTTATTTCAGGCGCTTGCGGATCACTTGACTTGTGCATGAAACATTCTCAGTGATTATTGGAAGCCGACGCAGCGATATACACAACGCCTGTTCAAAGGCGAAGCGATCAGTCCCGGCGACCCCCGCCAATCACTGGGTAATTCAAAAAATGACCGCTCAAAAACTGATTTGTTGCAGCGCAACAAATCAGTTTTTGACCTCCACCCACTGCCCCAGCTTTTCCGAGCGCAGGCAGTCGGCCATCAGGCATTGCAGGCGCGCGCCGTCGCGGACGGTGTTTTCGACGGGGCGCTCGCCCCGGGCCACGGCGTCGAGGAAGGTGTAATAGCAGTGCAGATGGCCGCGCTCCCAGCCGACGCTGCTCTTGGGGGGCAGGAACCTGCCGCCGGGGGCGGGATAGCGGCCCACGGCCTCGATCTGCGTAAAGCCCCGCATGCCGCCGTAGGCCGCTTCGGGCAGGGTGTTGTCGAAGAATTCCAGGTAGTTGGGGTTCATGGCGTTCCACCGCAGCGCCCCACGGTCGCCGCGAATCTCCAGCAGCAGCTCGTCGTTGGAGCCGGTGGCGATCTTGCTGGCCTCCACGCTGCCCACCGCGCCGCCCGGCAGCTCCAGCATCAGCTGAACGTGATCCTCCGACAGCGCGTCGGTGCGTCCGCCGCCGGGGGCGGGCCTTTGGGGATACAGCGTGAAGGTCTTGCAGAATACCCGGCTGGGATAGCCCGTCAGCCAGGTCAGCAGATCCAGCGCGTGGCTGCCCATGTCCAGCAGCGCGCCGCCCTCGGGCCCCTGCTTCCAGCCGATGGGCTTGTCGGGGTCGATGCTGCCGGAGTGCAGATAGCGGGCGCTGAAGGTCAGCACCCGGCCGACGAGGCCCTCGTCCATCAGCTGCTTTGCCCGCAGCGTGGCGGGAAAATAGCGGTTGTTGAACACCATGCGGGTGAAGCCGGGGGCGCTTTCGGCGGCGTCGGCGATGCGCAGGGCGCTTTCCGCCGTCACGGCCAGGGGCTTGTCGATGTAGACGTGCTTGCCCGAGCGCAGCGCCGCAACGGCCATCTCCTCGTGCAGCGCGTTGGGGGTGCATATGGACACCACGTCGATGTCCGGCTGGTCCAGCAGCGCGCGGTAGTCGTCGGTGCAGCGCTCGAAGCCGGCGGCCCGCACCGCCGCCCGGGCGTTTTCAATGCGACGGGCACAGACGCAGCGCAGCGTCACGTCGAAGCCCGCGCCGGGATAGAACAGGGGCAGGCTCCGCAGCGCCTGGGCGTGCGTCTTGCCCATAAAGCCCCAGCCGATAATGCCAACGCCGATGGTTTTCATAGTTGCCTCCCTGTTGTATTATTGACGCCATTATAACAAATCGTTTACGGCGCGTCAATTATGGCGTGAATCAAAATCCCCGGAGCGAGTCGCATTGCGCCCGCCGCCGGGGATTTGCCTTTCCTGCGCCGCTTGCGATCCGCGGAATCACAGGCTGCCGCATATGTTCGTGAGCGCTTGCAACGCCCGTCCGCGGGGATTCACAGGCGCTCACGAACCGGAATCCTGCGGATTTGACTGCGTCACAGCGTCCGCCGTGCTTCGCTCGAACCCGTCGAATCACTTCCTGCAATACGGCATCGTGCAGAAGTGGTGGGAGATCCACAGGATCTTGCCCTTGTAGCAAATCTTGTACCAGCCGACGCCCCGGTCGTCATAGGCCAGCCGGCCCTTGTACTTCAGCACGTCGCCCTTCTCGACGACGCCCTGGCTCTTGCACTTCATGCCGGGATTCTTGCGCAGGTTGGTGTGGGCTATGACCTTGACCTTGGTCATCTCGGGGAAGTAATCGTCGGAATAATAGTCCCCGCAGCTGGACATGCCCTTGCCGCCCTTGACCCAGAAGACCAAAATGGAAAAGCCATCGTTCTCGTTTTTATAGTGAGCGAGATTACATTTTTTGAAGTAGGTAGTCTCCTCGCCCCACTGGGCCACGCGCACCTTGACGTAATTGCCGCACTCCCTCACGACCTCCGCGACGGAACCCTTTTCCGCGACGCTCTTGGTGGCCTTGCTGGACTTGGGCTCGCTGTAAGCGGTGGAGTTCTTCTTGAGAATGACCAGTTCGCCTTTGACAAATCTGGTGGCGGCCATGGCGGAGCCTGCCAGCGCCAGCACCATCGTCAAAACCAGCAGCGCCACGATAAACTTCTTCATCGAACAGTCCCTCCTAATAATCGTTGGTGATGCTGAAAGCCTGCAAATCCGCGGTCTGCGAAGCCCATCTGACACGCAACAGAAGCGCCCGCCGCCGTGAGGCAATAGCGCAACTGTTTGACAACAATGTTAACACAATACCGCGTCCGTGTCAACAGCAAACCATGCCTGTTGCATGGGTATTTCGTTGCTGTTCCCCGCGCTGCCGGGAAAGGGCGGGTCGTCACCTGTATCCCCTGACCCGAAATCCCCGCTCGTGGGGGATCGGGTCGATTTTTGTCACATCGACCCGTTCGATGTCGAACTGGCCCTTCAGCCGGGACAGCAGCTTTTGCAGCTGCAACGGCCCGCCCTGGACCTCCATTTCCACCGTGCCGTCGGAGCGGTTGTCCACCCAGCCCGTCAGGTACAGGTCGCGGGTGAAGTAAAAGGCGGTGTAGCGAAAGCCCACATGCTGTACCCGCCCGGTGAAGATCACGTGCCAGCGCGTCATAGCGAACCTCCAGAGCTTGCCTTGTCATGGGAGATTATATCCCATTTCGACCCGATATGCAAATAGTATTCACTTCATTCACGGGGTCGGAGGGCCTGCATAAAATGATGCAGATCGACAAAGCGGGTTCGCAAACCGCTGGTTTTTCGTGCGTGTTCTGCCTGATGTAATTGCAAAAGCGCATTGAAATTGGCATGGATTTGTGTTATGATTTATGTGGGAATATATCATGATGCGCGCGAGGATACGGCGCGATGCACTTAACGGACAGTTAATACACAGGTATCTACCGGGGGAGTGATGTGACGATGAAATGTATGAAGCGATGGGGCATTGGCCTGTTGATTGTGCTGCTGGCGCTTGCGGCTGCGTGGACGGGCAATGCGGAAGCGCCGGAGACCGACGCGGCAAACGCGGTGAGGCCCCACAACTATATACTCATCATTGACAACAGTCGCAGCACCTCGGGCAGGCATTCGCTGGGCGGCGCCACGGATCCCAGGGGCCTGCGCTTTGACGCGGCACAGCTCGTCTATCAGAACGTGGTATCCTCTGCGGTTTCGGGCAGCAAGGGCAAGCTGGGGGTAATCGTGTTCTGCGGGCCCAAAAATTGCGTCAGCTACGGCCCGGTGGATATCGACGACGAGGCGATGTACGATGAAATCGGCAGCCACCTCAACGCCGCAGCCAACGAAAAGCGGCGGGACGTCTATACCGACATACGCACCGCCCTGCAGACGGCCCAGGAGATGATGGCCGGATTCGAGGGGGATACCAGCGTCATATTGCTGACCGACGGCGTGAACGACCTGACCAACCAGTCCGATCCGTTCAACCGGTCTGTGAACATCAAGGCGAACGAGCAGTCCGCCCAAATTGTGGAACAGATGAGCGAGCAGGGGGCGGACTTCCACGTCATCGCCCTGTCCGCCCAGGAAGACGTGAAAAAAACCGACCCCTTCATGGTGTTCATCAACCGCCTGGCAAACGCGGCGGGCGGCGTTGCCGACAGTGACGGCGAATACAACAACGTGCTGATGGCGACCCAGACCGATCTGAACAGCAAGCTGGTGCAGATGCTCATCAAGGCGGAGAGCGCCTCCCAATCCATAGCGACGATCGTGGAAAACACCCCTGTGGACTCGCCGTTTACCGTGCCCTATGACGGCATCACAGACGCTACGGTGAACATCACCTTTATGCCTGAGGACAAGGCCTTGCTGGAGACCGTGGCGCTGGAGTCTCCGAACGGCAACCGCTATGTACTGTGGGATGCCGCCAACGGGATTCACGAACAGGCGGATATCACCGTCACTGAGGGCCGCAGCTATCTCATGCTGGGCATTCCCTCGCCCGAGGAGGGGGAATGGAAGCTGGATGTAACCAGCCGGGATGCACCGGGCGTCAAGGATCCCCGGGTGATGATCAATGCCGTGGTGCGCTTCAACCACAACCTGCGCGTGGCTGTGGATATGAGCGACGAGACCAAACTGAACGAATCCATCCAGATCGACGCATGGCTCCAGAGCTTCAACGGCGAGGCCTATGAGGATCTGACGGACAGCGATATCTACGCCCAGTCCAAGGCGATACTGACGGTGTTCACACCCAGCGGACAACACAAGTCCATGGTCATGCGGCAGAAGGGCGACCGCTATACCGCGCATTTCAAGCCCAAGGTCGCCGGAAACTGGAAGGCCAGGGTGGAGGTGCAGAACCCCTATGTCCAGCAGAAGCTGGACGACATCGAATTCCAGGTGATCGCGCCCATCGTGGAAACCCCCGAGCCCGTCGTGGAAACCCTCGAGCCTGTCGTCGAAGCAACCCCTGAGCCCGTCGTCGAAGCAACCCCCGAGCCCGTCGTGGAAACCCCCGAGCCCGTCGTGGAAACCCCCGAGCCCACGGCGACGGTCCGGCCCCGGCAGACGCTCGTGCCCAGGCCGACGCCCAGTCCGGAGCCCGAGGTAATTCCCGTCACCAGCCTGGCCCTTTCCATAGAGCCCTCCGTGACCACCGAGAAGGGGGAGATCTTCCTCACCGGCGAGAAGACGACCTTCTCCTGGACGGTCGACGAGCAGACGGATTGGGTGGAGGCCGTGCTGATGCAGGGCAACAAGCAAATCGGCAAGCTGGTTTCCGGCATGAGCTTTGACAGCAGCTTCTTCAAGGAGGGCGAGCTGTACGGCTTCCGCGTGACGGCCATGCCGAAGTACGGGGAGATCATGGGCGCGGATCCCGCCGTCGGAACCCTGATCTTCCGCGCCGCGCCCGCGCCGGTGTCGGAGGAGGACATCGCCCTGAGCGTCGAGCCCCAGGTGCCGGACAGCGACGACGTGGTTTACGTGGATCGCAACGCCGAGGCCATCACCCTGTCCTGGAACATTGGCCGGGATTTGGACGGCGTGACGGCGGAGCTGTTGGAGGACGGCCAGCCGGTCAGGGGCGATCTGAAATCGGGCGACAGCGTAGAGCGCAGCCTGTTGAAGGACGGCTCGGAGTATGCGCTGCACGTCAGCGCCCTGCCGAAAAACGGCGCGCTGACGGGCACGGCGCCCACTGAAAAAACCCTTGCGTTCCGGCTGTATCCGCTGCCTGTCGCGGTGGAGGGCCTGACGATGGATGTGCCGGGCGGCACGGCGAAGAACGGCGTCATCAGGATCAAGGGCAATTCCGCCAAGCTCACCTGGAGCGTGACCGGCGGCAACATCGACCACTACGAGCTGGCCGTGACCGATGCCGGGGGCAACCCCATGACCCGGGAGACGTTGAGCGCCGGTACATCCAGCTATACCCTGAACAAGGGCAAGGGCGATTGCCGCGTGGAGCTGGCGGCGGTGCCCCGGTACGCCTCGTCCGAGGACGCCGCCGTTGCGCGGGCGTCGCTCACCATACACTCCCTGACCTTCCTGGAGCGCTTCTGGTACATCATTCTCGCTGCGGCGGTGCTGCTGGCGGGCGGCGCAGTGGCGCTGATCGTGGTGATGAAGGAGCGCAATGCCAAGCGCGTGACCGGCTCGCTGAGGGTGCGCTGCGACGCGCTGGATCTGGATCAGATGCTCACCTTCTTCGACGACCGCAAGGGCGTGAAGGTGGGCGCACCGATCACGACCCACGCGGAGCTTTCAAAGCTGAAGGGCAAGAAGGCCTACGCGCTGCTGTCCAACGTGCGGGTGAACAACGCCGTGACCGACCGGGACGGCCGCGCCCCCGGCGAGAGCGAGGAGAGCGAAAGCCGCCATCGCGGAAACGCGCGGGTGGTGAGCTTAACCTACACCGACCCCCAGACCAAGCAGGAAACCGTTTGCTATGTGGGCCGCTACGACATCGAACCCACGACCCTCACCATAGCGGACGGCGGGCAGGAATACGAGTTCACCCTTACCGGCGCGTAAGGCACATTCCGAATATGGCAAGAAACAGTGCAGGAAGAGAACATGACCAACATCAACGATCACAACAACGCCGATTTCATCCGGCGCCTGGAAGGGATACGCCGCCTGTCATCGCCATCGCTGGAGGGCATTGACGACGCCAATCTGTACAGCGAGCAGCTGAGGGAGAACTTCATCCGAATTGGGAAGCTGTCCACCGAGAATCGGGATTTTTTGGATTCCGAGCTGTTTCCCATACTCTTTTCACAGCAGCCGCTGTCCGATGCGCAGACCGACGAGTTGATTGCCCTCAGCGAATCGCTGCTCTCCGCCACCAACGTGGAAAACCTGGATCTTCCCATCGTGTCGCTGATTTCCGATCGGTTGCTGCGGGACACGGCGGAACACGACGACACGGCCGCCGCCGTTCGCCGGTTGGACATGCGCATGGATACCTGCTACGCGCTGATGCTGATGGTGAGCCGGGTGCGCGCCTGTCCGCAGATCGCCGATCGCTTTCGCCAGGAGGGGCTGGCCATCGGTCGCCGCTTCCTGGATCTGTTGGCGCCGGAGCATTTCGAGGCGCTGGACGCCGAATGCCGGGAGATCGTGCTGACGGACGTCCGCTACATGGCGGTGTTCTACGAGGGCGTTCCCAGCGGCGCTCCCGGCGAGGATCCGGAGCTCAGGCACCTGGACATGGTGCTGGCGTTGGCCGACGACCCCTTCTATCGCCGGCTGATGCCCGATTACGACTGGCGCTACTTCCGTTACCGCGCCCTGAATTACTATGCCAAGACCACGGACTGTGGCAACGAGCGGGGCTTCGATGCCGCCACACTGTCCGTCATATGCGACAAAACGGAGGAATTCGGGGTGCTGTGGCAGAGCGACCCGGCGTATTTCTCCCGCTACGACGGCGAAAAGCAGGTGCGCATGCTGCTGGTTCGCAACCGCTACCTGGCCGGGCGCATCGGCTATGACGAATGTCACGACGCGCTGATCGCCCTGTATGAGCAGCGCGACCCCCATCAATACGACCTGAACGGCATATACGACAACCTCCAACTGCCCCTGGAGGCCATCTGCCAGCTGAACCGGGAGCATCTCAGCCCGGACGACATCCGCCGGCTGGACGTCTTTTACCGGGAGATGGTGCGCTACGCCTTCCACATGCCCAACAGCGGCAGCTTTTCCTCGATGCTGGAATACTGCCTGGGCATCATCGAACGCTTTATCGAGGTGCCCGGCGGTCTGACCTTCGAGGAGGTGGCCCTGCAATGCCTCGCCGCCCTGCATCCGCCCACCTATGTGCATTCGATGATGGTGGCGAAGCTGGCGACCTGCATGTGCGGGCACCTGATTGACCGGGACCCGGAGCAGCTGGTGGGCGCGCCGGGCTGCTGCTGCGTGGCGGACGTGCTGAAAAACCGGGAGGCGCTGTTGGATTATACCTTTCATGCCGCCCGGTGCCATGATGTCGGCAAGCTCTCCATCATTGACACCATCTTTGTCTATGGCCGGAACCTGTTCGACACGGAATTCGAGATCATACGCACCCATCCCCGCACCGGCTGGCAGATGCTGAAGCGCTACCCTTCCACCCGCGATTACCGGGACATCGCCCTGGGTCATCACCGCTGGTACGACAATTCCAGGGGCTATCCCGACGACTTCGACACAAGCCGCAGTCCCGTCAAGCCCATCATCGACATCGTGCTCTGCGCCGACTGCCTCGACGCGGCCACAGACAGCGTGGGCCGCAGCTATCGCCGGGGCAAGAGCCTGGAGGATTTCATCGCCGAGGTCCTGCCGGAATGCGGCACACACTATCCCCCCTGGCTGGCCGGACTGCTGAACGACGCGGACGCCGCCCGCGATCTGGGCGCGCTGATGGAGGAGGGGCGAAGGGAAACCTACCGGAGCACCTATATCCTGCTCAACCACATGAACCGGGCGTACGCCGGACCAGACGCCGACAGGTAAGGTTCGATTTTTCTCAGACCCTTTGGAGGTGCTTCAGTTTGAAAGACAAGAGCAACGAAAGATATGTGAAGCTGGGCATTACCGGCTGCGCGATAGCGCTGTTCGCGCTGATAAGCTATTTCGTGCTGTCCGACATGAAGGGCATCCGCGAGGCGCTGGGCGTGTTGAGCGGCATACTGAAGCCCTTTGTGTACGGCGCGGTGATCGCCTATCTCCTCGTGCCGATGTGCAGAAGCCTGGAGGACCTGTTCAATAAGTGGTTCAAGGGCAAAAATCCCAGCGCGGCGCGGGCGCTGGCCATCGCGCTGTCGCTGCTGACGGGGCTGGTCATCGTGCTGGCGGTGCTGCTGCTGATCATCCCCAGTCTGGCGCGGAGCATCCAGCGGCTGGTGGAGGCGCTGCCCGGTCAAATCGAGACGCTGCGCGCTGAGCTGGAGGCGCTCCTCAAGGCCCATCCGGAGTGGGCCCAGTGGCTGGAAAAGATCACCGGAAACTGGTATCGGTACATCGACGAATTCCTCGCATCAGGCCTGCCCGCCTTTGGCAGTACGCTGATGGGATGGCTGAGCACCGGGGCCACGGCGCTGCCCAAGGTGACAGAGTCGCTGATCTCCGGCGCGGCGGGCGTCGTAGGCGTGGTGAGCAACCTGATGCTGGGCGCCATCGTCGCCATCTACCTGCTGGCGCGCCGCCGCCAGCTGGCCGCCCAGGCCAGGCTGGTGCTGCGCAGCGTGCTGAAGCCCTCCTGGGCCGATTGGGTGGAAAAGGAGGTCCACTTTGCCGACCGTATGTTCCACGGCTTTTTCATGGGCAAGCTGCTGGATTCGGCCATCGTGGGCGTGTTGTGCTACATCGGCTGCCTGCTCATGGGCTTCGGTTCGCCGGAGCTGATCGCGGTGATCGTGGGCGTGACCAACATCATTCCCTTCTTCGGCCCCTACATCGGCGCGATACCCTGTGCGCTGCTGCTGCTGCTGGAGAACCCCATGCACTGCCTGATGTTCCTGGTATTCCTGATTTTGCTGCAGCAGCTGGACGGCAACTTCATCGGTCCCCGCATACTTGGCGGCAGCACCGGCCTTTCCGGGATGTGGGTGATGTTCGGCATACTGCTGTTCGGCGGGCTTTGGGGCATCGGCGGCATGATCGTGGGCGTGCCGCTGCTGGCTGTGATCTATGACATCATCCGGCAGCTCACCCGCGCCGGCCTGCGCCGCTTCGGCCAGGAGAAATTGTTTGACCAGTATAACAAAGAGTTCCACCCGTCCGAGCCGGTACCGGCGAAGAAGCGCGGGCAAAAGAAACCGCCGCAGGCCTGAGCGCCTGCGGCGATTCCTTCACGCATTCCTTCACGCATTCCTTCACGCATTCCTTCACGCCTTGTCCGTTCCCCGTCGTTCGCCTTCCCCGGCGATTTCCGGCATGAACACGTCCTCCCTGCCCAGCTCCATCAGCATCATGGCGCTGGAAACCAGCAGGGCCAGGTGCTGGTCCGGGTCGTCGATGGGAATGTCGAACTCCTCCTTTAGTTTGCGCATTCGGTACAGCACGGTGTTGCGGTGGGTGAACAGCCGGGCGCAGGTTTCCTGCAGCGACCGGTGGCAGCACAGATAGGTGTACAGCGTCAGGCAATACAGCGTGTCGTCCTCCCGGTCCCTCTCGCCCAGCGCGCGCACGGCGGGCAGCATCAGGTCCCGGTTCTGGCCGAGCTGGCGGAGCATCATCAGGGCCTGGTAGGGCTCCGACATTACCGCGAAGGGGCGGGACAGCCGGGGCAGCAGCGCCTCCATCAGCGCGCGGGTGGCGGCGTAGACCTCCGGCAGGCGAAACAGCCTGCCGATGGGGGCGGAGATCACCACGCGCAGGCTGAACTGGCGGGCGAGGTTGCGAAACAGCCCCATGACATGGGAAACACGTCCAGTATCGTGCTGCGCAGGGCGTTTTCCGACCAGTTGGCGCTGCGGTACAGCTCCAGGTTCACCAGCGCGACGCGCCTGGGGGCCAGGTATTTCAGCCCTGCGGCCTCGGCCTGGAGCGTGAACAGCGATTCGTCGGCAAACCGGCCCTCCAAGAGATGTTGCAATACCGATTCCTCGGCGCTGCGCATGCTGCTGCCCCGGCTGCTCTCCAGCATCAGCTGTTTGGCCAGCGCCGATTCCACCGCGGAAAACACCCGCGCGTCCTCCCGCTCCAGGCGGTCGCCCACGTCCACCAGGATCAGGTAGCCCACCGGCGTGCCGCCGGTCATCAGCAGGGAAAACCGGCGCTTGTAGGGGCTGTCCTCCAGATGGATCAGATGGGCCTGGGTGTCGCTTCCGGCCAGAATGCTGCCCGTCTCATAGGTCAGGCTTCCCCGCTGGATGGACGTGCGAAAGGGGGCGTCCTCGAAATCGGCCTCGCAGTGCCATGCGATCACGTGGAAAGCCATGTCCACCACCATCGCGGGGCATTCAAACAGCCCGGCGGCGTCCTGCACCAGCAAATTCAGGTCGTCCTTGTTCATAAAATCGTTCAGGAACGTCTGTAAATCCACGATTTCGCCCCCCGTCGTCATATTTTCGCTTTGTTTTCGTGCACATTCGGATGCATATCATCCATGTTGTGCTGGCAGCACAAAGCTCTTCAAAACAATTATACCCCGAGCATCGTGCAAAATCAAGTCCCTTTCGCTATAATATCAACCGTACCGAGGAACGGTACGGCAATAAAAACGCAGAAAGGATGCGATACTATGATGCTTCTGAAGAATGCAAAGGATATAGATAATCTGGTTGAGGCAGTGAACCGTTGCCGTGACGACGTGCTGCTGCGCTCCACCGACGGACGGGAGGAGTTCAACCTGAAGAGCGTGCTCTCCCGCTACGTGGCCATCGGCGAGCTGTGCAAGGACCATGGCGACAGCTACGAGGTCTATTGCATGAACAAGGCCGACGAGGTCTACATGATGGAGTTCTTCTACAACCTGGGCCATGTGAACGCCAAGTGCGCATAAAAGCCCAAGCAAACAAATCGCCCCGCCGGGTTGTCCGGCGGGGCAGTTTGTTTATCGGGCACGAATGGGAACGGATTACTTGATGTAATCGGCGGTCAGATCCACGAAGGTCACGTCGATGTCGCCGTCGTCGTCCTCTTCCAGTACCACGGCGAAGCCGTCGCCCGTCCAGGCCTTGGCCTTGGCTTCGGGATGGCCGTCGTCGTCCACGGCGAACACGCCGTTGCCCAGCGTCTTGATATCCAGCTCCTTGCCCTCGCCGATTTGTTCGGTCAGGTACTTGTCGGCGCCTTCAAAGGTGTTGACCTTCTTGTCAAAGTCCACGCGGATGGCGACCAGTTTGTCCTCGAGGAACAGATAGGCCAAATCACCCTTCATGTTGTCGCCGATGTTGATGTTCTCGTACTCCAATTCGGTGAAGGTCACGGAGCCGCGGGTGCGCTCGGTATCCACCTCATAGTTGGTGTTGCCGTTGCTGGCGGTCACTTCATCCTGGGACATGCCGAACGTCACGCCGTCGGGAAAGGTGAGGGCATTGCCCTCGGCCATGGCGGCCATCGAGAAAACGAGGCACAGGACGGTCAGTACGACAAGCAGCTTCTTCATGATAAACTCCTCCTTTTTTCGGTGCGATGGTAAGTTATTCTCCATCTCTGATATTGTATTGTATAAAAAACCCTCTGTCAAGACTTTTTACCAACAAAGTTAATCAAAATAGAATGATTGGGTACCATTCACCATACAAGCAAACTATGCAGGGAGGTATTGGAGGGGAGCAGCCCCTCCAATGTTCAATCGTTCCCGGCGGCATGTACGGCGGGAACGGGGGCATTTTTACGTCGGGAAGCCATCTCGTGCGCGAGTAACGCGCGCGATTCCACAGATGTCGACCAGAGTAAAAATGCCTTCCCTGCAGATTTGCCGCCCGGAATCCCGAAGGGGTTCAGGCAAATCTGTCAAAGGGGTGGTCTTGGCGGGGGAAGCAGGTCCCCCGCCAATTACCATTCGCC
>CACYZW010000018.1 GCA_902778995.1 uncultured Eubacteriales bacterium
GATTCGCACGGCGCTGCCGCCGCTTCCGCTTCGCGGAGTAGCGGCGGTGCGTAAAAGGCAAGGAAAAGCAACACAGAAATGCAGTCGAGGTCGGAAATCAGAGATTTCCGAGTTCGCTACGTGGACTGCTACGGCTCAAATCGTAGATTTGAGGCGCGGCACCGTTGGCGCCGTATCTGCAACGGAGTTTCCAGCCAAATGCGCTTCAGGCATTTTAGAAACACACTCTAACATCGCATGCGCAGAGAATCAATGGGACGGATGTGTGGGAAAGGTGTTCGACCGCGCGGAACGCGTATCTACAGGCATAAGTACACCCTGAAATCGGATGGGATAGAAGCAGGGCGATGACGGTGCGTGTGTCAGGCGTGACGTTTCGGTGTAACCTGTGAGACTGTTCTGTGACGGTGCATGGCGTATACTTGCATCGTCAAAGGGACAGCACGGCATCATATCCGACGACAAGGAGAAACCGCTCAAATGAAGAACAAAGCGCTTAACCATAAGCAGATCGAAAAGGCAAGGGCTCTTGCGACCCACCAGGAACGTCTGGATGACCAGAAGGAACGGATGTGGACCTTCTGGCCCATGTTACAGGCGGGACAGGTACGAAGATGAGAAAAGAAAAGGATTATGAAAAAAGCCCAGAGGAAAAAAGCCGAGGTGATCAACAAAGAGAAAGATGGTAAGATAACGGAAACCGAAGGAAGGTAAGCCATTCAGGAATCTTTGTTGATCATGAATACCAAAGCGTGCATTGTGGACAGACCGAATGGCGGGATTTGTAATCTAAGACTGTCTCGGTTGGCGCGCGGGTGACACCGCGCATGGACACCCCGGACCGAAGGTATTTGGAGATTATGGCAATATAACCCTCCGATCTGCTGTGACGGATCGGAGGGTTATTGTCGGTTGCCGCATGACAAAGGGCATCCCGTGAGGCACAGGAATAAACGTCAGAATTCAAAGTCGCAGGCCACCGAGCCGCTGCGCACCTCGTGCATGCGCTTCTTTACCGGCAGGTGTACCGGGTGGGTCTGGCAGGCGTCGAAGGACGCGCGGCTGTCGAATACGGTGAACAGCGCAAGGTCGCAGGAGCGCTCGCTGTGCAGTATGTCTGCGCCGGCTTTCAGCTCCAGGAGGCCCTCGATGCGTCCATTCATGCCCTGAAAATACTTCACCAGCCGGGGAATTTCGTCCTTGCTCTCATCGAACCGTCATTACCAGTTCGATCTCGTCGCCGTCCTCATTTCCGCCGGGTGCAAAGCCCCTATCCCGGTACAGCTTCAGCGCCGTCGCGTTGTCCCGGTGGCACGTCAGCGCCACCCGGCCCGAATCGCCGAAGGGCTTCGTCTCAATGTATTTGATCACCCTGTCCAGGGCTTCCCGGCCATAGCCGCGCCCCTGCTCCGCCGCGTCGATCATCATGTGCCAGATGTCGTACTCGGGAACGTCGTAGTCGTAGATCACCATCACATAGCCGACCATCTTTCCCGCTGCGTAGATGCCGAAGGGCTGACACTGGTTTCGGTAGACGTACGCCTGCGCAAGGCTCCGGATTGGATGGGAAACAAACCGCTCCTGACCCGCCGCGAGGCTGAGGTTGAACGCTTCGAGGAAGTTCTCCTCGGTGATCGGTCTCAGCTCCACCATTTCACACCTCGAAGTCACAGGCCACCGAGCCGCTTCTGACCTCGTGCATGCGCTTCTTCACCGGCAGGTGTATCGGGTGGGTCTGGTAGGCGTCGAAGGACGCGCGGCAGTCGAACAGCGTGACCAGCGCCAGGTCGTAGGACCGCTCACTGTGCAGTATGTCCGCGCCGGCTTCCAGCTCCAAAAGGCCTTCGATGCGTCCCTTCATGCCGTGAAAGTTCTTCACCAGCTGGGGAATTTCGTCCTTGTATTCATCCTTGATCTTGAACAGTACAATGTGCCTTATCATGTTATCCTCCCGTAGCGACGGCGCTTACTTCTTGTTGCGGCTCATGGTTTGAAGGATGCGCAGGAACAGGTTGACGATGTCCAGATACAGCGACGCGGAAAGGTCGATGGCGTTGTTTACCGTCCTGGCGCAGGTGTTGGCCCGGGCCCAGTCGTAGCCGATGTACAGCGCGAAGAGGGCCATGCCCAGCCACTCAAAAACAGAGTTGGCCCTGCTGCCGAAAAGCAGCGTGCTGATCAGGGTGCCGATGATCATGAATATCAGGGAAAAGATCAGTACCCGGCCCATCTTCAGGAAGAAGTCGGTGAACAGCGTGCCCGCGATCATGAAGGCCAGCGTGACGATGGTTGTCACCAGCACCGCGCTCTTGATGGTGTTCACCGGAATGCCCTGTATCGAGATGCAGAGCAGTATGCCGATGGGCGCGGCGATCAGCGTGTAGCCGATGAAGCTCATCTTCGCTCCGCCCTTCACCACCAGCGCGTTGCCGATCAGCGCGAGCGCCAGATACGCGACAAGGAACACGATGGGATTCATGCCCATGACCAGGCGAATCGCCTGCTCGGCGAAGAGCGCCACCGTCATGTAGTTCAGGAAGAATCCCCACAACAGCATGCCGCCGATGATCAGGTTGAAGGCGCGCTCGGAGATCTCCTTTTCGCCCTCCTGCAGATAGGCGCTCTTTTCAAGGATGACCTTGGTATTGCCAAGAGCCATAATCATACCTCCTTTATAAATATCGAATATGGCAATTTCGCGAGGCTATTGTACCCTTTTCACGGCGCGTTGTCAACCGCGATGTGTAAACCGGATCGTGCTTTGCAGCTCAGCCTGCGGCCTCGGCGAACACGCCGCCGTCCCACGATTGGAAACGGAAAAACATGAGCTGCAACGACATCGCAAATTATCGGCCCGAATTTCTCAATTAATGGTGGACATTATTGATGAAAGATGGTAAAATGGTATATAAAGGCAATAACAGGGGAGGTAAGTGGGATGAACGAAACGCTGGCAGGCTGGATCAAAGAGAGCAAACGCATTGTGTTCTTCGGTGGCGCTGGGGTTTCCACCGAGAGTGGCATTCCGGATTTCAGGAGCGTGGACGGCCTCTACAACCAGCAGTACGACTATCCGCCCGAGACGATACTCAGCCACACCTTCTTCATGCGCAAGCCTGAGGAATTCTTCCGCTTTTATCGCAACAAGATGCTCTTTCCTGACGCCCAGCCCAACGCGGCCCATGTCAAGCTGGCCCAGTGGGAGGCGGAGGGCAAGCTGACCGGCGTGGTCACCCAGAACATCGACGGCCTGCACCAGAAGGCGGGGTCGAAGAAGGTATACGAGCTGCACGGCTCGGTGCTGCGCAACTACTGCATGCGCTGCGGCAAATTCTACGATCTCGACTTCATCATGGGCACCACCGGCGTGCCCAAGTGCGAATGCGGGGGAACCGTCAAGCCCGATGTGGTGCTCTATGAGGAATCCCTGGACAACGGCGTGGTCAACGGGGCCTGCGCGGCCATCGGCGAGGCCGACATGCTGATCATCGGCGGCACGTCGCTGAACGTCTATCCCGCGGCGGGGCTGGTGGACCTGTACCGGGGAAACAGGCTGGTGCTGGTCAATCTGTCCAGCACGCCTCAGGACAGGCGGGCCAACCTGGTGATTCACGAGCGCATCGGCCAGGTGTTCGCCGAGCTGCCCTGACCGGCCATGGCCGAGCGGATCACGGCGTTTGCGCCGGTCGCGACACCCGGCGCGCGGGTGCTGGTGCTGGGCAGCATGCCCAGCGTGGAATCGCTGAATCAGGGCTTTTACTACGCCCACCCCAGGAACGCATTTTGGCGCATCATGGCCGATGTGCTCGGCGAGCCCTTTCCGGAGCATATCTCCGGGCGAATCGCGCTGTTGACGAGCCATGACATCGCCCTTTGGGACGTGCTTCAGAGCTGCGAGCGGCAGGGCTCGCTGGACAGCGCGATTCGCCGGCCGGAGATCAACGACTTCGGGGCGCTGTTTCGTCGCTGCCCCAATATCGGGCGCGTACTGTTCAACGGCGGAACGGCCCACAGGCTGTTCATGAAATGGTGCGGGCAATACCTGGAGGGGCGAAGCTGGCAAAGGCTGCCCTCCACCAGCCCGGCCTACACATTATCCTATGAAAGGAAGCTGGCGCAATGGCGTCAGGCATTGAGCTATGAGCATGAATCCGTGTGACATCATCTCCAAGAAGCGAGACGGCGGGGAACTGAGCGAACTGGAGATTCGGGATTTCGTCAAAGGCGTGGTGGACGGCAGCTTTGCCGACTACCAGACTGCGGCGCTTTTGATGGCGATCTACCTTAACGGCATGGAGGACCGGGAGACCCTGGCGTTGACGCTCGCCATGGCAAAATCCGGCGATACGCTGGATCTGTCCGACATTCCCGGGGTCAAAGCCGACAAGCACTCCACCGGCGGCGTGGGCGACACCACCTCGCTGATACTGGTGCCCCTGGTGGCGGCCTGCGGCGTGAAGATGGCCAAGATGTCCGGCCGGGGGCTGGGCTTCACCGGCGGCACGCTGGACAAGCTGGAAGCGATACCGGGCATGCGCATCGACGCGAGCATCGAGAACTTTAAGAAACAGGTGCAAAAGATCGGCTGTGCCATCATCGGCCAGACCGCCGAGCTGGCCCCGGCGGACAAGACGCTCTATGCCCTGCGTGACGTGACCGCCACGGTGAACTGCCTGCCGCTGGTGGTGTCCTCCATACTGTCCAAGAAGATGGCTGCGGGCTGCGATGTGGTGGTGCTGGACGTCAAAAACGGCAGCGGCGCGCTCATGGATACGCCGGAGAAGTCCCGCAAGCTGGCTGAGATGATGGTGCGCATCGGCAATATGAGCGGCAAGCGCTTTTCGGCACTGATTACCAGCATGGATCAACCCCTGGGCAACTACATCGGCAACGCCCTGGAGGTGGAGGAGGCCATCGACGTGCTGGCGGGAAGGACCGAGGGCGACCTGAAGACCGTGGCGCTGACCCTGGGGGCCCATATCCTCAGGAACGCGGAGGTTGCGCCGGACGTGCAGACGGGCATAACCATGCTGGAGGAAAAGATCGCCAACGGTGAGGGCCTCAAGCTGTTCGGAGAAATGATCGAAGCCCAGGGCGGCAATCGCCGGGTGGTGGAGGATACGGGGCTGCTGCCCAAGGCGCCCTTCAGCGTCGAACTGCGCGCCGACCGCGAGGGATATGTGGCCCGGATGCAAACCGACGACATCGGCAACGCCGCCAAGCTGCTGGGCGCGGGGCGCGAGCGCAAGACCGACGTGCTGGATCTGTCCGTGGGCATCGTGATGAACGTTCGGCTGGGCGACGCCGTCAGGCGGGGCGACCTGCTGGCAACGCTGCATGTGGGCGAGAAATCCGACAAAATCGGCGCTTTCAACCTGCTGAAGCGATCCATCATCATCGGCGACGAAAAGCCCGAGATCAAGCCGCTGATCCAGGCCGTGATCGAGTGACGGGCTGAAGCATGAGTGGCAGCAGGCATGGGGCGCAGGGGGAGGCATCCGCTGCGCCGCTTCGAAAGGACCGCATTTGGACGGCCGGGAACGGCGCAATCAGGACAGGCTGGCTGTTGGCCGCCAGCCTGTTTTGCTATGTCCTCGTTGCGGTCGGTGGGCGCTATGGACTCATCCGCGCATTCCGGGCGCTGTTTGACGCCTGGGGGGTCGACAGCGCAAATATACACCGCGCGCCGGTCTGGGCTCGCATGGTGTATGCCTGGAACGATGCGTTTTCGGCGCTGGTATTTGCCGCGGCCACGCTGCTGATCGCCCGGTGGCTGAGACGGCTGTGGGGGCTCGGCATGCCGCTCGTTCAGGCGCCCCGGGGAGCGCTATGGCGCTCTGCCCTGGCGGGCGTCCTTGCAGTGGCGCTCGTCGCTGCGCTATGCCTGCTGCCGGACAGCATGCGGCTGGAGTGGCCGCTGACCGAGCCCGTGATCGGGTGGCGTTTGCCTGTTGCGGCCCTTTTCAGCCTGATTGCCGTGACAGCGGAGGAGATATTCACCAAGCGCGTGCTTTACGACGGACTTGACAAACACTGGAACGCGCTGTGGGCTTCGGTGGTGGTCTGCGCGGTGTCGTGGCTGACCGGCGGCCTTGCCGGAAGCGCCGTTGGCATCCTGAACGGGCTGCTGCTGGGCTGGGTCGGCTGTGCCCTCTACAGCCTCGGCGGGCTATGGACTTCGGTCGGTTTTGTGTGGGGATGGCGCTTCGCCATGACCTGTATTCTGGGCTTTGGCGGTGGCGAAGCATCGGTCTATCGCCTGTACGGCGTGTCGGAGGCGCTGTTGACCGGCGGGGATGCGGGGCCGATGCACGGCCTGTGGGCCACGGCTTTGCTGGCGGGCATCGCCGCGTGGACGGCGATAAAGAAGCTGCGTGATAATAAATGAAACCCCGCATAATGCGCTTCGGGCAATATGCGGGGGTTTCTTGATAATAACCGGATCGGTTGGAATAGGAAAAAGCAGTTCGCACTTTTGACGGCGCGCGATGGGGGAGCGCGTCATCGCCGCAATTATCAGGGGGGAGAAATGTGAGTAAGATCATTACAGATTAAAGTGCGAACTGCCCTGTGCAAGTATCATATCCCAGTTACATCAACTGAATATAAACTGTCGCTAATATGCCAGATGTTGGAAGCAGCATGGTTACTGCTCAGCCTCCGGCTTCGCAGTAACTGTCGAAGGGGGACAGGTCCCCCTTCGAGACATCCCCCACAGATTTTGCTTGATTATCGCAGATAATCTTTTTTTTCATGGATTGCCTTGAATATTCATTTGACATCGCGTATAATACAAATGGTATAGTATAATAATATACATATTGGGGAGTGTGCGGTATGCGACAGGAGATGCGGGCCTATCTGGACGCACCCATAGACAGGCACGGCACCAACTGTGAAAAGTGGGATCAGCTTGAACGATACTATGGCAGGGGCGACCTTCTGGCCATGTGGGTGGCGGACATGGATTTCAGGACCGTACCTCAGGTGAGGGAAGCGCTGGTGCGGCGCGCCGACCACGCCATATACGGCTATACGGACGACAGCCTTCGGGAGCGCGAGGCAGAAAAGGGATGGCTGGAGCGCCGCCACGGCCTGAAGGTCGAAACCGACTGGATTCTGTACAGCCCCGGCGTGGTGGACAGCATTTTCTTCTGCGTGGAAGCCCTGACGGGACCGGAGGACGCTGTTCTGGTTCAGCCGCCGGTTTACGGGCCTTTTTTTCGGGCTGCGGAGCTGTTCGGCAGAAGGCTCGTCACAAGCCCCTTGATTCATACGGGCGATACCTGGCTGATGGATTTCGACGACCTTGAAAAGAAGTTTGCCGATGGCGTCAGACTGATGATACTGTGCAGCCCGCATAACCCGGTAGGGCGCGTGTGGACGCGGGATGAGCTTCAAAGGTTGGTGGATCTGGCGGCGCGCTACGGCGCAGTGATCGTGAGCGATGAAATCCACGCGGATTTTACCTTTGACGGCCACCGGCAGACGCGGATACTTGCGCTGGATGGGGCCGCGGAGCGATGCATCATGCTGACCTCGGCCACGAAATCCTTCAACCTGGCCGGGCTCAGGCAATCCAGCGTCATCGCGCCAAATCCGGACCTGCGCAAGGCGGTTTCCGAGGCGCTGACCCGGGCCCATGCCACTTCTCCCAATATATTCGGCTCCATCGCCCAGACGGTCGCCTATACCTGCGGCGATGAATGGATGGACGCCGTCGTCGAATACGTGAAGGAAAACCGGGATTACACCGTCGCTTTCCTTCGGGAGCGCCTGCCCGACATCGGCTGCGCTCCCCAGGAGGGCACCTATCTGACGTGGCTGGATTGTTCCGGCCTCGGCCTGTCCCACGAAGCGGTCATGGCCCTGCTGACGGATCGCGCGCATGTGGCGCTGAACAGCGGTCTGTTTTTCGGAGAAGAGGGCAGGGGCTGGTTCAGAATGAACCTGGCGACGCCGCGGGCCAATGTGATAAAAACCCTTGATTGCATAACCAATGCGATACGGAGTCGGTAAGCTGTGATGAATTTGTTCGGGAAGCTATTCAAAAAAAGCGATAAATACATAGCTCTGGATGTGGAACTGGACGGGATGCATCCCAGCCACATCATTCAGCTGTCCTATCTAATCATCGAGGGCCGAAAAATACGCGGCAAGAACTTCTATTTTTCCGCGAAGGCCATCAACCGATACGCCCGCGAGGTGCACGGCATCAGCGTCTATCAGCTGAGGAAGTTGTCCGGCGGGAAGGGCTTTCTCGATTACGCAGATGAAATCTACAGGGATTTCATCGATTGCAAGCTGATTATCGGCCACGATGTTGCGGGCGATATATGCTATCTGCGCCGGGAATTTGACCGGATTGGCGTAAAGCTGCCGACCTATCCCATCTTTTGCACCCTCAAGCACTATACGCAGGAGGCGCACATTCCCCTGAAACAGAACCCAAAGGTACTCAAACCGCCGAAACTGACTGAACTGACCGATCACTTTGGCCTTTCTCAGGACTTTATCGCAGGGAAATGCCATAAGTGGTACGGCGAAGGGGGAGACCATCCCCACGATGCCCGCTATGACGCGGCCGCAGCCTATCTGTGCATGCTGGTTGGCGAGGAAATGGCCTGATGGAGTCGTCGTTGGACGAGTAAGGAGTATGACTATGAAAAAGCTTGCGCTGATATTGACGCTGTGTCTGGCGGTCACGATGCTGCCGGGATTCGGCTACTGTGAAGACGACGCCCTGAACGGTCTGATCGACCTACAGATCGAAGGCGTCGCCGGGGTAGATATTTCTGAAAGCAGAGAACCGGGGGTCGAGCTTCCTGCCGGCGAAGCCATGGATGACCTGTCGATCAAGGTCGAGCTGACGCTCGATCTGGGTGAGACGTCGGGTGCGCTGCCTGACACAGACGAGCTGATCGAAAATGTCCGGAGCGTGTCAGAAGCGCCCGACCAGGTGGAGCCTGCCAGCGACCAGGCGGCGGCTGAAACGACGCCTCATGTGGACCCGGACGGCCCGCAGCTGGCGGCCAATGCGCTGACGCTGGGCGTTGGCGAGAAGTTTGCCCTGAACGCCGCGATGCCCGACGACGTAGGCAGCAAGATCCGCTTTTCCAGCAGCAAGTCCAAGGTCGCAAAGGTTTCCGCCGACGGCGTGATAACCGCCCTGAAGGTCGGCTTTACCTGCGTGAGGGCCGAAGCAGAAAACGGTAAATACAGCGAATGCTTTGTCGACGTAAAGAAAGCGCCCGACGCGGTTTCCTTCGATGTGAGCAGCCTATCCATCGGCAAGGGTGAAGAATACGGGCGCCTGAAGGTGATCGTCGGAAGCGAGGAAGGCGTGTATGCGGGCGCGTATACCCTCAAAAGCAGCAAAACCAGCGTCGTCAAGGTGACGGACAACCGCGTCCTCAAGGGCGTCAAGACGGGAAAAGCCAGGATCACGGTTAAGACCTACAACGGAAAAAAGGCGTCTTTGGACGTTACCGTCGTCAAGGCTCCGGACAAAATCACCCTCAGCGTCGATAAGGAAAGGCTTGGCGTCGGCGAAAAGGGAAAGGTGAGCTATAAGCTGCCGAAGGATACGGCGGGCGCCGTCACCTTTAGCAGCAAGAACCCCGCCGTTGTCAGGGTGGACGCCGTCACCGGTGAAATCGAGGGCGTGGGCGTCGGCGAGACGCGGATCTATGGCAAGACCTTCAACGGCAGGAAGGACTATGTCACCGTCAGCGTGGGGGTGGCGCCTGCCGAGCTGCGCTTTGAAAGCGACACGGTGAAACTGGGCGTTGGCATGGCGCTGAAGCTGAGCGCCTCCATGGACGAGGGGGCGGCGGGAGAAGTCGTCTACCGCGTCAAAGATAAGAAGATAGCCAAATATAAGGACGGCACGATCGAGGGCAGGCGAGAGGGCAAGACCGTATTGACCGCCAAGGCCTACAACGGCGTCCGTGCCGATTGCGCCATCGAGGTGGTTGCCCCGCCGGAAAAGGTCAAATTGCCATACAAGAAGCTGGATATCGGCGTCAACCAGAGCGTCAGGCTTCAACCCGACGTGGGCGACAGCGCGAGCACGTTCAGCTATTCCTCAAGCAATAAAAAGATCGTGAAGGTCGCCTCCGACGGTACGATTACCGGCGTGAAAAAGGGCAAAGCGACGATCACCGTCAAGACGTACAACGGCAAAAAATGCGAATTGAAGGTCAATGTCGTGAAAGGCCCGTCCTCCGTGGCGCTGTCCCCGGAAAGCCTGGAGCTGAGCGTGGGCGAAACGGCAGAGCTAACCTGGACCCTCCCGAAAGGCACCGCCGCCGGCGTCGCCTTTGAATCCAGCGACCCGGCCGTGGCCCTGGTCGACCCAGAAACGGGCGTCGTCACCGGCGTTTCCGCCGGTGACGCCGTGATCACTGTAACCACGACCAACGGCAAGACGGATCAGACGGCGGTAAAGGTGCTGCCGCCGGTTGAATGGGTAGCGTTTACCGAAGCGTTGGTTGAAATCGGCGTGGGCCAGGACCATGCGCTGACCGTCGAAATGAATCCGGGCGCAAGCTCGCCGCTCAAATTCTGGAGTTCGGACAAGAAGGTTGCCACCGTCTCCGGCAGCGGCGTGGTCAACGGCGTGAGCGCGGGCGAGGCGGTTGTCTCCGTTGCCACCAACGTCAAGGGCGTAACCGCGCGGACGACCGTTAAGGTGTTGCCCGCGCCCGACAGCGTTCAGTTTGGCACGGACGCAGTGACGCTCAACATCGGCGATACCCTGCTGCTGATGCCCATCATTCCCGAGGGCACGGCCACCGGCTTTACATACAGCTCCTCCGATCCGGATATAGTCTCGGTCTCCGAGGAAGGCGCGCTGACCGCGATGGCCCGCGGGGAAGCCACGATAACGGTTGTCACGACCAACGACCTGCGGGCAGAGCTTAAGGTGACGGTGGAGGACCCGCTGTATCCCGAAAGCGCCCGATTGACCAACGCCCCTTCCCAAATGAAGGCGGGCGAGTCGCTTCAACTGAAGTGGAAGGTCAAGCCGGCCGGGGCGAATGTGGATTTCGCCTGGGAAACCTCCAACGCGGATATCGCCTATGTGGATGAAGCGGGCGTGCTGTACGCGGTGGATATGGGCTATGCGACGATCACGGCAACCTCACGGACAAATCCCGCAATCGTCCTGAACTTCCAGGTCACTGTCGAAACGGATAACGTGACGCTGACCATTCCCGAGCGCATTACCGGAACAAGCGGCATTGGCAGGAATCTGGACAGGATAGACACGATTCGCGCCAGCGCTATCGGGCAGATCGACGCGCTGAAGGCGAACGGCAAGATCACCAGTTCAGACGCCGACAAGCGCAAGCGGATCATCAACAACGCATTTATGGACTATGCGTTCCCGTGGATGACGCTGAAAAAGCAAAAGTACTGGAAAGAGAAATACGCCGAAGGCGGCGACAAGGATTTCAAGCCGGATCGGGTGTATTACGGCGTTCCCTATACCCAGGACGGGCGCGGCTACAACGTCGATCGGCTGTTGCATGGGAATTATTACCATGACAGCGGCAAGGGCTATTATGTCCTGAATCAGGATAAGGTCGACGGTCGCAAGTACCGCGGGAGCGACTGTTCCTCCTTCCTGGACGCCGCCATCTGGGGCACCGACAACGACCACAGCAACGACCGGACGAGCGACATTAACAAGTCTTCGGCCTACAAGACGATCAAAGGCTACGAAAACCTTCGCACGGGTGATTTGATCTGCAAGAGCCACGCGCATGTGGTCATGTTCCTGTATTTTGTCAATGCCGAAAAGACGAAGATGATGATTATAGAAAACGGCGGCATTGAGCCGGGCACCAATACGGTGCACTGCATGGTGATGAACGTGAGCTGGTACAAGTCGAGGGACTACAAGATTCGCAGATTGAAGAAACTGGGATGATGAAGAAACCGGGATGATGCGTCGCAGTTAGGTCATTACATCAGCGATGGCACTGCTTCACGCTGACATGAGTTTGGTATGTGAATAAACGCACACGGTCTGCGATCTGGCGGCAAGTCAGGAAATCAGCAGGCAGCAGGCGGCTGAAATTGAGCCGTTGATGGGCCATGAGCATTGTGCGGTGCTTTCTTAACACAGTGCAGGGGCTTCATCGCCGCCCCTGCACTGTGTTATAATTCGTTTCGTTTTACCCCGCCTCATTTTCCCATGCGCATCATGCTGTGCTCCAGGGTCAACGCGTCGCGCAGCTCTGTGGAATTCCACGTGACGTTGGCGGGCGTCAGCACGGCCTTCAGCGGGATGCGGGGTAGACAGTCGTCGCGCATGGCCTCCAGAAAGGCGTCCAGTCCGTCAGAGAGCATGTGGCACATCACCAGCATTTCATCGTCGAAGGCCTCAACCGGCACGGGTGCGGAGGTCCTCATCACAGGGATTCCGGCCAGCGCGCCGATGGGCAGCACGTACTCCCCGCGTCCAACCTCACGGATGCGGATGTTCAATCTTTGGCATATCCCGACAAGCCCGGCCTTTGTGCCGGGCTTCAGATTATAGGTCAACAGTGTGGGCTGCGCCATGTTTGCCTCCGATATCTATGCCTGCTGCGTGCCGGCCGTCTCTTCCGATTCCACCGGCGGCAGCAATTCGAAATTGATCTCGCCCAGCGGCACGTTTGCCTGTACGGCTTTCACCCGTACCCGGTCGCCAAGGCGGAAGGTGACGCCGGTGGCCGTACCGGTCAGCTGGCTTCGATCCTTGTCGTATTCGAAGTAGTCGTCCAAATGGGAGATGTGTACCAGTCCCTCCGCGCCGTTGGCCAGGGCCACGTACAGCCCCCAGCCGGTGACGGAGGACACCACGCCGTCGAATGCCTCGCCGATATGCCGGGACATCCAGGCGGCCATCATGATGCCATCCGCCTGGCGCTCGGCGTTCACTGCGGCGTTTTCCCTCAGCGAGCAGTCGTCGGAGATGTCCGCCATCCTGCCAGACCAGCGGGCGGCTTCTTCCACGCGCCCCTGGATCAGCAGCTTGAGCATGCGATGCACCGTCAGGTCTGGATAGCGGCGGATGGGGGAGGTAAAGTGGCAATAATCCTTTAAGGCCATTGCGTAGTGCCCCAGGGGACGCTCGGCGTAACGGGCCTTTTTCAGCGCGCGCAGCAGCGTGTGGCGTATCACGTCCCGCGCCGGATGCGCCCGAACCTGCTCCAGGACCCCCTGGAGCACGCCGGGATGGGGCGTGGGCCCGATGTGAACATACAGGTCGAGGCCGCTGAGCAGCGCCTCCAGCCCCATCAGCTTCTTTGGGTCGGGCGCCTCGTGTACCCTGTATACGAAGGGCAGCTCGGTATTGCGCGCCAGCGCAGCCACGGTTTCGTTGGCGGCCAGCATGAAATCCTCGATGATGCGCTCCGCTTCGCCCCTCGGCTGCAGCAGTATGTCCTCCGGCTGTCCGGTTTCATCCAGCACAAACTCGGGCTCGTCGATTTCAAGGTCGATGGCCCCCCGGGCATACCGCACTTCACGCAATATGCGGGAGAGCGTGCGCATTTGCATGAGCGCCTCGGCCACGTCGTCAGGGATATCCGTCTCGCCGCCCTCGAACAGCCGGTTTGCCGCCTCGTAGGTCAGGCGGGCGTGGGAGTGGATGACCGATTCCACCAATTGATGGTCGATTACTTTCCCTTCTTCGATGTCCATGAACAGGCTCAGGGCCAGGCGATCCACGTCGGGCATCAGCGAGCACAGGCTGTTGGACAGGCATTCGGGCAGCATGGGCACGGTCAGGCCGGGCAGATACAGCGAGGTGCCCCGCTCATAGGCGTCCCGGTCGATGGCGTCGCTCGGACGCACATAGTGGCTGACGTCGGCGATGTGTACGCCCAGCCGCCAGCCCTTTTCCGTGCGCTCGATGGACACAGCGTCGTCGAAGTCCTTCGCGGTGGCGCCGTCGATGGTGAAGGTCAGCAGTCCGCGAAGATCCTCCCGTCCGATCATGTCCGCCTCGCGGACGGCGTCCGGCATGTTTTCCGACGCCTCGAGCACGGAACGTGCGGGCTCGGTGGCAAAGCCCTGGTCCTCGGCCACCGCGCGCAGCAGCGTCGGAAGGCTCTCCTCCTCGCCCAGCAGCCGAAGCACGCTGGCATAGATGGGGCGATTGGCCTGGGGATAGCGGTCGATGCCCAACAGCGCGATCTGGTCGTTCTGCAACGCGCCCAGGTCGCCAGTCAACACCACGTCGTAGGGTATGCGGACATCGCAGGGGATGGCGGAGGCGATGACCTTGACCTCCTGGGAGCGCTTGCCGACGGTTTTTACCGGCTTTCGCTCGATGCGCACATAGGCGGCGAAGCGGTCCCGTCCGCGCTTGAGTATGGCGTTCAGCAGGCAGTGATCGGCCAGGGGGCGCACCAGCGCCAGATCGTCGGGCATGCAGCGCTCCGAATCGCCGTATTCGACCCGCAGCGAAGGCCCGCCCTTTACCGGTTGGGCCATTGGCGTGCCGTTGCGTTGGAATACGATCCGTGCGGCGCACAGCCCGATGCTTTCGGGAATGGCCCAGCCGCCCTTTCGGGTCGCGGCGATGCGTCCCTCCGCGGCCAGCGCGTCCAGCGCCGCCTGAACGGTTTCCAGCGGGCACTGGTTGTCCTCCGAAAGCTGGCGCGGGGTCAGCGGGACCTGTGCGTTTGCGATTTGTCCGAACAACAATTCCTTCAAATGGATCACCTGCCTGTCAATTCGTTTCCTGTTTCGTCTTCCGCACCCGGATCTGTTCCACCCTGCGCCTGGCGACGCGCTCCACAGTGACGTGCAAATCGCCGTAGTCGAAGGCGTCCCCGGGCTGGGGAAGGTGTCCGAGTACCTCCAGCACCCATCCGTTCACGGTGACGGATTCAAATTCGTCGGATATGGGGAACAGCTCCCGCAGATCGTCCAGGTTCGCGCCGCCGCTGACGCGCCACTCGTCGTCCGAAAGGCGGACGACGTCCTCGACCACCTCGTCGTGCTCGTCCCAGATTTCACCCACCAGTTCCTCCAGGATATCCTCCATCGTGACGATGCCAACCACGCCGCCGTATTCGTCCACCACCACGGCCATGTGGTTTTTTGTGCGCTGCAACAGCTTCAAGAGAACGGCCAGCCGGGTGGACGGCACCACGCAAAGGGGCTCCGACATCATCTCCCGAAGGGAGGCCCTGTCCCTGAGGCGGTAAAAGTCCTTCTCGTGGAGTATGCCGACGATGGCGTCGATGTTGTCCTCGTACACGGGGATTCTGGACCGTCCGCTGCGTTCAAACACGCGGGCGATCTCATCGAAGGGGGTGTCGATGGACACGGCGGTGATGTCCACACGGGGCGTCAGTATGTCCTCGGCGGTCATGTCGTTGAATTCAATGGCCGAGCGGATCAGCTCGCTCTCGTGCTCGTCGATCTCACCGTCGTTTTCCGCCTCCTCGACGATGGTAATGAGCTCCTCTTCCGTGATGCCCTTGTCTTCCGTGGGCCGGAAGACCCGGTACACCAGCTTCTGCCAGCAGGTGGTCAAAAATATGATGGGCCTGAGCAGCATCAGTATGAAGCTCAACGGCGGATAAAAGGCCAGCGCCATCCTTTCGGGCCGGTCCTTGGCGATGCTCTTCGGGGCGATCTCGCCGAACATCAGCACGACGACCGTCATCACTGCCGTGGAGACAGATACGCCCGCGCCGCCGAGAAGGCGCACAAACAGCACCGTCGCCAGCGACGCGGAGAGGATATTCACAATGTTGTTGCCCACCAATATGCCGGACAGCAGCCTGTCGTAATCTTCGGACAGCGCCAGCGCCTTTGCCGCGCGCCGGTTGCCGGCGTTGGCCATCGCCTTCAGGCGCGCCCGGTTCAGGCTGGTGTACGCCGTCTCCGACGCGGAAAAGAAGGCGGACATCGACACGAGGGCGATCAGCGCGAGTACCAGTATACCGTTGTCGTCCATTACGGACTGTCACGCTCCTTTTATAACGGGGGATGTTATGAGTCGGGAGTGGGGAATGGGGAGTGGGGAATGGGGATGGCGGAGCAAATCCCTGCGGGATATGTTTTATGCCATCGATCAAGACCGAAGCAGGCTTTGACGATACACGCCTAACTCCTGACTCTAGAGTCTGTTTCTAAATTCGGAAAGATGCACTTTCGGCGTCAACGGTGCCGCGCCTCAAATCTACGATTTGAGCCGTGGCAGTCCGCGCAGCGGACTTGCTAAGCCTGCGGAAAATCGCCTTGAACTGCAGGTAAATCCATCCGAAATTGCACATGCCTCATTTTAGAAACACACTCTAAATCCCCCGCTTCCTTCAAACCAGTCCGGCCACGTTTTCGGCGCGGTAGCCCAGCTCGTCGATCAGCTTTTGCCGGTCGGGGAGGGAGGACATCAGCACCTTTGTGTTGCCCTCCAGTGAAACGCCCTCCAGGCCCGCGGGCACCAGCACGCTGTCGAAGGCGTCCAGGGCCATCTCGTCGTCGCCCCACCGCAGCGTGCACGGGCTCATGGGGGTGAGGAACAGCATCCTGCCGCTCTCGAGGGGCATTTTTCCGGACAGATTCAAGCGGCACAGCTCAAAGTGGCTGTCCGAGATGTAATAGGTGCGGCTGCCGCCCTTGCAAAGCACCGTGGTGCCCTCGTTCTTTTCAAGCTGCAATTCGCTTCGGCACACGTCCAGCGCCTTATCCACCTGCAGCTCCCTGGGCTTGCCGTCCGCGAACACGCGGCCCCAGTCCCAGAGACGGTAATTGATGTCCGTAGACTGCCCGATTTCATAGCACAGTATGCCTTCACCCACGGCGTGCACCATGCCCTCGGGGATGTAGTAAACGTCACCGGGCTGTACGTTCTTCCAGCGCAGGCATTCCTCTATCCTGCCCTCCGCAACGATCTTCTCCAGCGGCTCGCCCCTGGTGTCCACGCCGTAGACGATGCGCGCGCCGGGCTCGGCGTTGAGTATGATCCAGGCCTCGCTCTTGCCGCTCTTGTTCTCGTTTTTCGCGGCGTAGTCGTCCCCGGGATGTACCTGTACCGAGAGCGGCATCATCGTATCCAACAGCTTCAGCAACAGCGGGAATTCTCCGCCGGATATGCCCGTCAGCCCTTCGCCCCATAGCTCGATCATGCGGGACAGGGGCTTGCCTGCGTGAATGCCGTTGGACACCATGCTCTCGTGCTCCGGCAGGGCGGAGATTTCAAGGCTCTCGCCGGTGGCGCCGGCGGGTGCGTCCTTCATCAGCGTGTCGCGCAGCATGTGTCCGCCCCAAGGGGTTTCTTCACCGTGTCGGAAAGTGGGGGCCATCAAAAGTGGATATAAAATCATGTTCACATCCTCCTTCTTCTTTGCGCCCTTTCGCCGTCGCAATGACGGATGAAAGCGCTTGCAAAAGCTGCCGGCGTGAATTATACTGGTACAGTGACAGGGCTGCAAATGTATAATTGTGCCAGCCAATCATAATGTAACATGATGTGGCCGTTATGTCAAGAGAAAGGAAAGAGGACTGTGCAAAAAATACACTCGGTCAGCGTGCGCGCACTGGCGGAATTCGCCTTTGAAAAGGGTGATCTGATACCGGCGCGGCGGGCGGCGGCGCGCATGCGCGAGGGTGTGCGCGGGCATCAGGCACTGCAACAGCTGTTGCCGGTCACCTGGCGCAGCGAGGTGGATGTTTCCAGGGATATTCCCGTGGAAGGGCATATACTGCGCGTCCACGGCCGGGCGGACGGGGTGTACCTTGACAGGGATTGCGTGCGCGTCCTCGAGATCAAGACGACGGCAAAGGATCCTTCGTCGATACTGAAATACGACTATCCCGTCCATTGGGCCCAGGGGGAGATTTACGCGGCGCTGTTTTGCCTGAACGAGGGGGCAGAGCAGGCTGAGGTGCGCCTGACCTACGCCCGCCTGGACGGGAAAAAGCGGGAATTCAGCGAGGATTACAACGCCTGGGAGCTTGAAGAACGACTGATGGCCTACGCCGTGCCCTATCTGCGCTGGATTGCCGCCGTGGACGATTGGAAGGACGAATCCCGTCCCACGCTGGACAGCCTGAGCTTTCCCTTCGATACCTACCGGGAGGGCCAGCGGGACATGGCTGCGGCGGTCTACATGGCCATGCGGGATCACGCGAACGCAGTGATCGAAGCGCCCACCGGTATTGGCAAGACCGCCGCGGCGCTGTTTGGCGCGCTCAAGGCGCTGGGGAAGGGCCATGTGACGGCGATATTCTACCTTACCGCCCGCACCACGGGGCGCAAGGCCGCCGAGGACGCGCTCGATTTGATGCGCGCCGGCGGGCTGACCCTGCGCAGCGTGACCATCTCCGCCAAGGAGAAGGTCTGCCCGATGGAAAAGGCGGATTGCATGGGCTGTCAGCTGGCGGCGGGCTACTACGACCGGCGGCGGGACGCCCTGAGGGAAGCGCTTTCCATGCAGCGGCTGGATGCCGACGCCATACTGGATTTATCGCGGGCGCACGCGCTCTGTCCCTTCGAGCTGTCGCTGGATGTCTCCGAAATCGCGGACGTGGTCATATGCGATTACAATTACGTGTTCGACCCCAAGGTGCGACTGAGGCGCTATTTCGACGGCAAATCCAGAGCGGGACTGCTGGTGGACGAAGCCCACAACCTGGCCGACCGCGCCCGCGACATGCTTTCTGCGGAGCTTTCCGGGACAAAGGCCGCCGCGGTTCTCGGCATGGTGACGCAGTTTGAAGGGCCGGACAGCCCGATGGGAAGCCTGCTCGCCGAACTGTTGGCGGCGCTGGATGACGAGGACGCGGAGAGGGAATGCAGCTCGGACATGCCGCAGAGCATCGTCGAGGCGGCCCGGCGCTTTGCCGAAATCGCCGGGGAGCTGGAGCCCGTGGAGCCGGAGCTGGTGGACTTTGTGTACGAGGTGCAATGGTTTGCGCGGGTATCCAGGCAATTTGATCCGGACACCTACAGGGCATTGATCGCGCCGGGCGAGAAATACCTGACCGTGTGCCTCCGGTGCTTCGACCCGTCGGCTTATCTGCGCAAAGTGTTGTCACGGGTGGGCGGCTGTGCCCTGTTTTCCGCCACCCTTGCGCCGATGGAATATTACGCGGCGCTGCTTGGCGCGGACGGCGAGGCGGATACGGTCCTGCGGCTGGAATCGCCCTTCCCGAGGGAAAACCTTTATGTGGCGCGGATGCCTGTCGCCGTGGGCATGAAGGATCGGGAACGCACGCTGAACGCCGTATGTCAGGTCATCCGCGCGATGGCCCAGGCGAAGCCAGGGAACTACCTGGCCTGCTTTCCTTCTTACGCCTATATGACCCAGGCATTCCGGCATTATCGGCTGCTTTGGCCCAATGACGACGTCGTCTGCCAGCGGTCGGGCATGGGGGAGCGGGCGCGACTCGAATTCATAGAGCGCTTCCAGCCCGCCCCCCGAAGCAGCCTCGTGGGCTTCGTGGTGCTGGGCGGCGTGTTTGCGGAAGGCGTGGATTTGCCCGAGGATCGCCTTTCCGGCGCAGCCATCGTCTCCACGGGCATACCACAGCCCAGCGCCGAGCTGGAGCTGCTCAGCGAACAGATGGACGACGGCGACGGCGGCGGCTACGACGCGGCCTATGTCTACCCCGGCCTGCGCAGGGTGCTCCAGGCCGCAGGCCGGGTGATCCGCACCGAATCGGACCGGGGCGTGGTGCTGCTGATGGACGTGCGCTATCGCCAGGAAAAATACCGCCTGCTGATGCCGCCGCACTGGGAGGTGCGGGATGTGAAAAAGCTGAGCACGCTTAAATCGGAGTTGGAAGCGTTTTGGAATGAAAAAGGGGGAATCGGGGAGTGACCCTTTGCAGACGGGCCTGTGATTTAACACATTATCAAAGTAACATGGTATTGACATCTGAAAATGTCGTGCTATAATGCGAATCAAACGCACGGGAAAGGTGGAGATGGACATGAAGCGCGAGTATCGCCCTGAACGTTCTGTCTCCCGCCGCGATATGGCTCCTGCCATGTCCCGTTGCAATGCCATTAACAGCGCAGTGCGTTTTTCCAACGCCCTGCGCTTTAACTTTTTTGGCTTCTGGTTTACGAGGAAACCCATCCGTGAGAGTTACAGCCTGTAAATATCGGGTTCATCAAGGCGGCTCTCCCGGATGGGAGGGCCGCTTTTATGATACATTCAAACTGAGGAGGAAACCCAACATGAAGAAGCTGCTTGCCATCCTGATCGCCGTCCTGCTCTGCGCTGGCATGACAACCGTTGCCGAGGAGACCTATACCGTGGGCATCTGCCAGCTGGTGCAGCATCCCGCGCTGGACGCCGCCACCCAGGGCTTCCAGGACGCCCTGGCCGAGAAGCTGCCGGGCGCCGTGACCTTTGACGTGCAGAACGCCTCCGGCGATTCCAACACCTGCTCCACCATTGTCAACGGCTTTGTGGCCGACGGCGTCGATCTCATCATGGCCAACGCCACCCCGGCGCTGCAGGCCGCCGTGGCCGCCACGGGCGACATCCCGATCCTGGGCACCTCCGTCACCGACTACGCCACCGCGCTGGACATCGGCGACTGGAGCGGCGCGACGGGCATGAACGTGTCCGGCACCAGCGACCTGGCCCCGCTGGATCAGCAGGCCGCGATGCTCAATGAGCTGTTCCCGGACGCGAAGGTCGTGGGCCTGCTCTACTGCTCCGCCGAGCCCAATAGCAAGTATCAGGTGGACGTGATCACCGGGTATCTGGCGGACATGGGCTATGAATGCGTGGAATACACCTTCGCCGATTCCAACGACGTGGCCTCCGTCACACAATCCGCCTGCGACGGCTGCGACGTGATCTACATTCCCACCGACAACACCGCCGCTTCCTGCACCGAGGCCATCCGCAACGTGGTGGAGCCCGCCGCGAAGCCCGTCATCGCCGGCGAGGAGGGCATCTGCAAGGGCTGCGGCGTGGCGACGCTGTCCATCAGCTACTACGACCTGGGCTACGCCACCGGCGAGATGGCCAGTGAGGTGCTGGCGAACGGCGCGGACGTGGCGACCATGGATGTGCGCTTCGCCCCCAACGTCACCAAGGAGTACAACGCCGAGCTGTGCGCCCTGCTGGGCGTGACCGTTCCCGAGGACTACGCGGCCATACAATAACCCATCATCGGGAGGGGGGCGAACCCCCTCCCCAAACCGTTTGGAGGAATCAACTTGAACCTGACGTCTCTATTAAACGCTCTTCCCGGCGCGGTGGCCCAGGGGTTGATCTGGGGCATCATGGCCATCGGCGTGTACATCACCTACCGGGTGCTGGATCTGGCGGACCTGACCGTGGACGGCACGATGGCCACCGGCGGCGCGGTGTGCGTGATGCTGATGCTGAACGGCTGGAACGTGTGGCTGGCGCTGCTGTGCGCCATCGTCGCCGGCATGCTTGCGGGACTGGTGACCGGCGTGTTCCACACCGCCATGGGCATCCCGCCGATCCTTTCCGGCATATTGACCCAGCTTTCGCTGTATTCCGTCAACCTGGCCATCATGGATTTCAAGGCCAACCAGGGGATCAATGTCACCAAATACCCGCTGATCGTCAGTCAGCGGAACGTGCGGGCACTGGCTCCGGACAATCCGATCTTCATCGCCCTTCTGTTCCTTACTGCACTGATCGGGATTCTCTACTGGTTCTTCGGCACGGAGCTGGGCAGCAGCCTGCGTTCCACCGGAGCGAACGAGGCCATGAGCCGCGCCCAGGGCATCAACACCAACATCGCCAAGATACTGGGCTTGATGATCTCCAACGGCATCGTGGCGCTGTCCTCGGCGCTGCTGGCCCACTACCAGGGCTTCGTGGACGTGAACATGGGCCGCGGTGCCATCGTGATCGGCCTGGCCGCCGTCATCATCAGCCAGGTGATGTTCGGGCGGGTGTTCCGCAATTTCGCACTGAAGCTGGTCGGCGTGGCCGTCGGCGCAGTGATATACTACATCGTCATACAGGTGGTGCTGTGGCTGGGGCTGAACACGAACCTGCTGAAGCTGCTGAGCGCGCTGATCGTGGCGGTGTTCCTGGCCGTGCCCTACTGGAGAGACCGGGCGGGGCAGAGGGGAGGGCGGAACCATGCTTGAACTGGTCAACGTGCGCAAGACCTTCAATCCGAAGACCGTCAACGAGAAGGTCGCGCTGAACGGCGTGAACCTTCGGTTGGAAGACGGCGACTTCGTGACCGTCATTGGCGGCAACGGCGCGGGCAAGAGCACCATGCTGAACGCCATCGCCGGGGTGTGGCCCATCGACAGCGGGCGCATCGCCATCGACGGCTATGAGCTTACCCATCTGCCGGAGCACCGCCGCGCCGCGCTGCTGGGGCGGGTGTTCCAGGATCCCATGACCGGTACCGCTGCCACCATGCAGATCGAGGAAAACCTGGCGCTGGCGGCGCGGCGTGGACAGCGGCGCACCCTGCGCGTGGGCATCACCCGACAGGAGCGCGCCGCCTATCGCGACAAGCTGGCGGCGCTGGGTCTGGGTCTGGAAAATCGCATGACGGCGAAGGTGGGCCTGCTCTCCGGCGGCCAACGGCAGGCGCTGACGCTTCTGATGGCTACGCTGAAAAAGCCGCAGCTGCTGCTTTTGGACGAGCACACCGCCGCCCTGGACCCGCGCACCGCCCAGAAGGTGCTGGAGTTATCCGAGCGGATCGTCACCGAAAACGGCCTGATGACACTGATGGTCACCCACAACATGCGCGACGCCATACGCTATGGCAACCGGCTGATCATGATGAACGAGGGCCGCGTGATCCTGGACATCGCCGGTGAAGAAAAGAAGCGCCTCACCGTGGAAATACTCATGGACGCCTTCGCCAAGGCCAGCGGCGAGGCTTTCGCCAACGACAGGATATTGCTGTCCTGATAATACTCTACTCGGCCTGAAATGCGGCATCCGTGGGCGCCTTTTTGTTTTCCGAAAATATGGATAACTGCCGTATCACGCGCCCACGCCCTCCTTCATCGATTTCACGTATTCATACACGTATTCCGGGGCCTCTTTTCCGTGTTCGGCGATCAGGCGCACGATGGCGCTGCCCACGATGGCCCCGTCTGAGAGGTCTGCCATTTTCCTTGCCTGCGCCGGGGTGGAGATGCCGAAGCCCACGGCGCACGGTATGGAGGTGTTCTCACGGACCAGCTTCACCATCGCGCCGATGTCGGTGGTGATTTCGCTGCGCACACCGGTGACGCCCATGGACGATACGATGTACAGGAAGCCTTCGGCCTCCCTGGCGATCATGGCCACACGGTTCTCGCTGGTGGGGGCGATGAGACTGACAAAGTCCAGGCCCCGCGCTCGGCAGGCCGGGGCGAACTCCTCCTTTTCCTCATAGGGCACGTCGGGCAGGATCATGCCGTCGATGCCCGCCCCCGCGCACTGGTCGCAGAAGCGGTCGATCCCATAGGAGAACACCACGTTGGCGTAGGTCATGAACACCATGGGCGCCGTTACATCCCTGCGCAGCGCCTTCACCATCTCAAAAATCCTGTCGGTGGTCACGCCGCCCCTGAGCGCGCGCTCGTTGGCCGCCTGGATCACCGGCCCCTCGGCGGTGGGGTCGGAGAAGGGAATGCCCAATTCGATGAGATCCGCCCCGCCCCTGACTGCCGCCCGCACGCAGGACGCGGTGGTCGCAAGATCGGGGTCGCCGCAGGTGATGAAGGCGATAAACGCCTTGCTATGGTTGGCAGCGGAACTTCCGCCAAATGCCCTTGCGATATTACTCACTGATATTCTCCCCCCTGTAGCGGGCGATGGCAGCGCAGTCCTTGTCGCCCCGGCCTGAAATGTTGATGACCATAATCTGTTCCCTGCCCATCGTCGGCGCCAGCTTCATGGCATGGGCTACCGCGTGGGCGGATTCGATGGCGGGGATGATGCCTTCCATGCGGGACAGGTATTCGAAGGCGCTGACGGCTTCCTCGTCGGTCACGGGCACGTACTCCGCCCGTCCGGTGTCGTGCAGCCAAGCGTGCTCCGGGCCGATGCCGGGGTAATCCAGGCCCGCCGAGATGGAATACACCGGCGCGATCTGGCCGTATTCGTCCTGGCAGAAGTAGGACTTCATGCCGTGAAAGATGCCCAGCTTGCCCGTTGCGATGGTGGCGGCGGTCTCGAAGGTGTCCACGCCCCGCCCGGCGGCCTCGCAGCCGATCAGGCGCACGGATTGATCATCTATGAAGTGATAGAACGCGCCGATGGCGTTGGAGCCTCCGCCCACGCAGGCCAGCACCGCGTCAGGCAGGCGGCCCTCCCTTTCCATGATCTGCGCCTTGATCTCCCGGCTGATGACCGCCTGGAAATCCCGCACGAGGGTGGGGAAGGGGTGCGGCCCCATCACGCTGCCCAGGCAGTAGTGGGTGTCGGCAATGCGGTTGGTCCACTCCCGCATGGCGGCAGACACGGCGTCCTTCAACGTGCCGGTGCCGGTCTCCACGGGGATGACCTCCGCTCCCAGGAGGCGCATCCGGTACACGTTCAGCGCCTGTCGGACGGTGTCCTCCCTGCCCATGAACACCACGCACTTCATGCCCATAAGCGCCGCAGCGGTGGCGGTGCCCACGCCGTGCTGGCCCGCGCCGGTCTCGGCGATCAGCCGGGTCTTGCCCATGCGCTTCGCCAGCAGCGCCTGCCCCAGCACGTTGTTGATCTTGTGGGCCCCGGTGTGGTTCAGGTCCTCCCGCTTTAAATAGACTGTTGCCCCGCCCAGATCGGCGGTCATGCGCTTTGCGAAGTACAGCCGGCTGGGACGGCCCGCGTATTCGTTGAACAGCGCCGTCAGTTCCGCCTGAAACGACGGGTCGGCCTTGGCTTCGCTGTAGGCGGCTTCCAGCTCGATCACGGCGTTCATCAGCGTCTCTGGGATGTACTGCCCGCCGTGGACGCCGAAGCGCCCGCTTGAATTGGTCATGCCCTATCCCTCCTGATTTGCGTTTCTCACCGCGTTCACAAACGCGGTCATCTTCATAACATCCTTCACGCCGTCCGTCTCGATGCCGCTGGACACGTCCACGGCAAAGGGACGGAGGGCTTTGACGGCCTGCGCCACGTTCTCCGGGCCAAGGCCGCCCGCCAGGAAGCAGGGCCGGTCAAAGCCCTTCAGTATCGTCCAGTCAAACGCGCTGCCGGTGCCGCCCGCGCCGTGGTCAAGCAGGATGTGGTCGGCCGTGCTTGCTCTGGCCCTTTGCAGATCATGGACCCCGTCTATGCGAAACGCCTGGATCAGTGGCCTGTCGATCAGCGCCCGCAGAGCCTGGATATAGTCCTCATCCTCGCCGCCGTGGAGCTGGGCGATGTCTATGACGCCATCCTTCAACAGCGCCGACACGACTTCCGGAGCCTCGTTGACAAAAACGCCGACGGCGCTGATGCCTGAATCCAGCTTCTCGCGCAGGGCTTTTGCCCTTTCAGGCGAGACATAGCGCCTGCTCCTCCGGGTGAACACGAAGCCGATGTAATCCGGTGTCAGGGCATTGGCCCATTCGATGTCGCAGGGCCGCGTCAGCCCGCACAGCTTGATTCGCGTCATGTGCCGCCTCGCAGTTCCGCGAGCTTTGCCCGCTTGTCCGCAGCGCGCATCAGCGCCTCGCCCACCAGCACGGCGTCCGCGCCCATATCGCGCGCCGCCCGCACGTCCGAGACATCCTTCACGCCGCTTTCGGACACGAACAGCACGTCTTCCGGGATCAGCGCCCGCAGGCGGCGGCTGTTGCCCGCGTCCACGGTGAAGTCCCTCAGGTTGCGGTTGTTGACGCCTACAACCCTGGCCCCGGCCTTCAGCGCCCTTTCCGCCTCGGCCGCGTCGTGGGCCTCCACCAGCGCAGACAGGCCCAGACCGTCGCAGATTTGAATGTAGTCCTTCAGCTGCGCTTCGTCCAGTATCGCGCAGATCAGCAGCGCCGCCGACGCGCCCAGCAGCTTCGCCTCATAGAGCATGTACGCGTCCACGGTGAAGTCCTTGCGCAGGCAGGGGACGGACACCGCCGCGGCGATCTCGCGCAGGTATGCGTCGCTGCCCAGGAACCACTTCGGTTCGGTGAGCACGGAGATGGCCTCCGCTCCCGCCGCCGCGTAGTCCTTTGCGATGTCCAAATAGGGGAAATCCGGCGCGATCAGCCCCTTGGACGGCGACGCCCTCTTGCATTCGCAGATGAGGGCGAGGTAGTCCCCGGCCAGCGCCCTTTCAAAGGGATAATCCCCCTTCGGCAGCGCCAGCGCCTCGCGCCTTATGACCTCGATGGGTCGCACCGCCTTTGCCGTCGCCACCCGCTGGCGGGCGCAGTCGGCCAGTTGATCCAGTATCGTCATTGCTCATTCCTCCGGCCGGTTGCTGACCTCGATGACCTTTTCAAGGGTCGCCATGGCCCTGCCGCTATCGATCAGCTCGCCCGCCAGCTTGACGCCTTCCGCGAGGCTGTCGGCTCTGCCGTTCAGGTACAGGCCCGCCCCGGCGTTCAGCAGCACCGCGTTGCGCTTGTGGCCCATTTCGCCGCGCAGCACGGCACGGGTGATGGCGGCGTTCTGCTCGGGCGTGCCCCCCTTCAGATCCGCCTTGTCGCAGCGCGCCATGCCGAAGTCCTCCGGCTTTATGGTGTAGCTCTTGAACCAGCCGTCCTTGAACTCGCAGATGTGCGTCGGCGCGGAAAGGCTGATCTCGTCCAGCTTGTCCATGCCGTACACCACCATGCCCCGCTTTACGCCCAGGTTGATCAGCACCTGCGCCAGCGGCTCCACAAGATAGTCGTCGTACACGCCCAGCAGCATGGTCCTGGGCGAGGCGGGATTGGTCAGCGGCCCCAGGATGTTGAACACGGTGCGGAAGCCCAGCTCCCGACGAATCGCCCCGACGTATTTCATGGACGTGTGGTACTTCTGGGCGAAGAAGAAGCACATGCCCGCTTCGTTCAGCATTTCCACGCAGCGCTTCGGACTCTGCTGGATGTTGATGCCCAGCGCCTCCTGGCAGTCCGCCGTGCCGCACAGGGACGATGCCGCCCGATTGCCGTGCTTGGCCACCTTCACGCCGCCGGCGGCGCACACCAGCGCGGCGGAGGTGGAGATGTTGAAGCTGTGTGCGTTGTCGCCGCCAGTACCCACGATCTCAAAGACCTCCATGCCGGCGTCCACCTTCGTGGCGTGGTCCCGCATGGCGGCGGCGCAGCCGGCGATCTCGTCGGTGGTCTCGGCCCGGGCACTCTTGGTACTCAGCGCTGCCAGGAACGCCGCGTTCTGGGTGGGGGACGTCTCGCCGGACATGATCTCGTTCATCACGGCGTAGGCTTCGTCGTAGGTCAGGTCCTCCTTGTTGACGATCTTCACGATGGCTTCTTTAATCATGGCGCTGCCTCCTTATCTGATGTTGATGAAGTTCCTGGGCATTAGAGCGTGTTTCTAAAATGCCTGAAGTGCATTTTCGGCGCCTTTGACTGCATTTCTGTGTTGCTTTTCCTTGCCTTAGGGTCCACTAAAGCTGCGGAAAAGCGTCTTGAAATGCAGTCAAATCCATCCGAAACTGCATCTCCCCGCATTTAGAAACACACTCTAGTCTTCCGTCCGGGGTCAGTATGGATTCAGGGTGAAACTGTACGCCAAAGGTGGGGAAATCAATATGCTGCACAGCCATGATCTCGCCTTCTGTCGTCACGCCCTTGAGTATGCGCGGGCATGCGATAGACGTCAGCCGGTCGGAGAGCATCCCGCAGCTCGGCGGCAGAACCCGGTATTCCCCGAAAGCAGCATAGCTCCGGGCTTCCTCCAGCCCCGGGGGGATATCTTCATAGGCGTCACCTCCATGATCGGTTTTCGCCGAAGCCCTGCGGTTCCGGCGAACCGCGCGGTCCACTGCTCGCAACAATATAAAAACGCCCCTGACAGTGCTGCTGTCAAGGACGAATATTATCTATCCGCGGTGCCACCTTGAATTCACGGGTACGCCCCGTGCGCTTTGCGGGATACCGACATATCCCCGGCAACTGACGTATGCCTTACGTCGCATCATACTCCGCGCAACTGCGCGTTTCCGTGCGCCCTCAGCGGTCCATTTGACGGTCTGTTTCCTGCCCGATTCTCAGCATCGCGGGCTCTCTGTCATGCACCGGTCCCGGTTCTGGCCGTGACCGGCAGCGCCGGGCTTGAATCCAAAGGATTCGCCCTGGCTGGTCGCGCTTGCGCCTGACGCGCAAGTGCGACTGCCGTAAAGGCATAGCCGCCGTTATCTCCGCTTCAACGGTTTAATGTATTAAATTGGTGAGATTATAGCACGAAGCGACGGCATTGTCAAGGATTTTGTCCGGCGAACGGATGGTTAACGCATTTTTTTCATTTCCATCAGTCTTGTAAATTCTGTCGCTTCAGTACCAGCGGTTCGCCTATGTCTTCGATGTCATGGCCGATGAGGGTGTCATCATCGTCTCCAAAGGCAAAGTAGATGTCCGACAGGTCTGACAGCCACCAGTCCTCCTCGGTCCGCTGGAAAGTCTCCGGATCGATGTGCTCGCGATAGTGGGTGCAGCCTCTGCACCAGAGGATATCTTCGTCCGGCAAATACTGGCAGTACGTGAATTCCCAGACGACATTATCGCCCGATGCCTCGAACTGCATGAGATTGCCGGTCATCGCGCCTTCCTTGTATTGCAGGTTCAGGATGAAATCATCGCGGGCCCAGAGGCCGCAATAGCGTTCGTACAGGGCGTCTTCCGCTGCGTCTGCCCCGGCGAATGCGCTCATACCCGACAGAATAAATACAATGACGATCAAAATGGATGCGAATCTCATGGCGGCTTCAACTCCTTTTACAACCATTATAATATCTATGCTGGAATAGTCAATCCCGATCAATACAGGGGAAAAACATTATTTTAACGATTTCTGTCTGGAAAATAAACAAAGCCTGTGGTAATGTGAACGCGCTGTGGTTTGCATGGGTATTCCATGTAAACCCGGAAGATTTCTATTTGGAGGTATGCACATGCAGATTACCAGCTTTAATCCGTTGATCGTCACCAAGGACTCCGAGTCCGTCATCGCGCTGTTCGAGGCCCTCGGCTTTGAGCGCCGCCACATGAAGACGGGCATCAACGGCCATATCACCAGCGTTCGTATGCGCTACACCAACGAGGACGGCAAGGTCTTCCATGTGGATGTGACCCAGGCGCCCGTCGAGAAGGACATCACCACCATCCGCATGAACATCCGCGACTTCGACGAGGCGTATCAGATGCTCCAGGAGAAGGGCTTTGTGAATGCTCAGGGCGAAAAGATCACCCGTACCGGCTCCTCCGAATCCACGATGATGGTTTCTCCGTCCGGCTTCTCCATCAGTATCAGCGAGCACATCCGCGATCACGAATAAAAAAGGGGACAATGTCATGCAGATTACGACCTTTAATCCCATGATCCTCACAAGTCACGCAGACGAGGTCATCGCCCTCTTTGAAGCGCTGGGCTTTGAGAAAAAGCATAAGGTGGACAACATCGACCAGAGGGACATCACCAGCATCCGCATGAAGGACGCCAACGGCTTCCATGTGGACGTCGCTCGGGTGGAGTCCATAGAGCGGGACATGACGACGATGCGCATGAACGTCCGCGACTTCGACGAGGCCTATGAATTCCTGAAGGCACGCGGCTTCAAGAACGCGCGGGGCGAGGATCACACCGTGGAATCCGCCTCGGCCAAATCCTGCCTGATGATCTCGCCCTCCGGCTTCTCGATCCAGCTGACCCAGCACATCAGGAAGGAAGACAAGTAAATATATTGTCAGAAAATAACCTGGGCCACAGCGCTCCGGTTATTTTTTTAGATTCATGGTAAATCCATGGAGAACACAAGCGTCTGAGACGGTCGTGAGACATGTTTGAGACGTTGAGGAGATACCGCGCAATGCCCATGGCGCACGATTCGATTATACAAGTACCTCCTACGATATGCAACCGAAGGAGAAATCAATATGGAATACTATGTGGATATCGCAGATATCGAAAAAGTACGTGCAGTCAACGAATACTTTCCAATTGACGGTTTTACGACCAACCCGAACATCCTGACAAAGACCGATCGGTCGCTGGAAGCGCTTTTCACCGAATACAGAGCGTACATTCATGAGACGGGTCAGAAGATTTTCGTCCAGGTAACGGGACAGACGGCGGGGGAGATGGTCGGGCAGGCAAAGCAGCTTCACGCCTTCTTTGGCGATCGGCTGGTGGTCAAGCTGCCCGCGATTCGCGAAGGCTACAAGGCGTGCAGGATTTGCAAGGAACTGGGATTGACGATCTGTATCACGGTCGTTCACTCTACCATGCAGGCCCTTATCGCTGCAAAGGCAGGCGCGGACTATACGGCCCCGTACATCAGCCACATCGATAACCTGGGCGCCGATGGCGTCCATTGCGTGGTAGAGATTGTGAAGGCATTTGACCGTTCCGGCTATTCCTGCAAGGTTCTTGGAGCGAGCTTTCGCACCGTGGAGCAGGTGAATAAGCTGGCAATCGTGGGGTGCCATGCCGTTACGATTACGCCGGAAACTTTTGACATGCTGATTGCCCATCCTTCGACAGACGTGTCCATGACGGGGTTTTACAGGGCATGGCAAGAGAAGTATGGAACAAGACAGGTCACGGATTATTTGCCCAAACCGGAGATATAACCTGAGACGGATCAACTGGCCTGGATCATCCTGTGATGCCTGTCCCCATGGAATGGCGTACCGCTCGAACGCATTCTGACATCAGGATTTCCAGGACAGGCATTGTCTGCTCCCTGGAAGGGGCAGAGCCTGACGCCGGGGATGGTGATGTCAAAACGACCAGAGAGGAGATTTTCCGTATGAGAAGGACGATGCGCCTGAAGCGCCTGGCGCTCACAATGGCTCTGCTGATGATCACCACTCCGGTGTATGCCGGGGCGCCGCAGGATACCGGGATTGTACTCGATTTGTTCCTTGCTCCCAACGCCCATGCGAAGCCGATGGCGCGCATGTGGTTCCCGGACGCGGCCGCGGGCGAGGATGACAACGACTGCATCGAGAAACAGATTGTCGAGCTTGCGGACAAGGGCTTCGGCGGCGTGGAGGTCGCCATGCTGATGTCCAATGGCATCTATTACACCAATGAGGAAAGCCGCAGCTACGGCTGGGGCACGAAGAACTGGATCAGGCTGCTCAAGAAGGTCTTGAAGGCGGCCTCCAGGATTCCCGGCGGCTTTCAGGTGGATATGACGATCACCGGCCACTGGCCGCCGTTGCTCAACAGCATCGACCCCAACGACGATGCCGCAAACAAGGAAATGTCGTTCAGTGTGACGCCCATTACCGCCGGGGATCTGGCGAACGGTTCCATAAGACTGGCGCTGCCGACGCAAAAGATGGACGGTCCCGCCGTCACATTTGGCACCAAGCCCTACGAACATTTTCTGTTTACAGATACGCTGGTTTCCGCGACGGTTGCGCGAATCGCAGATGTCGTTGTAACGCCCGGAGAAAACGGCGCCGAGGACACGGTTTCCTACGTCTTTGATTTCGGGAGCCTCCAATCCATCACGGACGGCGTCGAGGTGATTCCCGGCGACGGGTACGCCGCCGGCGTTCCGGATCGGGAAACCGCCCAGGCCCACGGCTGGGACTATGATGAAATTTGCGCCTTCTTCGGCCCGGAGTCCGACGGCCCCTGGACGCGCAGCAACGGCAAGCAGGATGACGATATGAACCGCAGACGCATGGCGGACTGGCAGGACGAATACCGGGCTTCCCTCGAGGGCGTTGAGATCGAGCTTTCCGAAAATACCGGTGAGCCGACGGCGGGCGACTGGGTGGTGCTTTCCACCTTCTATCGCGGCACGGGCCAGAGCATTTCCGGCGGCTGCATCATGCACAACGGCGTCTTCGTAACCAGTTATTTTAACGCGGCAGGCACGGCAGCCGTGACCGGCTGTTGGGATCGGATGTTTCAGGAAGACCCGGAACTGCTGGCGCTGATGCGCGCCAATCCGGGCTGCATATTCGAGGATTCCATAGAGGCCACCAGTGCTTCCGCCTATTGGTCCTCCACATTCATGGACGACATGGACGATGGCTATGCCTACAGGGACATCCTGCCGGCGATTGCGGCCAGCAGATACGTCACCAGCGGCTTCATGGGCGTGACGACGACCAGCTTTTTCTCCTTTACGGGGGATGACGGCCTCGTAGATCGCATCTACGAGGATTACAACGACATGCTGGCGGAGCGATACGTCAGGTATCGCGTATCCGGCGTTGCCGAATGGGCGAGGGAAACCCTGGGCTGGGGCTTTCGCGGCCAGACCTTTCATCTGCCCGGGCTGGAGATCGGAAAGGCGGCCATGATCGCCGACGTGCCGGAATGCGACAACAATGCCAAGGGCGACGGCATCCGTTACCAGGCCGGCACGGCGAACATCACCGGCAGGGATTATCTGACCATGGAGGCCATGACCGGACCGACCATCGGCTATGTCAGCATGGACGATGTGCTGACCGAGCTTGGACAGAATTACTCCGATGGCATTAACCGCGCCGTATTGCACGGCACGCCCTACACCAGGACCTTCAACGGCTTCAATGCCGAATGGCCGGGCTGGCTGCCCTTCGGGGCCGGAAGCTATGGGTCCTCCTTCACCTACAGGGAGGCGTACTGGAACGACTTTGGCACGGAGACGGGTTTCATGAGCCGCGTCCAGGCGGTGTTTCAGAACGCAAAAGCAAGGATCGACCTGGCGGTGCTGATCGACAAGGAAAGCGCCTTTGACTTTGAAAACGGGAATTGCTTCCAGGGACTGCTGGACGACGGGTATTCCTACAATCTCGTCAGCGAATCTGTGCTGTGCCACGAAAACGCCACAGTTACCGACGGGGTGCTGGCGGCGGATGGCCCGGCGTACAAGGCGCTGATCGTCGACAGGGTACACGTCATCTCGTCTGCGGGCATACGCCGCCTGAGTGAGTATGCGCAAGCCGGGCTGCCGATCGTGCTGTATGACAGCGACATCGCCCGGGTTTACGGCAGCGATGTGGAAGCGGACGCCGAGGTTGCCACGGCCCGGGCCTCGATTGTAAATCTGGAAAATGTAAGGGTCGCAGCTTCCCGGGAGGAGATTTCGGCGGCGCTGGTGGCACTGGGCGTGTTTCCCTGTGCGCGATATGACGCGCCGCATCTGGAAACCACCCTGTATCAGGACGCTGTGGACGGCACGAACTATTATTATGTGTTCAACAATGCCTTCCCGGAAAATTCCGGCATGATGGGAAACAGCCAGGGCGACAACTACAAGGGCGAGGAAAAGGCGCTGCGCAACGTGACGATAACCCTTGTCGGGAACGGCGTGCCCTATCAGCTCGACCCCTATACGGGCAAGGTTGCGCAGATCGGAGATTACACCGTGGGCGACGACGGAACCGTCACCTTCACCATCGACAGCATCTTCGGTGGCACCGCGATGCTTTACGCCGTTACCGGGAATACCGAAGCCTTTGACGCGGTGGCGGAAGGGAAGACCGTTCACATCGTGGAGTCCGAACCGATCGACCTGAGCAGCGAGAAATGGAATCTTGTCCTTCACAGCTATGGCCCCGATGGGGATTTTGCCGATCCCGGCGTGAGCAAGATCACCGATATGGACTTTGGCGCGCAGCCCCTCGGCAGGTGGGCTGAAATCCGGGCAACCGAAGGCCAGCTGAACGCCCTGGGCGTGGACGACATGAAGTATGTTTCCGGCACGGGTGAATATACTTTTGTATACACGACGCCTGAAAACTGGCGCGAATATGCAGGCGCATTCATCGCCCTTGAGTATGGCAAGGATCAGATCGGCGGCGTGATCGTAAATGGCGCTGAACTGCCCGCGAACAATGCCAGCGACAGGGTGGACGTCGGCGCGCTGATCCATGAGGGCCGGAATGAAATCACGGTTCGCCTGAATTCCACACTGTATGGAAGAACGTATGTCGAACACAGCGGCTATCAGGAAGCCGGCGCGGCGTATGGAATGAATCTTCGTTTCATGGCACCCCTGGATCCTGAGGCATACTACAATGGTCTGCTCGGCGTCAGGATCATCCCTTATACTGTGAAATGAACAGGTCCGCCACTGATGATCAGAAGTTCGGTGCGCTGAATCCGCTTCAGCGCGCCGCCGTTTGCCTGGTTCGACAGGAAACACCGTAAAGCATCTGACCATTTTCCCACGCTTCGGCATTCAGGGTGCCTTTTCAAATGCGGGGAGATGCAGTCAAATCCACTTGAAACTGCATCTCCCTGCATACAAAACCTGTTCCACGGCGCAGGCGCGGACAGCGTCTACGACTTGACCAGCATTCGCAAAAGGTTGGGCAGCTGAGCGTCGCCCTGCCAGGTATACCTGATGTCGTCGTTCATGCCCTTCAACACCGTCGACGACAGGTTTTCGCCGGTCGTGATGTCATAACGCTCCCCGCCGTAGCGAATCAGCCACTCCGCCTCCTCGGTTGCCTCGGAATACTCCATGACCGCATGGATGATCGGCTTTTCCAGCCTGGGAACCAACAGCTGCATCGTTTCCTCGAAGACAAGCTGTATGTGGTACGCCAGCTTCGGCGGGATCTGGTTCTTGCTGCAGTAGAGGCTGATCTGGGACTGCATGCCCAGGAAGTCGTAATCCCGGTTCTTGATGTCCAGCTCCAGCACCTTCAGCCGGCGCACGAAGCGGCGGGTATTCTCCCGCTGAGGATGCTCGAAGATCTGCTCCGGTGTGCCGTCCTCGTAGATACTGCCCTCGTCCATGTAAAACACCCGGCTGCTGATGGCTTGGGCGAAGCGCATCTCATGGGTGACGATCATCATGGTCTTCCCGGTCCTCGCCAGGTCGCGGATGACAGCCTGCACCTCTCCCACCATCGTGGGGTCGAGGGCGCTGGTGGGCTCGTCCAGCAGGATCACTTCCGGATCCATGGCCAGCGTCCGCGCGATGGCGATGCGCTGCTTCTGCCCGCCGGACAGTTCGTCGGGATAGTTCAGCGCCTTCTCCGCCAGGCCGACGATCCGCAGCAGCCGCATGCCCTCGTCGTAGGCTTCCTGCTTCGATTTGCCCAGCAGGTCCATCGGGGCCAGCATGATGTTCTCGATCACCGTCTTGTGGCCGAACAGGTTGAAGGACTGGAACACCATGCCCAGTTTCTGCCGGATTCTGTTGATGTCGCACCTGGGGTCGGTGATTTCCACATCGTCCACCCATATCCGCCCGGACGTGGGCGTTTCAAGCTGGTTGATGCAGCGCAGCAGCGTGCTCTTGCCGGTGCCGGAGGGACCGATGACCGCGATCACATCCCCGTCGTGGATTTCCACGCTCACGTCCTTCAGCGGCACGGTGTTGGGGTATTCCTTTTTCAAATGCTCAATTCTGATCATCGGTGTTGACTCCCTTCAAAATGTGCTCGGGCTTGCGATGCTTCGGGTTGTAATTGACGCCGATCCGGCTGATAATGGCTCGAAGCAGTTCCTCCAATACGAAGTATATGACCGTCACCGCGATCAGCGGGAAAAACGCCTCGTAGGTGCGGCTGCGAACGATATCGCCCATCTTCGTCAGGTCCTGCACGGCGATGTAGCCCACGATGGCCGTGGCCTTGATGAGCCCGACGATCTCGCCCCTGTAAGCGGGAAGGATGTGCGGTATGGCCTGGGGAAGTATGATCCTGTAGAAGGTCCTGCGGTTGGAATAGCCCAGTGCGTAGGCGGCTTCATACTGGCCGCCGTCCACCGCGCCGACGCCCATCTTCAGCAGCCCGAACACCGCCGCGCCAAAGGTGAGCGTAAAGCCGATCACCGCCACGACGATGCCGTTGATGGCCACCGAGCCAAAGATGACATAGTACAGTATCATCAGCAGCACCACCATGGGCATGCCCTGTACCAGCCACAGGCAAAACCTGGAAATCAGATTTGCCACCGGATTGCCGTTGCGGCAGAGCATGAAGGACACATACCCCAGGGCCGTGCCGAAGATTATGGAAAGCACGGTGATGAGCAGCGTGGTCAGCACGCCTCTCAGGAACAGCCGCCAGCGCTCCTCGCGCAGGAAGGTCTTTTCGAAGCTGTCCTTCAGAGACTGTATGAATCCGGTTTCCCCGTTTGACTCATCCTCCTCCGGGGGAGCCGTGTTCGAGAGCAGCGTCATCAGCATCAGCTCCGTTCCATGATAGGGCACGGAAAAGCTGACGCTCTCCTTTCTCTCCTCGGTGATGACCATGTCCGACAGGGAAAAGTCATACATCCCCGTGACGATGCCGGGTATGATGCCCGAGGTATCCACGGTGCTGACCTCTATGTCATAGCCGTATTTCCGGCAGAATCTTACGGCGATATCCGGGTCCGTGCCGGCGATCTTGCCGTTGGCCACGAAGGAGATGGGCACCTTGGTGCCGCTGGTGGCAAAGCGCAGCGTGCCGTTCTGCCCCGTCAGGCCGCTCATGTCCACCGGTGTGGATTCGTGGGAGGGCTGCCGCCAGTAGTCGTAGATCTCATCCAGCGTGCCATCGGCCTTCAGCTTTCCGATGAATTCATCCATCTGCGCCCTGAGGGCATCGCCGTGGGCGTCCTTGGCGAACATCGCGCCGATATCCAGCACCCGGACCGGGTCGCTCAGCGCCGTCAATTCGCTGTCCTGGGCCATCAGCGAGCCGGCGACCTCGGTGCTGGCGAGGAAGTAGTCGATCTTGTCGGCTTTCAGCGCGTTGATCAGGTCGGGATAGCTGTTGTAATTGCTGACAGTCGAATCCGGCAGCGCCTTCTCGATCACCGAATCGTGGAACGAACCGGTGATCACGCCCGCGCGCTTGCCGTTGTAGTCATCAGGGGTGAGGGTGCTGTCGCCAACCTGATTCGATACCACCATCACGGTGCCGCCGACATAGTTCGGTTCCGAAAACAGCACGCTCTCCGCCCGCTCCGGGGTGATCGTGATGGCCGAGCCGCCAAAGCTGCACTTGCCCGACTGCACCGCCGGCAGCACCGCGTCCAGGTTCATCACTTCGATCTTCAGACCGTAGCCGTAGGCCTGGCAGAACTGCGCCGCGATGTCCACGTCGTAGCCCACGACCTTGCCATCGCGCACATACTCAAAGGGCACGTAGTCGCCGTCCGTCGCCATCACCAGCGTGCCGTTCGTCGCGGGCAGCTCTTCGAGCTTAGGCAGCGTCTTGGCGCTCTCATCGGTGCCGAACCATTTGTCCGCGATTGCGTCCAGGTCGCCGTTTGCCTTCAGTCCGGCGATGAATTCGCTGATTTCGTCCCGCAGCTTCTGGCCCTCTGGGGTCATTGGAAAGCAGTAGGCGAATTCAAAGTTCTCAAGGTATTCAGGAATGTAGGAGATGTCTGAACGCTGGCTCATGATGTAGCGAATGACGGGCTCATCGGATGGAAACGCGTCGATCTTGTTGGTGGTCAGGGCCATCAGCAGGTCAGTCTGGTTGTTGAAATAGAACAGATTCGCCTTCGGCAGCGCTTTTTTCACGGACAGGTCAAAGCTGGTTCCGCTGGGAATGCCTATGCGCTTGTCGTTCAGCTGGGCAAGGGTCGTATAGGCCCCGTCCTATGCCGACCCTGCCTGGCCCTCCTTCAGCACCACCAGCACCGTGCTGTTGAAAAAGTTCGGCTTGGAGAACAGCACGCTCTCCGAGCGTTCCGGGGTGATGGCGATACCCGCCGCCGCGAAATCCGCCTTTCCGGCCTGCACCGCGGGCAGTATGCCGTCGAAGTTCATGTCCACGATTTCAAGCCCATAGCCGCAGGCCTCGCAGAAGCGGGCGGCCAGCTCCATGTCATAGCCCACCACCTCGCCGTTTCGCATGTATTCAAAGGGCGCGTAGCCGGATTCCGTCGCCAGGTGCAGGGTTCCATTATCGGCCTTCAGGGCGGCGATGTCCGGCATGGTCTTCGCTTCCTCGTCGTCGCCGAACCACTTGGCCGCTAGCTGATCCAGGGTTCCGTCGGGCAGCTGTTCCAGAAAGGCGTTGAACTGATCCCTCAGGGCCCGTCCCGCGTCGTTTTTCGGGAACACCAGGGCAAATTCAACGGAATCCAGGTAATCCGGCAGGTACGTCAGCCGACCGTCCTCGAGCATCAGCAGCTTCGCTACAGGCTCATCCACCACGAAGGCATCAACCTTTTTTCCGGTGAGCGCCGCTACCAGGTCCGCCTTGTTGTTGTAGTAATCCACCTGGGCATCCGGCAGCTTTTCCGCCACGATCGCGTCGAAGCTGGTTCCTGTCTGAACGCCGATGGTCCTGTAGGTTGCCGAAGGAATGCTCGGGACCGGTTCGCCCCGCACCATCACGCCCATCCGCAACTCGTACAGCGTGTCGGAAAAGGGCAGCACCTCCGCGCGCTCCTCGGTGACGTTCAGGTTTGCCATGACGCAGTCCACGTCGCCGCTGATGGCAGCTGCGACGATTGCGCTGTAATCGTACACCTTGAATTCCAGGTCGGCGCCCAGCCATGCGGCCAGTCGGTTCGCGAGCTCGATGTCATAGCCTTTGAGCTGGGTACCGGCGTAGTAGCTGTACGGCGGCACAACGCCGCTCGTTCCCACCGTCAGGTGCAGCGAAGGCGCTTCAGGCAGGTCGATCTTCGGCATCTCATCCTCGCCCCTGACCACCCAGCGGTTGAACATGTCGTCCAGCGTGCCGTCCTCGCGCAGGTCGGCGATGAATGCATTGATTTTGGCCTTCAGATCGGGGATGGGGGATACCGGCGATATGCCCACCGCGACCTTCACCGTGTCGCCCAGGTTCTCATCCAGCAGGTGAACGCCCGCTACGCCGTTCTGTATGGCCAGCTCCATCTGCAATCGTTCAAAGATGAACGCATCCAACCTTCCGCTGGCCACATCGGCATAGCCCAGGTTCTTGTCGTTATACGCTTCGAGCCGTGCCTCGGGCAGCGCTTTCCGGATGGCTCCATCTGCGGCGCAACCCAGCTCGGTTCCCTCCGCGATGCCGCTGTGGTTCAGCTGTTCGATCGACGTGATCTCGGCGAGTGCCGTCCCGGTCAACAGAAGCAACAACGTCGTCCATAGAAAAAACAGTCTTTTCATTGGAATAATCTTCACTTTATCAGCCATTTCAAACCGTTTGAAATCCTTTTTTATACTCTTCTCAATTAAAACAGAACAAGATGTTGAGTGAATTTTTCGCTCCGGCAACGTTGACCGAAGTGACGCAAAGCCAGGTTACGCACCGGCGTCCGCGCAAGCGGGCCCGCCGGCAGCGCCGCGCTGGCATTCAAAGGATGCGCGCGGGCTGGTCGCGCCTGGTGTCCGAAAAAGACGCCCACAGATGTTGCGTTCTTATTTGAGAAGCGTATTATACCGGGTATGGCGGGGTAAGGCTGTCAAATAGATTCGCCCCGTTCACGCAGACGGTGACATAAATCCATTATACCATAATTCACTGCTTTCGCATAGCCCCCAAAATGCGTCAACGCAAAACACATTCCAAGAAAAATACCGCATAATCGAGTCGTGCAGTAACGGGATGAATTATAGTCAGATGCGAACTGCAAAAACCGCAGGCTACAAACCTCCGCTACGTCCGCAAACCTGCGTCGCAACATTGACAAGAGTCTCTCCATGGTATATAATGAACGCGTTCACAAAAGGAGCGTGAATCAGTGCCCAAGATCATTCCGGAATTAAAGGACCGCTTTGTTGCCGCGGCGAAGCGGCGAATGCTGGAGGCCAACGATGTTACCATCCGACAGGTGGCCCGGGATTGCGATACGGCGGTGGGAACGGTGTACAACTACTTTCCATCGAAGGAAGCGCTTATGGCCGAAGTGATGATGACGGATTGGCGCATCTGCTGCGAGCACATGCGGTTGGACGCAGGCAGATACGCGGGGCCTTTGGAGGCTCTACAGGCCACAGCCAGGGCGCTGAGGAGGTTCACCAAGAAGCACGCTTCCGTATGGCTGAACTATGCGGACGCGCGGGACAGCCTGAAGACGCTGAACAGCAGGCATCATCTGATCGTCATGGAGATCGCGGCTGTGGCTGAGGAGACGATTAAACGGTTTGACTTGAAGGGCGATACTTACCTGCCCGAGGTGTTGGCTGAACTGATTCTTTACGCAAGCCGTACCGAAGATGGCTTTGACAGGATCGTCGGCGTGTTGGAAAAGATACTGGCTTGAGTGTGTCTCCAAAATGCCTGAAGCGCATTTCAGGCGTATTTGGAAACACAATTTAAAAAGGGCTCTTAGGAAAAACCGCACAATGTTCATGGCGCGTTAACGGCTGAATTTCAGCCGTCTGCTTCCTGCTGATTTCTTGACTTGCCGCCAGCAAGCCTTCGAAATTTGCAGTTTGCAATCGACTAAAATTCATCTCGTTACTGCACGACTCGATTATGCGGGATTTCCCTTACCCTTATGGCACATCATGATTTGCAAGGACGACAGAGGGAGGCTTTGTCATGAGCTATTGGACTGTACTGGCGGTAAGCCTGCTGGCCTGCTCCGTGGGCTTTCATATGTATATTTGGTTCTTTTCCGTGGGCTACGGCCTGGCCATAGCGGCCATCGGCGTGGCGCTGGCGGTCGGCTTTCACAGCCAAATGACCCTGCCGGAGTGGCTGACCTGCATATTGCTGTTCGTCTATGGATTGCGCCTGGGCGGCTATTTGCTCATGCGCGAGATGAAGAGCACGACCTATCGCAAGGTGCTGAATCCAGAGCTGGAGCGAAGCAGTAAAATGTCCATCCCTGCGAAGATTGCGCTGTGGGTGACATGCGGGGTGCTGTACACGCTGATGACGATTCCACTGTATTTCCGCCTGAAGAACGGCGTTCCTGCGGACGCCATGCTGTGGATCGGCCTGGCGGTGATGACCTGCGGCGTCGTGACTGAAGTGGTGGCGGATCAACAAAAGACCGCGGCCAAGAAGAGGAACAGCCGACGCTTTGTGGATACGGGTCTTTATCGCATTGTGCGCTGTCCCAATTACCTGGGAGAGCTGCTCCTCTGGCTGGGCATGCTGTTGACAGGAACGACTGCGCTCAGGGGTCCCTGGCAGTGGATACTGGCACTGCTGGGCTTCATTCTGATTGCCTGGGTAATGTTCAGCGGCGCGCGGCGGCTTGAGTTGCGCCAGGACAGGAATTACGGCGCGGACCCGGAGTATCAGAAGTACGTGCGCACCGTGCCGATTATCATACCGTTTATCCCGCTGTACAGCGTGAAGAAATACAAGTTTCTGGTGGCGTAAGGAGGAAATGAATATGCTTGAAAAGCTGTTGGACGCAATCAAGGCAAGGTTTCCCCTGACTGAGAAAGATGGCGCGACGCGCCAATTCCAAGTGATGGGCATGACTTTCGAGGCGTGCGCCTATACCGCGCGGGGACTGGGCCATGTGGGCGTGATGACTGCCCGGGGTTCCATGCAGATGGAGACGCTGGTGATCAATCCCTTTGAACTGGACGCGCCGATTCTTTCCTATGACAGGATCCATGCGATGGGCCAGGAGACCGTGATGGCGGAGATGTACGATTCGCTGCTGGGCGATACGTTCCGTGCCGACGACATTGTCCGGGCCCTGGGCGAATCAGCGGCCATCCTCGAAAAGGAGAAGAAATCCTGGTACGCAACGCTGATCGTTCAACCGTGGCTGCACCTGAAGGGACCCGCCGGGGACGCAGAGCAATTGGACAACATCGCAGCGGACTATGTGGAGGCTTATCTGGCTGCGACGCAGGCGGCGGGGCCCTGCGACCCCGATCAAAAGCGGCGCAAGGCGGCGGCCTACAGCAAAGGACTGCTTGAACACGGCGGACCCGCTACCGACCCGGTGAAGGCCGCAATGGGCGAAGAATTTACCGCCGCGCTGTTCCGCGAGACGCTCTTCGGCGCATAAGTGTGCCTCTAAAACGCCAATGGGAGCGGTAGAGCCTGAGATGCGTCCACTGCTTATTCAGGCCTTGCGCATGATCAGCAGTGCGCAGGTACTCTGTTTTACTACAGAAAAAGAAATGTTTCCATAAACCGTTTCGAGATTGACATGCGGGGAACAAGAAGGCAGGGCGCTTCGTCCAATTATGGAAACACCGCACAATGCTCATGGCGCATAAATACTGCACGACTCGATTATGCGGTATTTCCTTATGGAACATTTGACAGGAGAGAAAACCAAAATGAAAAAACACAGTTGGCTGATGATCCTGACAGCGCTGATGGTCATGCTCGGATGCACGGGGACTGCCTTCGCAAAAGTAATACCGCCTTTGGACTCGGCTCAGCAAATCGGTTATCCGGCTGTGGTGCTGTATGAAAAGCTGACATTGCGCAAGATGCCAAGTTCTTCTTCCAAGGCGATACAAACCCTGGATTATGGGGATCGGCCGATAGTGATTGATGCAGATCTGCCAAGTGGGCCTAAGGAGGAGAACGGATTTGTTTATTGTACCGTTGACGATTCCGAAGAATCGCCTTGCGGCTGGATTGATGCAGGCTACATAATCATCAACCCGGCTTGGTATGTGACCGAAAAGAAAACGACGGTTTACGCCTGGAATGATACTACAGCCCCCAAGATCGCACTGCTTGACAAAGCTACCAGGCTCCCCATCCTGAAAGAAGAAGGCGATTGGTACCTCGTCAGCCTGCGCGGCGCAGTTGGATGGATTCATAAGTGATATGGATTGAGTTGGCCAAGAACGGGAGACAGATGGCTGTGGCCGCACTGGAAGCGTAGCAGTGCGGCCGGTGGGCCTGTCCCGCCCGTTATGAGAATTGAAGCAACGTTTCTTCACCGAAGCACTCATGCGGAGCAGATAACACAGAGGTATGGCTTTATGTATTGCGAAAAATGCAAACACGTTTTTGAAGGCGAACGCTGCCCGGACTGTCGGAAGAGCCATGTTCGCCCCGTCCGTCCAGAGGATCCCTGTTTCCTGGTCGAGAAGGGCACACCGTGGAATGGTATGCTTGAGGACGTTCTTCACCAGAACGATATCCCATTTTTGACGGATGGACGCCTGGGCGCCGGTTTGGCCACCTACTCAGGCCCAATCCGGGAGAGCAGCCGTTTCTATGTGCGGTGGGACGATATGGAGCGTGCCAGTTCTATCGTAGATGAACTTTTCGGCGAGGACTCGCCAAGATAGGAAGGAAGCGCTTCTGTGCTGATGCTGGCAGCACGAGGAACACCCGGAAGCCCACGTGGCAGGTTCAGATTTAAAAAGCGGCTGTGTCCATTGGCCGCTTTTTCTTGTGGCCTTCCTGTAGGCACTTTGGTTTTGACCCAAATGAGTGACCACAGTACATTTGGGATGCGCAATCGCATCTTCGTTTTGAAATATGGTTTTGGAGGATGGATCAGCACGCGGGATACGGTTATAGGCCGTGCCTCCAGCATATCTGTAAGGATAGTTTGCAATAGACAAAGCACAAATACAATGCTATAATAATGGAATTACTGAGAGACTACGGTGTCAGATCCTTATTTTGAGTATGAACTGTTCATAGGAGACTTGATATGCAAATTTCCAGCAGATTCACCATTGCGGTGCATGTGATCATATGCATTGAGGCCTTTAAGGATACGCACAAGGTCACGAGTGAATTCATCGCGTCAAGCGTCAACGTCAATCCCGTGGTAATCCGGAGACTGCTGCAACAGCTGAAAAAAGCCGGCATCGTCGAAGTGAGGCGCGGCAGCGGCGGTGCGGATATAGCGAGGCCGCTGGATGAAATCACCCTCTTGGATGTGTACAACGCAGTGGAGAGCGTCGACAACGGCATTCTCTTTCACTTTCATGAAAATCCAAATCCGCTCTGTCCCGTGGGACGGAATATCCACGCCATCATGGACAGCCGCCTTCAGGAAATCCAGAATGCCATGGAGGCGAAAATGCGCGCCATGACGCTTCGGGAAATCATGGAGGACGCGAACCGGCTGCTGGAATTGTAAAATATCGTTGTAACACTTGACATTACGATGTATGCCTGCTATAATGTCGATGTATCAAAGATGATTACAACGACATTGGAGGGCATCAACATGAGCAATTACACCAAAATCAGCGTTGGACAGGACGCGCGCACGGAGCTTCACGACCAGCTGGGCCTGACAGGCGCGGAGATCAGCGTCAACTGCTTTCCGGCTGGCGCAAGCGTTCCCTTTGTTCACTATCATCACAAGAATGAAGAGATCTATGGGATCCTTTCAGGCAAAGGCCAGGCCATTCTCGATGGCGAAACCGTTGCGCTGAACGCGGGCGACTGGCTGCGCATCGCGCCGGAAACCCGTCGGCAGTTTTCTGCGGCTGCGGATTCAGCGATGAGCTACATCTGCATCCAGGTCAGGGCGAATTCACTGGAAGAGTACACGGCGGCTGACGCAGCGATCGAGCAGTAATCAACAACACGTCGGGCATTGATGGATCGACGCGCGGGGTGCGGTGAGAAGCCGTACCCCGTTGTTTTGTTTCGGAAACACTGCACGATGCTCGTGGCGCATTAACGGATGAATATCAGCCATCCGCTGTCCGCAAAACCCTTGATTGCCAATCCAGGTAACCTTTTGTTTTTGCAGCCCGCCCCTGGCTGAAACTCATCTCGTTTCTGCACGACTCGATTACGCGGTGTTTCCTTAAGGAAACACCGCGCAATGCTCATGGCGCATTAACGGCTGAATTTCAGCCGCCTGCTGCCTGCTGATTTCTTGACTTGCCGCCAGCAAGCCTTCGAAATTTGCAGTTTGCAATCGACTAAAATTCATCTCCGTTTCCGCCAATTCCCATGGCGTTTCCCTCATACCATGCTCAAACCAAAGCCACATGAAATTACAGATGCCGCCTGTATGGAAAGAGGCTTGATATGCCGGACTCATCCAACTTGAAAATCGGGCGATTATCATGTATAATTCACGTGTGAAGGTGAGACAAGGAGAAAGGCCTATGAGATCGAAGCGGGAAGAGACATCGCATCGCGGCAGATTCGTGCCCATAGCGGTGCTGATCACTGCGACCATTGTGTTCGCGGTGTGGGCCCTTGTCCTCCACCATCACAATCTGGCGGTTTTCATCGTAGGCCACTATGTGGAAACGCTGGCGCTGCTTCCCACGCTGACGCTGCTGGGGCTGTTGACGGTCATCGTGACCATCGACGCCTATATCCGCCCCGACCTCAGGCGAACCATGCGAATCATCATCGCCGTGGTGTTCAGCATGGTGATCCGGGATCATCTGGAATACCAGCTGATGATCGGCGAGCCACGGCCACAGCTGCGGACGCTGGTGGCGATCTACGGCTATGCCGTCCGCCCGGTGGCGCTGGTGCTGTTTATGCGGATGATCGCGCCGCAGAAGCGCCTGTGGTGGGCTTGGGCGCTGGTTGGCGTGAACGCCGCTGTCTACCTGACGGCGCTGTTTTCAGACGTCTGCTTTCATATTTCGCACGATAACCATTACATATCGGGCCCGCTGTCCAGTACGAGCTTCTATATCGGCGCGATTCTGTTCATCTGCTATATCGTTATGACGATTCGCGTGTTTGAACCGAAGACGCGGCGGGAGACATGGCTGCCTGTGCTGATGTTCGAGCTGATCATCGGCGCGCTGGCCCTGGACTTCAACACCTACGACTTCGACTATCCCATTACCTACCTCACCATCGCCATCGTCATAGACTGCGTGATCAACTATATCTGTCTGCACCTGCAATTCGTGCGGGAGCACGAGCAGGCTCTCCAGGCGGAGCAGCGCATTCAGATCATGATGACCCAGATCCAGCCCCATTTTCTGTATAATTCCCTCACGGTGATCCAGGAGCTGTGTCGCTCCGACCCGGCCCAGGCCGAGGCCGCCACCGTGCAGTTCGCCAATTATCTGCGCGGGAACATGGACGCATTGCAGACGAACGCCCCCATTCCCTTCGCCCAGGAGCTGGAGCACACCCGGCAATACCTGGCGCTGGAGGAGATGCGTTTCGAGGACAAGCTGACCGTGCGGTACGACATACAGTGCGAATCCTTCGTGCTGCCGATCCTGACCCTGCAGCCCATCGTGGAAAACGCCGTGCGTCACGGCGTTCGCGGCAATGCCGACGGCAGGGGAGAGGTGGTCATTGCCACAAGGGAGACGCCCGATTGCTATGAGATCACCGTGAAAGACAACGGTCCCGGCTTTGACCCTGAAAAGCAGCAGAGGGAACAGGGGAGCTCCCACGTGGGCATCCAGAATGTGCGCCAGCGGCTCGCCCAGATGTGCGGCGGCGAGCTGACCATCAAATCCATTCCCGGGGCCGGCACCTGCGTGACCATCGCATTGCCGAAGGAGGAAAACAGACGATGATGATCTTTGCCATAGACGATGAACCCAAGGCTTTGCGGGTGCTCTGCCGCTGCGTTGAAGAAGCCGCGCCGCTCTCCGGGATCAGGGCGTTTGACAGGGCTGCCGACGCGCTGGATGCTATTCGAAACGAAGGGCTGTCCCCGGACATCGTTTTCAGCGACATTGAAATGCCGGGGCTGTCCGGGCTGGAGTTTGCCGTCGCGCTCAAGAAGGCCTCGCCGGATACGCGGGTGGTATTCGTCACAGCCTTCTCCCAATACGCGCTGGACGCCTTCCGGGTGCGGGCTCAGGGGTATATTATGAAGCCTGTGACGGCGGCGCTGGTGCGAAGGGAGCTGGACGAGCTTCCAGCTGAGCCGGAACCTGCCCCGAATCGGCTGAAGGTCCAGTGCTTCGGCAACTTTGAGGTGTTCTGGCAGGGAGAGCCGCTCCAGTTTGCGCGGCGGCAGACCAAAGAGCTGTTGGCCTATCTCGTGGATCGAAGGGGCGCCTCCTGCGCGATGGAGGACGTGATCTTCGCGCTGTGGGGCAACGTCGACGACATGAAAAACGCCAAGCATCGCGTTCGGAACTTCGTCAGCGATCTGAGGGAAGTCCTGAAGGGCATCGGAATGGAAGACGTACTGATCCGGCGCACGAACAACATCGCCGTGCGCACCGAATTGCTGGACTGCGATTATTACCGTATGCTGGAGGGCGACATGGCGGCGGTCAACGCCTTCCGCGGCGAATACATGACCAACTACAGCTGGGCGGAGCTGACGGCAGGGACGCTGTATTTCAATGCCTTTTGAGGAAATAGCCTGCTGATTTCTTGACTTGCCGCCAGCAAGCCTTCGAAATTTGCAGTTTGCAATCGACTAAAAATTCATCTCGTTACTGCACGGACTCGATTATGCGGTATTTCCTTAAGGAGAGGACTCATTATTCACAACCGAGGCTGCATGTGTCCCGACTATATCTTTTACAAAAGTGTTAAATAACTAGGATATGCGATAGTTGAGACACTTGTGAGACGCAATTGAGACGATAATGAGCGCTCCGTGTGATACCATTAGCTTGTATTGTCATAATTTGAACATACAGAAGCGTTTTGGTTGAACAACGAAAGGAACGTTATGCTGATCATTGCCGTAGATAACGACCCGACGATGCTGCGCGATGCTGAGCAGGCCATCCGGAAAGCCGATCCGGAAGCGGAGCTCATGTGCTTTGAACGGGCGACCGACGCGCTGGAGGCCATCCGAGCCCGGGCCCTGTTCCCGGACATCGCATTCAGCGCCATTGAAATGCCGGGCCTGTCCGGGCTGGAATTTGCCGTCGCGCTCAGGAAGGTATCCCCGGCAACCCGGATCGTATTCGTCACGACCCATTCCCAATACGCGCTGGATGCCTTTCAGGTGCGCGCCCAGGGATATGTGATCAAACCTCTGACGCCTGAGCAGGTGCGGGCGGAGCTGGAGGCGCTGCCATCCGCGCCCAAAGCTGACAGGCTGCGGGTCCAGTGCTTCGGTTACTTTGAAGTGTTTTGGAAGGGAGAACCCCTGATTTTCACCAGACGTCAGACCAAGGAATTGCTTGCCTATCTGGTGAATCGCAAGGGCGCGTCCTGTACGACCGAAGAGGTGATCTCCGCGCTGTGGGGCGATACCGTGGATTTGAAGAACGCGAAGCATCGCGTGCGCAATTTCATCAGCGATCTGAGGGAAACCCTGAAGGAAATCGGAATGGAGGATGTCCTGATCCGACGGGGACAGAACATCGCCATACGCCCGGAGCTGCTGGACTGCGATTATTATCGCATGCTGGACAGAGACGCTGAGGCGATCAAAGCATACCGAGGCGAATACATGAAAAATTACAGCTGGGCGGAGCCGATGGCCGGGGCGCTGCATTTCCGTGATAAATCCCAGTAGCTTCAGGCTTGAAACCCGCGAGGTCCTGTAAAACAGATCAATGAATCATCGGGAGGGGGTTGTGGTCATTTTGAGACGCCTATGAAAGGCATTGGAGCGCTTTGAGCCTTTCGGTGCCGCCACAGGATTGCCCGAGAACTGAATTCAATTACAATGGAGGTATGACCCATGAAGAGGATCGTTGCACTGCTGCTGGCGCTGATCATGGCGCTGACCGCTACTCTCGCGCTGGCCGAACCGGCACAAACCCCGAACGACGGACTGGTTCTGGCCTCTTCCGTCAACATCGACCGCGACAAGGCCGCCCAGATCATGGACGAACTGAAGCTTGACGAGAAAACACGGAAGCTCGTCGATTCCGCGCTGGCGGTCGTCAACGCGGCCACCGACCAACTGATCATCGCCGAAAACGGCGTCAGGTACGAGGTGTTTTTGAACGAGACGGAAGTGTTCTGCTTTACCCTCGGGGAGAACGACGAGGGCCTGGTCGTCCTCAGCAACCTGATTCCAGGCCACGCGCTGACCGTTTCCAAGGATTCCCTCGACGTGGCGTCGGGCGTGCTCGGCATCGTCTCTGAAATTACAAGAGGCGTTCGCGCGGAGAAGAAAGCGGAGGAATACAGGGCAAGAGAGGCCATGAAGCCCTATATCACGGAATTCGTCATGGACGTGCTCTCCGCCATGCGCATCGGCGAGGAGGAGAAGGGCGAATTCGTGCTTCAGAACGGCAAGACCTACAACACCAGCATGAAGATCAGCTTCGACAGGCAGGGGGTCGCCGACGCCCTGAACAACATGTTCGCGAAGATACAGCAGGATTCGCTGATTCTCACCATACTGGTGAACACGCTTCTCACGGATGAGGATCTTGCAAACAGCGCCTTCGTCACCGAGAATATTCCCGCCATCGACATCGCCCTCTACGCGAACCTGGACGACAAGGGCGAAGAGCTCTCGCCCGAAAAGGCCTTCGCGGCTACGCTTACCCTGCCCGGACAGACAGAGGCGTACGCTTCCATTGAACTCCATCAGGTAAAGGACAGCGTGGAGGCCCTGCTGAACGTCCCCGGCACCGACGGCAAGGACGGCATTTCCGCCGCCTTCGCCTTTGTGCCATACGACAGGGAAATCAATGGCAGCAGCGCCAAGCTGGAAGTCAACATCAATGGCGACTACTACGGCGACGTGTTCACGATCGGACTGGACGAGGAGAAAGAGGCGCTGAACGCCGAGAACGCGCTCTACATACAGGATCCTGATAAGCCCCTGGCTGTCGGTCTTACCACCATCCAGAGTGGCGTGCAGCCGCTGGATCTGAGCATCGGCGACAGGCGCACCGTCCCGGTGGAATCTCTGCTGATCGGCAAGGAGAGCAAGAAGCTGGAGCAGGAGCTGACGGGGGAAGTTGTGCTCAGCGGCCTCAGCATCATCGGCACGGCCACCAAAGCCGTCCCCGAGTTTGCGGATCTGCTCGCCCTGCTGAACAGCGCAGAGACGGAAGCGGCCGCGGAGGTTGAAGAACCTGGAACGGCGAAGGACGCCGCGTAAAAAAGCGACGAGTGGAGAGCGAAAAAACATTTTAAGCTCCCGACCGGGGCGGGGGAACCCCTCCCGTCCCGGTGTGACAGGTCTGAGAATGAATATGAAGGTGATCATCCCCTATGAACCAGCCCTACAATGAACTGGACGCGCTGTTCTCGTCGATATTCAGCGACGGCACCGAGCTGTTCAGAGCCCCTGCCGAACCGGAAAGCGGCGATCGTGTGACGGTTCGGCTGCGCATCCAAAGGGACGCGGAGGCACAGGTCTGCCTGCTGCAGGGCTTTCCCGTCGTACAGACGCGCATGTCGAAGGCGAAGACCGACGAATGCTTCGACTGGTATGAGGCTCAGATCCATTGCGGCGACAGGACCATCCTCTATTCCTTCCTGATCGAATGGCAGGGGAAGTACATCCACTTCGACCGCATGGGTCCCAGGTGGGCGGAGTGCACGCCTTCAATGGACCCGGCCCGTTCCTTCCGGATCATTCCGGGGTTTCACGTGCCGGAATGGTCCCGGGGCGCGATACAGTATCAGATTTTACCCGACAGGTTTCGGAAGGGCAACCGGAACAACGACGTTCAGGACAGGGAATATTGGTACGCCAGGGCGTATGTTCGTCGTGCACCGTGCTGGGAAGCGCCGCCCACGCAGGACGATTACCACTGTCACTACGGCGGCGACCTGCAGGGCGTGCTGGAGCAGCTGGATTACCTCCAATCGCTGGGCGTGGAGGCGCTCTACTTCAACCCCATATTCGTCTCACCGTCGCCCCATAAATACGACACCCAGGACTACGATCACATAGACCCGCACCTGACGGTGATTCCCGTGGAATCGGGGAATGTGCTTGAGAATTGGGACACGGACAACGCCCACGCGACGCTCTACCGGACGCGCACAACCCATCCCGACAATCTGAAGGCCAGCGACGCGTGGTTCGAGGCCTTCTGCGCCGAGGTCCACCGCCGGGGCCTGAAGCTCATACTGGACGGCGTATTCAACCATTGCGGCTCCTTCGGCCGCTGGATGAACCGCGAAGGCATCTATGAGGGGGACGACGGCGCTTTCGGCCATCCCCAAAGCCCTTACCGCGGCTGGTTTTCATTCCGGGACAATTGGGATTACCACTGCTGGTGGGACATCGAGACGCTGCCGAAGCTGTATTACGAGCGCTCCGCCGCGCTGTGCGAGGAAATCTTTCGCGTAGCGGAAAAGTGGGCCTCCCCGCCCTACTGCATAGACGGCTGGCGGCTGGACGTGGCCGCCGACCTGGGGCTGACGCCGGAGTTTAACCACCTGTTCTGGAAGGCGTTTCGCCGCCGCGTGAAGGCCGTGAACCCGAACCTGCTCATCATCGCGGAGCACTATGGCAATCCTTCGTCGTGGCTCGGCGGCGACGAGTGGGACACCGTGATGAACTACGACGCCTTTATGGATCCGCTGTCTTTCTTCCTGACGGGCATGGAGAAGCACTCGGACCACCGCCGCGATGACCTGTACCAGAACGGCATGGCGTTCTTCCATATGATCTTCGAGGCGATGTCCCGAATGCCCACACCCTCGATTTACTGTGCCATGGACGAGCTGTCGAATCACGATCACAGCCGCTTCATGACCCGCACCAACGGCAGGATCGGTCGGCTGAACACCGTGGGCGGCGAGGCGGCCGGGTGGGACATCCATCCCGAGGTATTCCGGGAGGCTGCGGTGATCCAGATGACCTGGCCCGGCGCGCCGACGATCTACTACGGCGACGAGGCGGGCCTGGTCGGCTGGACGGACCCGGACAACCGCCGAACCTACCCCTGGGAGCACGAAGATCAGGTAATGATCGAATTCTTCCGGGCGCTGGCCAAGCTCCGGAAAGGCCTGCCGGCGCTCCGGTACGGCAGCGTCAAGCCGCTGTGCGCGGGCTGGGGCTACATCGCCTACGCCCGGTTCGACGCGGAAACCGCTGTGATCGTGACCTGCAACAACACGGATCAGACGATATTGATCGACCTTCCTCTGCGGGACGTCGGCATCCCCGACGGCGCAGCGACGCGAATCCGATTCAACACGACAGAACAGGGCTTCAATTTGACAGACACACCCACGGGTACGGTAGAATCGGGCATTCTCCGCTTCGATGCGCCTGCCCACAGCGCATTTGTTCTTACATATGACCTGCGATGACGCGAAAGGGGAAACGCTATGGCAGACAACACCGAAAAGAGAGTCGTATTTTCCGACTACGACAGCTTTCTGTTCCATCAGGGCACGAATTACGAGGTCTACAAAAAGATGGGCGCACACCCGGGCGAGGCGGAGGGCGTGCAGGGCACGTGGTTCAACGTCTGGGCGCCCAACGCCCGGTACGTCTCCGTCATCACGGCAAAGACCGGATGGGAGAACGAGCAGTGGATGCACCGCGCCGCGGGCGACCCCGGCGTGTGGGAGTGCTTCCTGGCGGGTGTTGGACAGGGCGATGCCTATCGCTATGTCATCACCGGAGAGGACGGTGTGAAGCGCTACAAGTCCGACCCCTACGGCTTCTGGTTCGAGAAGCGGCCGGACAACGCCTCCATCGTGTGGGCGCTGGACAACTACGAATGGCACGATGAGATCCACCAGTCCACCCGCGACAACACGAAGGCCGTGGAACGGCCCATGTCCATTTATGAGGTCTACCTCGGCTCCTGGAAGAAGGGCTTCCAGGGCGACTGGGACGAGGACGGCTTCCTGAATTACACCCAGTACGCCGACGACCTGGCGCAGTACCTGACCTACATGGGCTTTACCCATGTGGAGCTGATGGGCGTGTGCGAGCATCCCTTCGACCTGTCCTGGGGCTATCAGGTGACGGGCTTCTACGCGCC
>CACYZW010000019.1 GCA_902778995.1 uncultured Eubacteriales bacterium
TCGCGGCGGGCGCAGGGCGTGGCGGTGGCGGCGGCGCGGGCCTCGCGGCGGGCGCAGGACGTGTCGGTGGCGGTGGCGGCGGCGCGCGATGCAACGGCGGCCTCGACGGCACAGCGCGGAGCGCGTCATTCAGCCTGAACACCGGCGGGCGAGCACCCGTCGAAAGATTGGGATCATCCATGCGGTGCATCATATCGCGGCTGATGCGGTTGCCAAGGCCCAGCAATCCCAGCACGGACGCGACGCCGGCCATGAGCGTTCCCGTCTGATCCCATACAGAGGTGTTCTCGGATTCCCATTCCCGCCACCCATTCTCATCGCGGACGGCAACCTCGACGCCGTACTCGGTCAGCGCCTGGGCCAGATAGCGCGCCTGGGCGTCGCTGAGTCCGCGGGCCACGACAATGGGCGCGCTGTCCACGATCAGCAGCGCGTCGTCTTCATCGTAGCCGCATATCCGCGCCAGCAGCGCCGCCGCGGTTGCGCGGTTGCTCCTGCCCACGGAGACCAGCATCACCATGTTTCCCGGATTCGACGCGGGCGCGGTCTGGTTGCTCACCCGCGTGCCGCAGTTCGGGCAGAAATTGACGCCCGATCCCAGTTGTGTTCCGCAATTCGAACAAAACACAGGTCTCTCCCCCCTCGGTTGTCTATTCCAACCGCTCAATACCCCAGCGGCTGCAAATCCAGCTTGAATAGTATCTCGTTGATGCTGGTCACGTTGTAATGCCCGTTTATGAGGCAATATTCCACCACGATGTCCCGTTTGTCGCCGTGGGAAAGCGAAAAGCCGGCCTTCACCAACAGCTCCCTGGCCTCTTCCAGCGACAGCTCCAGCGCGATGGCAAAGGCCAGCGCCGTCTGTTTGGCGGGGCGATAGCCCGCGTTGTTCCTGATCTTGCCGAAAAGCCGCCTGTCCACATTGGCCCGGGCGGTGCATGCCATATCCGACATGCCCTTCTCTTCGAGCTTGCGAATCAGCATTTCGCTGAACGTCTCGGCTGTGCGGGTCTGCGCGTCCTCCGGCGTCTCGCCTTGCAGGGCGGTGAGGCGTTCCACATTCGCCTCGGAAAACACCGTCTCGTTCCGCGCGTTGTCCTCGCGGTGGGGGCGGCGGAACAGGCTGCCCGGATCCGGAACACCCCTGGGCGCGCCGTCCCTCAGATACTGGCTGCGCCTCGCCTCGCGGCCAAAGTCCCGATGCTCCCGGACGTACACGTCGTCGATGTAGGCGGCCACCTCGCCGAACAGCCTGGCGTCCGGCACGATCGCGTCCCGCGTGTAGGCGACCAGGTAGATCATCATGTCCGCCTCCTGAAGGAAGCGTTCGATCTCCGTCGCCGCCACCCGAAGGGCCTGATCCTTTGGATAGCCGTAGACCCCTGCGGAAATCAGCGGAAAGGCCACGGAATCGCAGCCCTGCTGCCTGGCGATGGCCAGCGCGTTGCGATAGCATACCGCGAGCAGCGCCTCTTCGCCCTCGCTGCCGCCCCGCCAAATGGGGCCGACGGTGTGAATGACATATTTGCAGGGCAGCCTGTAGCCCCGGGTCAGCTTCGCCTCGCCGGTCTTGCAGCCGCCCAGCGCGCGGCATTCCTCCAACAACTGCGGCCCTGCGGCGCGATGAATCGCCCCGTCCACCCCGCCGCCGCCCAGCAGGCTGTTGTTCGCGGCGTTGACGATGGCGTCCACCCGCATTCTGGTGATATCGTTTCTGACAATCTCAAACGGCATGTGAAACCTCCTGTGCGCACGTCGGTATGGCTGTGCCTTTCGCCAGTATTGTACCACAACCCCGCGCCGTTTGCCAAGTGGCGAGAGGCATATTTATTCAACAAACCGCGCAGGCCGACCCTTCCGAAAGCCTGGCGCCCTGCCTCGATCACGGCCTTCCCCGTTCAGGCGATGCATTTGAATTCGACGACCGCCTCAAATTGATAGCACGGATCTCCCCGATCCCGGGTCGTGGCGTCGAGTATCGCCCGATCCGGCGCAAGCGTGAGCGCCGTTTCCACGCCGTCGACGGTAAAGACGACGGGCTCGGAAAAATCCACCATGGCTTCGTTCAGCATGATGCTGAACGGCCCGTTCACATCCCGGGTATCGACGCTGATGCGGTTCCCGCCCTCCAAGTTGACCTTGACGATGCCCTGATTGGTGTCGAACGGCGCGGAAAGATAGTAAAAGCTCTCCGTCTCCCGGCTGTTTGCCCGTGTGCTCAGGTCCCAAATAAGCTTCGGCGGCAGCGGGTCGCGGGTGAAGGCGTCCATATAGTCCGGCGGAAAGGAATCCACGCGGGCGACGGCGCGGTCGTCCGCGTTCAGCCATTTGCCGCTGTCGGCCATGACCTCCACGGGCTCGCGGTCATAATCCTCGTAGTTGTGTCCCCTGTCAAAGTGGATCAGCGTCCGATGCTCAAACCCGCCGTATTCCGCCCGGAGCGCGTCCAGCTGAAGGCCGTATTCGGCAGTCGTCGTGTTACGGTCATAGGCCGTATCAAATTCGCCCGCCTGGAGCTGTATGGGAAGGTTGAAGAGATTGATGGGCGAGACGCCGTTGGGATGTCCGGAGCTCATGTTCGCGGCGGCGAAGCGATCCGGCATCCGGGTGGATATCGCGTAGACGCCGTCGCCCCCGGCGGAGAAGCCCTCCAGGTAGACGCGGTTGGGGTCCACAGCCTCGGTCAGTATCATGTACTGTATCAACCGGTCGTAGAGCGGATAGGATTCCGGATTGAAGTGCGTGTCCCAGGTGTCTCGCACGCCCCGCACGGCCACATAAACCCCGCAATCCAGCGCCATGCTGTAATAGAGCTGCATTTCCTCCCACTGCGCGTCGTTCATATCCGGGGTTTCTCCGGAGCCGCCGCCGTGCATGGCGATATACAGGGGATAGCCGTCCTCCGGCTTTTCGCCGACAACCTCGACGGTATAGCGCATGGTGGCATCCCCGAAGGTCATGGCCCTTTTGCCGGTCTCCTCGATCAGTCGGGCGCTTTCAAGCTGCGCCTTCCGCCAGTTGTCCCAGGCCGCCGCACGGGCCTCGGGCAATGCCTCCACGGGAATCGAGGATGAATCCGGCAATGTCGCGCCCTCCGGCACAAACCGGCACTGCGCCTGGGCGACGCCAACGGTCAGCATCGCAAGGGCAAGCATCAAAATCCGCCTTATCATAACGACCTCCTGTTCCACGTCTCACACGTCGTCAGGCCGTTCACGCCCACTTTGCCATGCGCCGCGCCTGGCGGTGCGCCACGGTATCCAGCGACATTTGCGGCATGCGCTCGGGGTGAACGTCGATATCGTCGCGCCGAACCAGTGCTTCAAGATACGCCTCAAGCGCCGCGCGAAAGGCGTCGAGGGTGACGACCGCGTTCATTTTTGTAAGTACCGCCTCATATCCCGTCAGCCCTGCCAGCATCCAGCCGCAAAACCGCCGCATCTCGCAGATGGCCACGGCCTCGGGGCGGTGGCCGCAGGTCAGCGTCGCCAGGCGAATCAGCAGCGCGACGCGCTCGGGGGCCCGTCGCGGCGCGACAGGCTCACCCCGCCGCAGGGCCTTGATGTCCTCGAAGATCCAGGGGGCTTTCAGCGCGGCCCGGCCGATGGCGACCCCCGCCGCGTGGGAATTCTGCAGGAAGGTCAGCGCGTCCCGGGCGCAGGTGACGCCGCCGTTGGCATACACCGGGATATGCACGGCGTCGCAGACGGCGCGAATCGCCGCCGTGTCCACGGCGCCCAGATACATCTGCTCGCGGGTGCGCCCGTGCAGCGTGACGCTCTGAAAGCCCAGGTTCTCCGCCTCCGCCACCAGACAAGGCGCGGTGATGTGCGCCGCGTCCCAGCCCAGGCGCAGCTTTAACCGCACCGGCAGGGATGTGGCGGCCTTCACGGCGGCCATCACCGCAAACGCGCGCTCGGGCGACTTCAACAGCGCCGCGCCGTTGCCGCTGCCCACCACCTTGCGCGCCGGACACCCCATGTTGATGTCTATGGCGTCGAATCGCCCCAGGGCCTCCAGCCTGCGGGCCGACTCCGCCATCGCCGCCGGGTCGCTGCCGATCAGCTGGGCCGCCAGGTTGCGCTCGTTGGGACAGCGGGCCAGCACCTCCTGAAAGGCGGGGCTCATGGGCCTTCTGGCCCGCCCGTAGGCCAGGGACTGTATCATCTCCGTGGTCGCGCCGTCGGCCCCATAGTCGAAGCAGACGCTCCGGAAGGAGGCGCGGGTCATGCCGTCCATCGGCGCAAGCAGGAATTCCGGCGTTTGCAACGGCCTTTCTCCCCTTTATTACGATGTGTTTTTATCCGGTGACGTTCAGCCGCGCGTCGCCGGTGCGCTGGTAGCCCTGCTGCAACAGCTGGGTGATGTCCCAGGGCCTGGAGGCGGCGTCCGGATACAGCTTCAACAGGTAGATATAGGGCTCCAGCTTGGTGGGGTCGATCTGGGCACAGCGCTTCAGCATCGCCGCCGCCTTGTCGTTCTCCCCCGCTTCCAGATAGGCCATCGCCGCCGAGGAAGCGAAGCTGTAGCTGTTCGGGTCGCGCTGAAGCGCGCGCTCGTAAAAAAGCCCCGCCTCGCTGTATTGGCCCGCCTGGTAGGATTGATAGCCGAGGGTGCTGTAGGCGTCCTTGCTCCAGGCGATGTTGGCCCGCGCCAGACTGAGCTGTCCCGCACGGGAGCAGGCATAGATCACGATCAACAGAAACAGTATCGCAAACAGCGCCAGGCTCACGATTCCCCGGAGATGGCGCATGAAAAAGCTGCTCTCATCCTCATCCTCAAAGGAAAAGCTCCCCTCGGAATCGTCGCCGGCGTCATCGTAATCGTAGGGGTCGACCTCGTCGTAGGCGGCGCGCTTGCCATCCATAAAGATGTCGTTGGGGTTCATCGTCTTGGGCGGCACCAGCGTGTTGGCGGGCTTGCGCCCCTTCCGATTCTTGCCCCGGGATTTATCGTCCGGCGCGTCCGGCTTCAGCTTTGGCGCGCTGCCCTGCAATTGAACGGGCGGTTCACCGCCGCGCGCCATCTTCGGCGGCTTCTTTTCGGGCACTGCGGCCTGTTTTTTCCGTGTGATCTCCTCCCGCCAGCCCGCTTCCTCCGGCTTGTCCCCGCCTTCTTCGATCTCCAGCGGCGAAAAATCCGCCGCCGGGACCTCCGGTCTGGCCCACACGTCCGAATCCAGGTGGCTTCTGCGCTCCCGGCTCCAGTCCAGCAGCTCCGCCGCAGCGTCGTCCGACGCCTTTGCCGCGTCCGTGGCCTGCGCCTCTGCGCCCTCTTTATCGTCCGACTTCGGTCTGTCTTCTGAAACAGACCCGATTTCATTCTGCGGGACAGCCTGTGTATCGCCCTCGATGGGCGCATTTGTATCCCCTGAAGCAACGCTCTCGACGGAATTCTCGGCGAAAACCGGCATGACGACAGGCACATCCACCGGCGCGTCGTCCTGTTCGGGTATGACGATGGGCTTGCCGCAAAACGGGCAGAAGAGCATATCCTCGCCCACCTTTTTTCCGCAATGAGAACAGTACACGGGCTTCCCTCCCCTCAGCCGACAGGCCGCGATGGTTCAGATGTTGCGCATGGCTTCGAAATCCGGGTCTCCGTAAAAGGTACGCTCTTCCCCCGGATCCCCGCCCAGCTCCTCGATGGCGTTGCGCAGCTCGATGTAGTCCAGATAACCGATGTCCGTCAGCGACAGGAACGGCGTCATGGCTTCGATGGCCCGGGGATCGCCCAGCTTGCCCAGGAACGAGGCGTACAGCGCCCGCTGCTCAGGCCGGTTGCGCAGCTTGTCCAGCATATAGCCGAGGATGCGGTCGTCACCGGGAAAATTGGCACAGACGCCCAGTATGCGCTGCTGGCCGAACTCCCCGGCGGCGTCGTAGCGCTGCAGGAGCGCTTCGATCTCCCTGCCGTCGCCGTCGGACAGGATATCCGCCGCCATTTCGCCGATCTCATCTTCCTCCCCGCTGCGACAGACCAGATCGACGTACAGATCCCGCGCGTCGTCGCTGTCGATGTCCCGGAGGATGGCCAGCGCCGTCGCCCGCAGGGATTCGGGCCTGTCCGTGTCCCCCGCCATGCGCATCAAGCCGGGCACGCAGGGCTGCCCCACGCTCACCACCCGGCTGTACAGCGGTTCCGGCAGGCCGATGTCCCGCTTGTCGTATTCCTCCAGCAGCTTGAGCAGATCCTTCGGCTCGCTGTAGCGCAGGAAATACTCCCCCGGCTTCTCCCCGTCCAGCCACTTGGCCGGGGCGTTGAGGAAGTTCAGCATGATCTCGTTGTAGCTGTCCTCCACCTGCTTTTCGGTCATGCCGGGGCGCATGGCCATCCATGCGCGGGCGTAATCGTAGAATTTGGCGTCAAAATCGTATATCTTCATAGACCTCTCCAACAATGTAATCTGCATAAGGGTATCTAAAAACGAACGCGCCGCCCGGCGAGACGGATTTGTTCAGATTTGGCCTGCAAAAGGCGCAGGCCGTCCGGCGGCGATGAGCGCTTTAGGGCCTGTAAGCCCATCCGATACTGTAACGGCGACGTCTGCGCCGTCACAGAGCAGAGCGGACGCACGCGCATTATTGTCATACCTGTTCCTCCCGCGCCACCTTGTCCAGGCTGCTTGCGATCCGCCGGGCGTAGTATGTCAACTGACGCACGTCGCAGCCGAACTGCTCCGCCAGTTTGTCGGTATCCGGTTTGGGCCCATAGACCAGCAGATAGCTGTAGGCCAGCGCCGCCGCGCCGCCGCCGACGCAGCGCACGGGATCCATCGACGTGCCCCGCAGCTGGCGATAGGCCGAGAAAATCAGCAACAGCTGTGAAAGTGCCGCGATGCCGTATTCCCGTTGGAGCACCTCGTCAGCGTAGCGCACCAGCTGGCGCTCGCCCACGCTCAGGCGGGCCATCATCGCTTTGGCATCGGGCATGAAGCCGGGGCCGAGGCCCGTCCTTGCGGGCATGATGGCCTCGGAATCCACGCCCTGGAGCCGCAGCACCAGCGCCGCGTGGATTTTCAAATCGCCCGGAACGCCCTCGTTGAACAGCAGCATGCGCACCAGGCTCCTCGATTCCCGGTGGTCGATGGTCGTCAGCGCGGTCATGGCGGCGCGGCTCAGCCGCGCGTCCTCCGCCCGGACCGCCCAGGCCATCAGCTGTCGAAAGGCGGGGTCGTCCCGCCAGCGGGTTTCAAGCTGTTCATAGCCCTGGCCCATCTGCTCCACCAACAGGCGCAGACGGCGCTCAAATTCCCGGCGGGGCACCTGGTAGCCGTAGTCCGGCGCTTCGTCCTTCAACCGCCCGTTCAAGGCCGCCTCCTGATAGTACTGGGCCACGCTGTCCGACGGATCGATGCGCAGTATGCGCGCCCAGAAGCGGGCCACGCGGATGTCCGGCGTGCCTGTGCGATTCAGGGCCACCGCCCGCATGTGCAGCAGATCCCGGTCAAAGGGCGCTTCCCGGAGGGCCTTGCGCACGTAGTCCGCCACCTCTTGGTCCATGCCCAGTTCGCCCATCACGTAGATCATCAGCCGCAGCTCCTGCCCCTCGGGACGCTCCTCCATCGCCCGGGCGATCAGCGTCCGGGCGGTGTGGGCGTCCCCGGACATGGCAAACACCTGCGCGCTGACGCACAGCGCCTTCACCGACGGCGGATAACCCCCGGCGGCCTGTCCGGCCTGGGTCAGGGCCTCGTCGGTGCGGCCGACGATCAGCAGCGCCATGGCGTACAGGGCCCGCATGTCGTACTGCTCCGAGGCCATGGACAGCGAACGCTCGAACAGGCGGCAGGCCTTTTCGTTCATGTCCGCCTTCATCGCGTCGCAGGCCCGGTTGGCGATACAGACCGCGCGGCGGAGCTTTCGGTTGACGGGATGGCTGAGCTCGTCGAAAAAAACCAGCTCTGCGGCCAGGCGCTGAACCTCCTCCAGGTGCGCGCCCTCGGGGTCGCGATGCCGGTACAGGGTCAGCGAGCGCTGCGCGCCGGTGAGGTCGTTCATCCCAAGCTGATTCAACGCCAGGCCGTAGTAGCACTCCGTGGGCCCGTCGCCCTCCGCCAGCATGTCCAGCAGCAGGCGGGTGGATTGCTCGTGGCAGCCCATTTCGCAATAGAGCTCCGCCAGATCCAGCCGGTACTCCCGGTTCTCCGGCGCGGCCTCCACCGCGCGGCGCATCAGCTCCAGGGCATCCACGATGTTGTTTTCCCGCCGGTTCATCATGGCCCGGTGATGCACGTAGGCCGAAGATCGCTTGAAGGCGACGACATTGATGTTGTTTTTCATTGATGCTCCCAATATTGAAAGATTATTCCGGAACAGATCTGTGAGACGGCATTGCGGCTGCCGAAACCATGTCGTAGCGGCGGCGCATGCGCCAGCCGGCCCACCAAAGGCGCGGGGGGAAGATCCTCAGCCCCTGTCCGCTGCGTCTCCCTTCGCCGTTGCCGCAGCCAGCAGCGCCCTGAGATCGTCCTCGCTGAAGCGATAGCGCTTGTTGCAGAAGTGGCAGTCCACCTGCGCGCCGTGCTGGGTCCGGAGCATGTCGGTCAATTCCTCCGCCCCCAGGGTGATCAGCGCCCGCTCCACCCGTTCGCGGCTGCAATCGCAGGCATAGCGCACCTCACGGCGCTCCAGCACCCTGGGCTGCAGGTGCATGAGCAGCTGGTCCACCGCGCCGTCCAGGTGGTACGCCTTCATCGTGCCCGAGATGTCCATAAACATGCCCGCGCTGTTCTCGATGGACTGTATCGCCGCTTCGCTGGCCCCCGGCAGCAGCTGCACGATCAGGCCGCCCGCGGATTCCACACGCTCGTCGCTGACCAGCACGCCCAGCGACACCAGCGACGGCGTCTGCTCGGAGGCGGTAAAGTACATGGCGAAATCCTCGGCGATCTCGCCCGACACAAGGTTCACCTGGCCTACGTAGGGCTCCCGCAGCCGCAGGTCCTTGATGACGGACAGGCGGCCCTCCCTGCCCACCGCGGCCCCCACGGGCAGCTTCGGCCCCGTGCGGGGCAGATCTACGGCGGGATTGTCCACGTAGCCCTTCACCGAGCAATCCGCCCCGGCCACCGCCAGCACCGTGCCGATGGGACCGCCGCCCCGAATCGAGGCCGTGACGCTCTCGTCCCGGCCCTTGAGCATGCTTCCCATCATCGCCGTGGCCGTGAGCGTGCGGCCCAGGGCTGCCGTGGCGATTCGGGAAAGGCCGTGGATGTCCTTCGCAGCCTGAACCACCTGGGTGCTCTCGGTCAATATGGCCCTGGCCTGCCCTTCCAAAAGGGATATGTGCAGTATGCCGTCCCGATTCATAACGCCCATACAGAGATACTCCTTATCTATATTATTCCCGGATCGCCGCGATGTGAACGCGCGGTTCATCCGCCGCCGGGGGATCGAAGCGCCTGTCCCCCAGCGCCCGCGCATTGACAAAGCCGCTCTGCGACATCAACGCCAGCAGGTGCTCCGGCGCGTGGGCCTTCTGCACGTGCAGCTCGTCGAAACGGCGGTAGCGCCCGTCGGCCTCCCGGGTGAAAAAGGTGAGATCCATGGTCACGGTTTGAGCCGCCTCGTCCCACCGGTTGCTCCACAGATAGGCGACCTCGCCCCGATCCTCGCCAAAGAAATTGTTCCCCAGCGTGTGCCGGAGCTTGTACGGCGAGGAGATGTCGAAGGCGAACACGCCGCCCGGTCGCAGGGCCCGGCGCGCCCGGTCGAAAAAGGCGCGCAGCCGGTCGTCGTCCAGCAGATAATTCACGCCGTCGCAGGCGCATACCAGCGCGTCCACCGGCCTGGGGAGCGTCAGCGCGCACATGTCTTGGCGCACAAACATCACCTGTACGCCCCGGGACAGTGCCTTCTGCCTGGCCAGCTCCAGCATGTCGCCGGACAGATCCACCCCGGTCACCTTCACGCCCCGCTCGGCAAAGCGCACCGACATGGCGCCGGTGCCGCAGGCGCAATCGCACAGCGCGTAAGGCTCGACCCCCATGCGCCCGATCAGGGCCATGTAGTATTCCGCCCAGGCGTCGTAATCCACGTCGTCCATCAGGGCGTCATATAAACCGGCAAAGGCTTCATAGGCTGGCATGGCGCGCCTCCTCGTACAGTATAAAAACCTATAATATACCAATATGTATTCTATCACATTCGCCGGACAAATTCAATTCCCGTCGCGGCGTCCTGCGGGTTTGTTTTGCCATATAACACAATTCTAACCTGAACGTACAGAAGCCATTCTGCAAATCTGATATGATGCAAAAAAACGATGCGGTGATGAACAGATGAAATACGAGCTTGTGATATTCGACCTGGACGGCACGCTGTTGGACACGCTGGACGACCTGACCAAGGCGGTGAACCACGCCCTTCGCCTGCAGGGCTTTCCCCTGCGCACACGGGAGGAGGTGCGCCTTTTGATCGGCAACGGCATTGCCAGCACCATGCGCCGCGCCATTCCCGAGGGATCGGACGAAGCAGCCTTTACAAGGGCCCTTTCCGATTTCCGGGGCTATTATCTGGCTCACGTCAATGATTACACCCGGCCCTACGGCGGCATCCCGCGCCTGCTGGACGATATGGCAAGCGCAGGCATCAAGGCGGCGGTCAATTCCAACAAGGTGGACGCCGCCACGCAGGCGCTCTGCCAGGCCCACCTGCCGGGAAGGTTCGCTTTCATCCTCGGCGAGCAGCCAGATATTCCCAAAAAGCCGGCGCCCGACGGAGCGATTCGCATCATGCGCGCCCTCGACGTAGCCCCCGGGCGCACGCTGTACGTGGGCGACGGCGAGACGGACATACAGACCGCGCACAACGCGGGCATCGACTGCGCCTGGGTAGGCTGGGGCTATCGCAGGGTATCCGAGCTTCAAGGCGCGGAACCGCCCCGGATATTCACTTCGGTCGAGGCGCTGAGAGGCTTCATTTTTGCCTGAAAACCATCCATGGAAACAAAAAATCCTTCGCGATCTCCGGTACGGGGCGCTTGCGCGTCCTGCCCGCCCCGGCAGAGCGAAGGATTTTATTTGTCTCTTTGTGGTTACCTTTCAGCCGTTCGGGTTTTCGGCGATTTCCCGCAATATGGCGTTCATCAGCGCCACAGTAACATGTACGCCGCCCTTCTTGCCGCGCACGACGATGGAGGTGAGGTCGCTGTCGATCAACCGCTCCTTCATCTGAACGACGCTGGCAAAGCCCGTGGGTGCGGCCAGCACACAGACCTCGCTGAGGGGCTCATGCTGGCGATGGGCGATGATGCGGTTGATCGCTGCGGGCGCGCTGCCCACCACCATCAGCTTGGGCCCGTTTACCGCCAGGCCGTAATCCACAGCCACCTCCGCCCGGGTCACATGGCGCTGCTCCGCCTGGTAAACCACATTCGGATCGTCGATGAAACACATGATCTGAGCCCCGTGATCGCCCAGCAGCTTTGCGTCGATATCATTCGCCAAAATTGCCGTGTCCGTGATGATCGTGCCGCCCATATCGATCAGTCTGCGGATATGGGTCATCGCTGTAGGGCCAAAATAGACGCTCTGAGAAAGCGCGGCATCCTTGGTTTCTGCCTCGACCTTTTTCAGTATAGCGGTTACATTGGGGTTCAAGTATGCCTTGCTTCCACGATGCCTGTTTTCCAACCCCCGTGTTTTTCTCAACAATTTTGCCACTCCATTTCAATGGGACGTATGTTGACGTTAAACCAAGCCCATGCCTTTCGATCTTAATATACAACGATACTGGTAGTTAGTCAAGGAACTTGACTAACTTCTTTCGTTAACAGTTTGGGCAGTGGCCGACGATTGTCACCCTGATTCGGCTTAAGCGGAATTTAAACAATGCGAGCTATTGACAACGCCTCTGTTTTGCGGTATAATCCATTTGTTCACAGAACATAGGGGCATGGTGTAATGGTAACACGTGGGTCTCCAAAACCTTTGTTGTGAGTTCGAATCTTACTGCCCCTGCCACGAGGACGCGCTACAGTGTAGCGCGTCCTTCGCTTTATCAGAATTGCATCCATTCCATGGGCTTTATGGAGGCATTGCGGAATTTGAGCGTTGCCGACCTCTGCGTTGCAGGCTCAAAACAATCGGTAAATCCCCATAGACCGGCATGACGATCGCCATTAATCAGCGCCACAAACTTCTTCCCGCCCCAACAAATCCCCTTCCATTCGGTTGAAATTACATGCGATATATGTTACAATGGAGCTGCGCGACAGGCCGTCGTACAGGCGCCGTCCTTTCGCGCGCCATCAATATTTTTAAGGAGGAAAACCCATGAAGAACCGCATCTTTGCGCTGCTGATCGCGCTGGCGATGCTGCTGGCCCTCGCGCCTGCGGCGCTGGCCGACGAGGTCACCGGCACCGGCACCGCCAAGGGCTTTGGCGGCGACATCACCGTAACCGTGACCCTGAAGGACGGCGTGATCACGAACGTCGAGGCCGCCGGCGACAGCGAGACGGACGGCATCGGCAAGAACATCATCGCCGAGTGGCCCGCCGCCTTCGTCGAGGCCAACGGCATAGTGGACACCTACACCGGCGCGACCTTCGCCGGCATCACCCGCGCCGCGTTCATCGAGGCCATGCGCGCCGCGCTGACCGAGGCGGGCGTGAACCCGGACGACTACGTGCGCGAGTTTACCGAGGAAAAGGCCGAGGACATGGCCCTTGAGGCCGACGTGCTGATCATCGGCGCGGGCGGCGCGGGCATGACCGCCGCCATCACCGCCGCCGACGCCGGCGCGAGCGTCGTGGTGCTGGAGAGCCAGCCCGCCGTGGGCGGCAACTCCGTCAAGTCCACCGGCGGCATGAACGCCGCCAAGACCGTCTACCAGGACAAGAACGAGTTTGGCGAGGAAGCGGGCGTCGAAAAGACGCTGGCCACCGCCGCCGAGAAGTGGGCCGACAACGAGACCATCACCGCCCTGGCCGCCACGGTCAAGGCGCAGTGGGACGCCTACAAGGCCAACCATGAGGGCTATTTCGACTCCACCGAGCTGTTCGCCCTGGACACCATCATCGGCGGCAAGGGTCTGAACGATCCCGAGCTGGTGAACACGCTGGTGGGCAACAGCGCGGACGCCATCGACTGGCTGGCCACCCAGGACATCCACCTGACCGACGTGGCCTCCTTCGGCGGCGCGTCCGTCAAGCGCATCCATCGCCCCCTGAACGAGGAGGGCAAGGTCGTGTCCGTGGGCGCGTACACCGTGCCGCTGCTGGAGGCCGCCTGTGCCAAGCGCGACAACATCACGATGCTGACCGACACCACCGCTGTGGAACTGACCACCGACGAGAGTGGCGCGTGCAACGGCGCCATCGCCGAGGGCAAGACCGGCAACAAGGTCACCGTGACCGCCAAGGCCGTGGTGCTGACCACCGGCGGCTTCGGCGCGAACCTGGACATGGTCGTTGAATACAAGCCTGACCTGGCCGGCTTCATGACCACCAACGCCGCCGGCATCCAGGGCCAGGGCATCCTGATGGCCAAGGAACTGGGCGCGGACACCGTGGATATGGAGCAGATCCAGATCCATCCCACCGTTCAGGCCGACACCGCTTCCCTGATCACCGAGGGCCTGCGCGGCGACGGCGCGATTCTGGTCAACGCCAACGGCGAGCGCTTCATCGACGAGGTGGGCACCCGCGACGTGGTCTCCGCCGCCGAAATCGCCCAGCCCGGTTCCTTCAGCTGGCTGATCGTGGACCAGAAGATGGTGGACGCCTCCTCCGTCATCCAGGGCTACATCAACCGCGGCCTGATGCTCTCCGGCGACACCTGCGAGGCGCTGGCCGAGGCGCTGGAGATTCCCGCCGACGCCTTCGCCAAGACGATGGAGACCTGGAACGGCTATGTGGCCGAGAAGAACGACCCCGACTTTGGCCGCACGTCCTTCGCCAATCCGCTGGACACCGCGCCCTTCTACGCCGTGAAGGTGACTGCGGGCATCCATCACACGATGGGCGGCCTGAAGATCGACCCCGAGACCCACGTCATCAATGAGTCCGGTGAGATCATCCCCGGCCTGTTCGCAGCCGGCGAGGTCACCGGCGGCGTGCACGGCGGCAACCGCCTGGGCGGCAACGCCGTGGCCGACTTCGTGGTGTTCGGCCGCATCGCGGGCGCGCAGGCCGCTGCCTACGTCGCGTCCCTGACGGACCTGGCCGCCGCCGCGTAACCCAACAATATCAGCCTGCCTCACATGCCCGTTGGGGAAGCATGCGAGGCAGGCTTTTCCCGTCGACTCATTCACCCCACATGTAATAATCCCATTGTTTTCTGTCTGGATAGAACTGCAACACCGACCCGATAGGAGGTATGTTAGATGAAGCATTGTATGCGATTCCTGGCGCTCTTGCTGGCGCTGCTTATCACTGGCTTTGCCGTCGCTGAAGGCGGGTTGACCTTTGACGGAAAGATTGAGCCGGAGAAAATCGAAGAGATCGACGCACTGTCCATCGACGGCATGGCGTTGACGATCACGGAGCCGGAGGCTTATTCGGCATCGAATGCCGAGAGCGTGAAGATCAATTCCGCCAATTTCCCGGACAAAGCGTTCCGAAGCTATGTGAAGGCGCAGTATGACAAGGATGGCGACGGCACGCTCTCGCCAAACGAGGCCAACTCAGTCGTTGAGATGTTCATCGGCAGGGATGACGAGCGCTTCATACAGGTGAAGTGTGCGAATATGAAGGGCCTGCAATTCTTCCCCAACCTGTCGATGCTGGTGATCGTGCGCTGTCCCGTGAAGTCTCTGGACGTGAGCGAGAACAAAAATCTGAAAGTCCTGATCTGCTGCTATAGCAACGTGGAAAAGATAGATGTAAGCAAGAACACAAAGCTGGAAGAGCTGAATGTGGGGACCAGCAAGGTTAAGACGCTGAAGCTGGGCAAGCAGAAGCATCTCAAAACGCTGGTCTGCGACACCAACAGGCTGACGTCGCTGGATGTGACCAACTGTCCGAACATTACCTACCTACAATGCAACAACAACAAACTGTCCAAGCTGGACGTGTCGAAGAACACCAAGCTGGACGAGCTGGTTTGCTACGGCAACAGGCTTACAAATCTTGATGTCAGCAAGAACAAGAAGCTGAATGAGCTGGACTGTTCTGAAAACAAGCTGAAGGCGCTGAATGTAACCGGGAATAACAGGCTGGAGGCCCTGTATTGCACAGACAACCAACTGAAGACACTGGATGTGACCTCGAATAGCAGGTTGTTGAATCTTTATTGCGGAAACAATCAGCTGAAGACGCTGGACGTGACCAAGAACACGAAGCTGATCGCTCTCTGGTGTGATTGCAATCGACTGAAGGGCATAAACGTGACAAAAAACGTGAATCTGGAGATTTTCAACCCCAGCGAGAATCCGCTGGGCAAGCTGGATATCACCAAGAACACAAAGCTCCGGTTTCTTGCCTGCGACAGCAGCAATCTCACGACCCTGAATGTCAGCAAGAATAAAAAAATGAGGGTGCTCATTGCCCACAGCAACAAGATCAAGAGCATTGACATCGGCAACTGCCCATTTCTGAAGGGATACCTCAAAGAAGACGCCACCATCGACGGAGATCATGCCATCTGGTTCGGAAAGTGGGGGGATAAAGATGACTTCGACGTGCTTCACATCGATAAGCGCACGAAGCTGATGGACGGGGATAAGGAGCTCTACCCGACCGCATAGCACCTGACCCTGAACAACCCACTCCGACGGCTTGGCCTGCTGTTGCCCGCAGTACAGCCATTGACGCAGAGCACCATTCAACCCCGGCGCCATCAAGCGCCGGGGTTGAACCGTCTTGGAAACACGCTCCGACGCGCCAAGGGCGTCGAGTGGTATTCCCTTTATTTTTTGAAGCGCTTGGAGATCACCAGCTCGATGTGATCGCCCTTGACGCCCACCACAACGTCGTCGGCCAGGTTGGCCACGATGGATTTTTCCAGGTCCTCCTTCGCCTGCTCCAGCGCGTCGGCGCTGAGCCTGCCCTTTTCCACATTGTCCCTGTATTGCTCCAGCGTCCAGACCGGGGTCAGGTCGTACAGGTTGGGCGTACCCAGGCCCGCGGGGGCGACGACGCTGCCCGACACGGCGGTCCCGCCATAGGCATCGTCCACGGCGCGGCCGATGTTGTGCATCGCGCCGGAGATGACCTCGCCGAGCATGCCCATGAAGCCCTTCTTCGCGGCGTTTTTGCCGGTGCTGGACACGGACAAAAGCTCATGCTTCCTTCCCGAATCCATATTGGCCGTCACCTCAAGGTGGAGCTCCACGGCGTCCGCGTCTCCGCGGAACCAGAGACGGCCGTAAAAATCATCCACCATGGCCTTCATCATGCCCAATGTCTCCTCCACCAGCAGGCTCAGCCGCAGCGTATCGCGATTGTTCATATGGACCTGCCAGGCGAAGTTCTCCGTCGCATAGCGCGCCGCCGCCATGCGCCCGGCGTCGCTGTTGACCATGAATTTATCCGAAACCATAGCGCTCCCTCCAGATTTCCAGCGTTTTCGCTGTTTTGCCTGTTATTATACACGATAACCGCCCGCTTGTCCAACGCTGCAGCTATATTTTTCACTGGACAGAGGGCCGATTCTGTGTTATGATTTTATTGTGGCGGTCAAGGGCCGCAGATTCATAAAAAAGACATTCAACCCGCGCGGCAAGGAGGAAACAACGATGCTGGTCAATACCAAGGCAAGAGTGGGCGTGTTTTCCATCGCCCTCGGGGCCTATCTGCCCCAGTTCCCGTCGCTGGTGCCCGAATTCCGGGCTCAGTACGACGCCTTTAAAAAGACGCTGCCCGACACGGTGGAGCTCATCGACGGCGGCATCATCACCACCAAGGAACAGAGCCAGGCGGCAGGCGACAAATTCCGCGCCGCCGACGTGGACCTGGTGATACTGCAGATGCTGACCTATGCCACCTCATACAATGTGCTGCCCGCCATACGCGACCTGGACGTGCCCGTGGTGGTCGTGAACGTGCAAAAGCTCAAGGCGCTGGACTACGATCACACCGACATCGCCTCCTGGCTGGGCGAGGGCTACGCCTGCGGCGCTGTGGGCGAGGCCGTGGCCGACCTGAACCGCTTCGGCAAGCGCCACGCGGTCATCACCGGCGTTGTCGAGGGCGGCGACCCGGGCGTGCAGCGCGAGATCGAGGACTGGTGCCGCGCCGCCCAGGTGCGCCGCCGCTTCCGCGACACCAACATCGCCCAGATCGGCCGCCCTTACCCCGGCATGATGGATCTGTACATCGACGAGACGAACCTGTATCGCCGCATGTTCCTGTACACCAAGCAGTTCGACTGGGAAAAGATGTGGGCCATCGCCGACAACATCACCGACGAGGCCGCCATTCGCGCCAAGGCCCAGGATATTCTGGACACCTTCGACATCGAAGGCGGCGGAAGCATCGAAGAGGTCTGGGAGATGGCGAAATACGTCGTCGCCTTCGAGCAGTGGGTCAAGGACGAGCAGCTCGGCCTGATCGCCTCCCATTACGACGGCTTCGCCCAGGGCAAGGCCGGACTGCTGGATTCCATGCTGATCCCGGCGTTCTCCATGCTCATCAAGCAGGGCACCGCCTGCGCCGTGGAGGGCGACATGAAGGTGGCCATGGCCATGTCCATAGATGTATTCCATTGATTTCAACGACGACATCGCCATCATCGGGCACAGCGGCTCCGGCGACGCGGACATCTCCCAGAAGCGCAAGCCCACCATGAAGATCGTCAAGGTGTTCCACGGCAAGACCGGCGGCGGATACCTGACCCAGTTCTATCCGGGCGACGGCCCCATCACCTATCTCGCCATCACCCAGGACGGCGACGGCAACTTCAAATTCGTCGTGGCGGAGGGTGTGAACGAGCCCGGCAAGATACTGTCCATCGGCGACACCAACATGCGCACCCGCTTCACCTGCGGTGCGCGGGAGTTCGTCAACCGCTGGAGCGAGGCCGGCCCCACCCACCACTTCGCCGCAGCCACCGGCAGGCATATCGACACCATATTGAAGGTGGCCAAGATACTGAACGTGCCCTGCGAGGTCATCACGCGGTAACCATCCCTGACAAAGCGGCGGGCATCCTTGCGGATGGCCGCCGCTTTGCGTTATCGAAAAAACGTACAATGTACGTCTATTTTCCGTCACTTTTACAGGCCTTTATGGTGATATAATATAACCTACCACATTATCGGGGAGACGATACCATGTCCATCTATTATTCCAGGCTTTGGCGGTTGATGGAGCGTCGCGGCTATACCCGCAAGGATATCATTTGGCTCGCCGGAATCAGCGAAAGCACCTACAGAAAGCTGTTGGCCGACGACGCGACCCGTCTGGACGTGCTTGAGCGCATATGTGTCGCCCTCAAAACGGACATCGGCGACGTATGCAGCTTCAGGGACTACAGATAGCCGCCTGTCATATATTGAAGCAAGACCACAGCGTGCTCGGTTGCACACCTCGGGCATCCCGACGAAAGGCAGGCCATTTTGCCATGCAGCAGTCATCCTTACCCTTTGAGACGCGAATACAGGCGCTGACGGACCGCATACTTGCGGATTACGGCAACGAACGGGTCATCGACCGGCTGGACATGTTCGCCCAGCCCGACCGGCTTGTCATCGAGGCGCTGATCGAAAAGCTGTTTCGGCTGGTGTTTCCAGGGTATTACCGGGATTATACCTATCGCATCTACAACCCGAAGAACAACCTGTCAGCGCTGATCGAGGATGTCGCCTTTCACCTGAACCGCCAAATCGGCATCGCGCTGCGGGGCAGCGGCCAGGTTGTCGAACAAGGCATCGAGCAGGCCGCCGAGGATTTGACCGCCGCGTTTCTTGAAAGGCTGCCGGAGATTCGCGCCTATGTGGAGACGGATCTGCAGGCCGCTTACGACGGCGACCCCGCCGCCGCCAACAAGGCGGAGGTCATCATCGCATACCCCGGCCTGCACGCCATCACCGTGAACCGGCTGGCCCATGCGCTGTATCAGCTGAACGTGCCTCTGATACCCAGGATCATGACGGAAATCGCCCACAGCAGGTCGGGCATCGACATTCACCCCGGCGCGCAGATCGGGCGCTATTTCTTCATCGACCACGGCACCGGCATCGTCGTGGGCGAAACCACCGTCATCGGCGACTACGTGAAGCTGTACCAGGGCGTCACGCTGGGCGCGCTGTCCACCCGGGGCGGGCAGAATCTGCGCGGCAAGCGTCGCCACCCCACCATTGAGGACAACGTGACCATCTACGCCGGCGCATCCATATTGGGCGGCGACACCATCATCGGCCATGACTCCGTCATCGGCAGTAACGTTTTCATCACCCACCCCATCGCCCCCGGCACCCGCGTCAGCGTCAAGAACCAGGAGCTGATGTTCAAGAGCGGCCGGGGCTATGTGCTCCAGCCCGAGAATCCCGAAAACGATCCGGCGCGAATCATGTGACTTTCTTCCGTATCATCGCAAATCAAAGCCCTGCCGTTCCAACAAGCGGCAGGGCTTTGGGTTGCGACCAATCGCGGTTATTTCTCTTCGTCCTCCAGGGGTTCGTCGTCAAACTCGTTGGACTCGAAAATCTTGATCAGCTTCTCGGCCAGCGCGTCGTCGACCGGCACAAATTCCTCCTGGTCCTCCCCGACGGGCACGACCTCCATGATGAACACCTCGATGGGCTCGTTCTCATCGCGCTTATCGTCTTTGTCCTCGACGTATTCGGTGAGCAGCGCGTACTCCTTGCCCTCGTAGGCCAGGTAGTCCAGGACCTCCATGGTCAGCTCGTTGCCGGCGTCGTCCTCAAATACGACGAGATCTCTTTCTTCATCCATGATATTCATGGCCTCCAATCATATTCAGTGCGGAGCCTGCGCCCCGTTTGCCTATTATAGCCCACAGGGCCTGTCTGTGCAAGCGCATGTCGCTTTTTTTACGCAGACGATTCACAGGCTTCACCCGCCGTGTCTTAATCGGCATCCTCCAGCGCGAAGGTGATGCTCACGATGGCGGAAACCGTCTGCTTCGAGGCCATTACGCTTGTGCCCGCGCCCCCCTTGTCTCCCTCGGCGTTCCGGGCAAAGAGCGACTGGCCGTCATAACCGGTGTCCGCGCTGTCGCGGATCTCCAGAATCCCGCCCAGCTTTACGCCCGCAGCGTCGGCGACGACCTGCGCCTTGTCCTTCGCGCTGGCAACCGCAAGGGTCAGGGCCTTCGCGGCGGCCGCCTCGGTATCGGTGGCGCTGAACTCCACATAATCCAGGCTGTTCGCGCCTGCTTCAAAGGCCGCGTCGATATACGCGCCGGTGTTGTTCACGTCCGTCACGGTAAAATAGATGTTGTTGTAGGCGGTGTAGCCGCTGATCGTCTCGCCCTCGTCGTAATTATAATTGGGATAGATGCCGATGCCATTGGTGCTGATCTCGTCCTCCGTCACCCCCATGGCTTTCAGGGCATCCACAACGGCGTTGATCTTTTCATTGACCCGCGTCTGGGCGGTCATGACCTCGTCGGCAATCTCCCGCACGCCCAGGTTGATGCTCGCCCGGTTGGAATCCACCCTGACCGAGCCGTAGCCCTGCACGGTTATGGAACCCTGCGCCAGCGCAGTCGCGCCCAACATCATCAGCGCCGCCAGCACGACGGCCGCAATTTTTTTCATCTTCATTTTCATTCCTCCTGTTTGAATGCAACATGATCGTTTTTTTCGCCGTTGTCAGCCGTTTACCACCAGCAGCACCAGCAGCTGGCCGCTGCCCGTCAGCCGGGGGGGCTCGATGCCCTTGCCGGAGACATCCATTGCGGCGACGGCGTTCAGGAAATCCAGGGCGTTATCCGCAGACAGCTCCACGTATATGTTTGCGCCTCCGCCGGCGACGGTCTGTATGTCGGCGTCGGCTTCGTATTCCTGGGCCAGGTCGCTGATGCGGTTGCAGGCGACGTTCACGTCCTCGACCTGTATTGCCAATTCGCAGGCCGGACCCAGCGCACCGGCGGCGCTGTCCTCGGCATAGGCCTCATCGGCGACAGCTTCGTCTGCTTCGGCATCCGCTTCCATTTCATACGCGACGCCGTCCGCCTCCACCACCGCGCCGCGCGCTTCGTCCGGGAGCGCTGCGGCCGAGTCCCTGGCAAAGGCGTTTACGCTGGCCTGCTGAGCCGCCTTTTCCTCGGTGACAGCCCCCGCCGAGGGCAATTCGGCGGCGCTCTGCGCTTCAATGGAGAGGGCGGTATTCTGCTTCGGCGCGCCCCGCAGGCTGAAGGTCAGACCCACGCCTGCCAGCACCACGACCACCGCTGCCGCAGAGGCGATCCAGCGCATAAGGCGCTTCCGCTTCTGAAGCTTTGACGCCTCCCGTACCGCGCCACGCCACCTGGCCTGCGCCTCCAGAGGCACATCCGCCTCCGGCTCCATCTGCTCAAACAGGGCTTTCAATTGCCGCGTGGCCCGTATCGCCGCCGCGCATTGGGGGCATTCCCGCCCGTGCGCTTCCATGGCCTCGCGCGCCTCTTCGCTCAACGCGCCATCCATCAGCAAATCAAGCATGTCATTGACCTGTGTGCAATCCATTGAAAGCCCTCCTTTCCTCTGTATAATGTATCCTGATTTTCATTCTTCAATCCTTAGACGTCCAACCTGTCAAAAAGTTCCGGCTTCGCCGATATTTTTTCCCGCAGCTTTTCCCTGCCCCGGCTGATTCTGGACTTGATGGTGCCGACATTGGCGTTCAGCATTGTCGCAATCTCATCGTAGGAATAGCCCTGTATGTCCCTCAGCACGACGGCTGCGCGCATCTCCTCCGGAAGCTCGTGGACAAAGGCCTGCAGCTGTCTGCGCATATCGCCCAGCAGCGCGTGCCTTTCCGGCGTCGCGCCGGGGTCCACCGGCGACCATCCCGCGTCGTACAGGCCGTCCAGCGAGGTGTTTGGCCGGTTCTTGCGCCTGCGCAGCTCGTCGAGGCAGGTGTTCATCGTGATGCGATAAACCCAGGTCGAAAAGGACGACTGGGCCTTGAAGCTGCCGATTGCGCGATAAATGCGCAGCATCGCCTCCTGAAGGCAGTCCTGGGCGTCCTCCGGATTGCCGCACATGCGAAGCGCAACCGCGTACATGCGCCGCTCGTGCATGCCCATCAGCGTGTTGAACGCCGAAGCGTCTCCTGCGCTCGCCCGCTGAATCAGTTTGCTCTCCTCCATGGGGCGCACCGCCTCCTTCCTTCCTGATCCTTTCAATAAGCTCCCCACAAGTCCCCGCCGGTTGGATGAACCCCCGGTTTTTCAACCATTATACACCATGCGCCTGTTTTTTGCAAAGTAATCTTTTAAATCAGGGGTTGATTTTTTTCTAAAGATAGGGTATACTGATTATTGTCTGATTCGTCGATCAGGTTTATTCGCCGGTGTGGCGGAATTGGCAGACGCACCGCACTCAAAATGCGGCGGGAAACCATGCCGGTTCGAGTCCGGCCACCGGCACTTTGCGCAAACCCCGGGACAGGCTGTCCCGGGGTTTGTTTTCACAATCCTTTTTGAGGAGACACCGCACAATCGAACAGTGCAGCGACGGGTTGAATTTCAGCCGTCACTGCACTGTTCGATTGTGCGATCTTCTCTTAATAAATAATGATCACCAGGCTGCCGGGCGCGCAATGCTCGAACAGCCATTTGGCGCTCTTCACAGCAAGGCGCACGCAGCCGTGCGAAGCCTTGTTGCCCAGGCCATACAGCGAGCTCTCCCGGAGGGTATCGGTATTCCTTTCACTGTAGATGACCGAATGGAACATGATGTCTCCGTCGATCTCAAAGGAATACCGCGCCCAGCAGTCAAACTTTGAAAAGTGATGCCAGACGTTGACGGGCCCGCCGTCCAGATAGATGCCCCTGGGCGTGGTATTGCCGAGGCCCGTGGAGCAAAGGAAGGTGTGGATCAGCTCGTAATCGCCGGATTCCTGAAGCTCATACACGTAGACGCGCTGTTTGTCGATGCTCACCTCAACCCTGTAGGGCAACAGCTTGAAGGCCGCGTCCGGAGAAAACAGCCGGTTCAGCGTCGCGGTATCGGCGCCGCCGGTGGTCGGCAAGCCGTTCGCCGTTTGAAAATCCTTCAGCGCGCTCTGCGTCTTTTCCCCAAAGGCGCCGTCTATATTGCGTTTGGAAAGGTAATATAGCGTGTGCAGCCGGCGCTGGACCCGCAAGACCATGGCGGTATCGGTGACATTAAACGCCCCGGGCAGATCGTTGAGCAGGCCGTCCGAGAGCAGCTGCTGCGCCTCCACGGACAGCGCCTCGCCGTCATCATAGGCAAATACCCTCGGGCTGCCAATGGACGCGAGGTATTCGCGCAGCGTCTCGACGCCCTTGACAAGTCCCTTGCCGTATATGCCGTCGGGCATGCTGATGGTCAGGCCGCCGCAGACCAAAGCCTCCTGAACCTCGCGCACCGCGTCGCCCTCGTCGCCATAGGCGATGGGATGCAGCACGAAGTGCTCCGCCTCAGGCGCGTCCTGAGCGAACAGCGCGTCGATATACGCCCGGTCATACGCGCTTCCCTCAAGCCCGGCCGCCGTGCGAAACGCCTCTGCCGCGCTGACGGCGTAATCGTCCATGATGTCGTCGGGCTCGGCGTCCATATAGCCCAGACCGGCCAGGCGACGCTCGACGCGCTTGACCTCGTCGCCCTCGTCGCCGGCGTGAACGTCATTCAGATAGGAGGAGTATTCCGGGTCATACAGCGCCAGCAGGGTGACGGCGGTCGCTTCGCCGGAAGGCTCGATGCCCAGAGCCTCCGCCTTGCCCTGCGCCACAAGATGATTTTGAAAGCGCTTCACCGCTGCGGCGGTCTTGACCCCGTAGCTGCCGTCCGCCTCGCCGCTGAGAAAGCCGTATTGAATCAGCTTCTGTTGAAGCTCGATGACCGCATCGCCCTTCGATCCCGCGCCCAGGCGCTTCGGCAAAGCCCGCGCGCCGTCGGAAAACAGCACCTCCCGCGTCGCGTCGTCGGGCACCCCTGTGGCCTCCAGGGCGTGTATGGCCTGGAATTGCCTCATCGCGGCCTGTGAACGCTCGCCAAACGCGCCGTCGGCGACGCCGCGCAGATAGCCCAGATCGATCAGCCGCTGTTGCAGCGCCTTGACATCCCCCACCTGATCGGCGATTCCGGAAAGCGCCTGCATCGTTTCGTCGTTCAGCTCGCCCGTCTCCTCCAGGCTGTTTGCGTTCTGAAAGCGCTTCAGGGCGGAGGCGGTCATCGGCCCGTAGAAGCCGTCCGCCGATCCATAAAGATAGCCCAGATCGATGAGCATCTGCTGCGCCTGCCGGATCCGCTCCCTCTCCTGTTCCCCATTGTCCTCGGGGGTTGCTTCGCCTTCCACAGCCGCGCTGTCGTCGGTCACCGCCTGCGTTTGGGTCTGTTCCGTTTCCTGGGCTTCAACCGCGACATCGCCTGCCGTTGGAACCGCCGACTCCGCCACGCCGCCCGCCGTCACAACCGCAAGCGCGGCAATTATTGAAATTGTTCTGAAACCATATTTCATGGATGTTACCCTCTGCCACTATATGTAAGTATTATAATAGTATTTCCTCATGTCAAAACCTTCAAGTCCAATACTGTTATGAATCGCACAATATTCTCAGGCACATGGGTTAAAACTCCATATCTGTGTCAAAATATAAATCCTCAGACATCGGGGCGAAACAAAAAGGCCTGTTTTGACTGTCGAAGGCGCGTTCTTTTTTACATTTCATGGCAAAATACAATAAAAAACCATGTCATTTCAGGCAAAATTTAGAATTAATATTTTTACAGTAGACAGACGCCCAATCATTTGATACAATATGGAGCGATGGGGTATAGATTCACCCAACAAGTTTGAAAGGAGAAACACTTTCCATGAAGAGAATCGTTTGCTTTGCTCTGGCGCTGGCGCTTGTGTTCGCCTGTACCGCCATGGCTGAGAATCTTTCAATCACCACCGGCAAGCCCACCAGCGAGCCTGCCCATACCATGGTCTGCCAGATGGACAACGAACCCCCGGCCCGTCCCCAGGTTGGCATCGGCTCCGCAGACATCGTGTATGAGACCGAGACCTATAACGGCGGCTACACCCGTTACACTGCGGTCTTCAACGACACCATCCCGGATCAGATCGAGGCGATTCGTTCCGCCCGCATCGTCCATGCGGACATCTACAGTGAATACAACGGCGCCTTCATCCACTTCGGCGGTCAGAAGTACGAGGGCAGCAGCGTTTACGATTATTTCGGAACCATCAACGTCGGCAAGCGCTGGGACGGCATCGGCTATGACAACGGCAGCCAGCAGAGCGATTTCTATCGCGACCGTAGCCGCCGCGCTCCCAACAACGTGATCTGCCGCCTGCACAACCTCTATGAGAAGACCGACTGGTCCGGCATCACCTGCAAATCTCCCCTGAAGTTCAGCGCTCAGGCCGTCATCCCCGCCGCCGGCGAGCAGGTCAACAGCTTTACCGTTACCTATCGCAACGGCTACGCCCCCTCCTATGAGTGGGATCCCACCATCGCGAAGTATCGCCGCCTCTACAACGGCAAGCCCTATGTGGACGGCGCGACCAACGAGCAGGTGACCTGCGACAACGTCATCGTGCAGAGCATGGAGTACGCCTGGTACAACGGCGAATCCGACCGCCCGAAGGTGACCACCGTCGGCACCAACAAGTGCCACTACTTCATCGGCAGCAAGCACTTCACCGGCTACTGGGTGCGCGACAGCATCGGCACCAACACCGTGTATTATGACGACAACGGCAACGAAGTGCTGTTCAACCCCGGCGTCACCTTCATCCAGCTGCTCAAGACTGAGAAGGACGTTGAGATCACCGGCTGACAAGCCCAATAAAAAAGGCCCGCAAAAGCGGGTCTTTTTTATTGGGCTTGTCAGATCTTTTCGGCGTTCGCCAACAGATACGCCTCGGCCTCGCCGCACCACAGGTTGTTGTTCCTGCCGCAGATTTCAGCCAGCTTCGCAAAGATCGGGTTGTCCTCCCCCGCCTTGGCGAAGTCGTCGATAGCTGTCAGGGGCAGCTTGATGTTGGTGTAGACCAGCTTCTTGCCGCCGGGAATCTTCGGCAGGTTCAACGTGGTCTCGGCCACGGCGTTCAAGCCGCCCACATGGGTAATCATGCCGCTGGGATTCATCTTGCCCTCGGCGATCATTTCCAGGGCCTCCATCATGTCGTCGGTGTTGCCGCCGGAGGTGCCCACCAGATGATGGGCGGCGTAGTGTACGTTGTAGAAATTGAAGTTCGCGCTGAGCGCGGGATTGGTGGGCCCCGCGAAGAAGTTCAGGCAGCCGTCGAAGGCGAGTATGGCGTCGCCCTGCTCGATGACGGCGGGCACGGGCGCGAACACCATCACATCGTCGTAGCCCTTGCCGCCTGAAATATCCATCAGCGTCTGAACGGCGTTTTCGCGGGTATTGGCATACACCAGCTTCACCCCGTTCTTCTTTGCCTCCTCTGCGGTGTAGATGGAGGCGGCGCGATCCAGGCGCGCCTGGTCGATGTCGGTCACCACCAGCAGGCCGGGCTTCCGGTCGCAGTGAATGGCATAGTCGATGGCGCCAAGACCCATCGGGCCCGCGCCGGCCAGAATCGCCAGATTGCCGCCCTCACGAATGCCCATTTCATGGGTGTAGACGCCGGGCTTGGTGTGATACTGCGCATGGAAGGTGCCGATGATACAGCTCAGCGGTTCGGACAGGGAGCCGTAGAAGAATTCCCTGCCGCGGTATTTCAGCAGGCAGTCCTGCTCCATGACTTCGGGAAGCAGCACCGCATACTGGGAGTCGCCGCCGCAGAATTCAAATGCGTAGCCGGGCGTCATCATCGTGTCCTTATAGGCAATGTTGGGCTGGATGGTGAATTTGTCGCCAACGGCATACCTGTCCTGCCACTTCGCGCCGATCTTCTCGATGATGCCGCAGAACTCATGGCCGATGATGGCGGGATGCTCGTCGATATATGTGGGCACGCGCTTGTGATTGGAGCCCTGGATGGCCGCCTTGTAGCTGGACATGCAAATCGAGTCGGAAATCACCTTGACCAATATCTCGTCGTCCTTAATCTCCGGCAGCTCGAAGGTATCCAACCGCAGATCGTTCTGTCCGTGCATGCGCACCGCCTTGTTCAGCATATTTTTCCCTCCTTGAAAATACACCGGCATCCCGAAGAAAAGCCCGGACGCCGGTGTTATGTCTGTTATAACTGTTGTCAGTGCCGTCCGCGCCCGGCGCCCCCGCCACTGCTTCGACCGCCGCCGCCGCTCGCCCCGCCGAATCCGGAGGAGCGGGACGATCCGCCGCCGCCAAAGGACGAGCGGGAAGAACCGCCGCCGAAGGACGATCTGCCGCTGCCTCCGCCGCCGAAGAATCCCCCGGAGGACGGGCGGGAGCGGGGCATCGGGCCGCCAAAGGTCGGTCCAGAGTGCCACACCCTGCGAGTGGGCCGGTAGCCGATGCCTCCGGGCGGAGGCGGCGGGGGCGGCGGCATGACGCCCACGCGACGGCGCGCGCGCCAGCCCTTGCTCATCAGCACGATCAGCATTATCAACATTATTACCACGATGACGATCCAGAAGCCGAAGCCGGAATCCTCGTTTTCACCGTAGCTGCGGTATCCGCTGTTGATCGCGCCTGTGCGCCGGGAGCCGCTGTAGCCGCCGAAATCGTTGGCTTCGGCGTTCTGGGCCACATATTCCCTGTAGGCCTCAATGCCGTCCTCCGGGGTGACCTCCGCGTTATAGGTCGTCGCGACGCGCTCGAACACGGCCTCGAAGAACTTCTTCACGCCCTCCTCGTAGCGCTTGGCGGCAAAATCACCCTCAAGATACTTGTCGTAGTAATCCTTGATCGTGGCAGCCGAAAAGCGCCGATCCAGGCCCGAGCCCGTGCGGGCGTAGTAATCGTCGTCGTCGATGGCCAACAGCAAAAGAAAGCCGTTGTCCTTTGCAGCGTCGCCGATGCCCCAGTTGTTTATCAGCTCATAAGCGTAGTCGTCGATGGCCTCGCGCCCGGTGGTGTCCACCGTGACGATCACGATCTGCGCGCCGCAGGCCTCGTACAGCAGCTTGTTGGCGAAGAAGATTTCACCCTTCAACTCCTCAGACAGCACGTTGGCGTCGTCCAGATAGTAGAAATCCGGACCCGGTGAAACCACCTTCGCCATCGCCGGCATGCACATGAGCGCAAGCAGGGCCAGCGCCACAACGCACACCCTGAAAAGCTTCATATAGCGCATGGTCAACCTCCGAATGTGTTCAGCGCGCCCTGACCCGTCACCTTGGCCACCAGGCCGCCCGGTATGCCGCTGATCAGGTCGTTGTAGGACGCCGCCAGCTTGCCATAATCGTCATACTTGATCATGTTGACGTTTTCCCAAAAGTTGTCGTAGGCAACCTTGAAATTGGTGAAGTCGTCGCCCTTGGCCGCCTTGAACATGGCGTCGTAGAGCTGATCCACCGCTGTTTTCAGCGCGGAAAAGGCTTCAGCGCGGGCGTTGGTATCCGTTTCAGACGCCACCCTTAGTCCCAACTGGGCCACGTTGTCGATCAGCGGGGATGCCTCCATGTGCAGGCCGGCCTCCGACGCCATCAGGGCGGCGTTTTCAGCGGCGGAATCCAGATAGGCATCCACACTGTGGCGGGTGGACAGCGTTGGGTCTGCCCCGCGGTCATATACCTTCAATACCTTGCCCCGCTCCCGGGCCAGCCCCATGCCGCCCAGACCGAATATACTGACAATCACGCAGACCGCCAGCACCGCGAAGGCCACCTTTCTGTTTTCTGAAAACCGCATGTCGAACACTTCCTTCCCGCGCGACAGGGAGCGCTGAAATTATCTTAAGGAAAAACCGCATAATCGAATCGTGCAGTAACGGGATGAATTTTCGTCAGATGCAAACTGCAAAAACCGCAGGTTACCTGGATTGGTAATCAAGGGTTTTGCAGGCAGCAGGCGGCTGAAATTCAGCCGTTCATACACCATGCACATTGTGCGGTGTTTCCTTAACCGTTGTGTGATGGTCTTTTGGTCCGGCGCAACCCCTCCGCCCCTTTAGGGCAGAGGCGGGCGCGTCGCATCGCCGTGCGCCCGCCTCGCTTCCATCTGAATGGAAAGCGTCTGGCGAAACCGGGCCGGATGGGTCGTGACGCCGCGTCGACGGCGTTGCCCTGAAGGGGAACGCCGACTGGATTACTTCATCTCCATGATCTTGGCCTTCAGCTCGCCCTCGATGGTGGCCAGCTCCTGCTCGGCCTGGCGACGCTTTTCCTTGCCCTGCTTCTGAATCTCCATAACCTCGTCCATCGTGTCGATGAGCAGCTTGTTGGTGTGCTTGAGGGTTTCGATATCCACCATGCCGCGCTCGGCCTCCTTGGCGGTCTCCACCGTGGCCATGTGCAGCTTTTCGGCGTTCTTGGTCAGCAGGTCGTTGGTCAGGTCGGTCACCGCCCGCTGGGCCTTCATGGCGTTCTCGGTGTGGGCCAGGCCCAGTGCCAGCACCATCTGGCTCTTCCAAAGCGGAATGGTGTTGACCAGGGATGTCTGGATCTTCTCGGCCATGATCTGGTTGCTGGACTGGATCAGGCGAATCTGGGGCGCCATCTGGATGGAGATGTTGCGGGTCAGCTCCAGGTCGTACAGCTTCTTTTCAAAGCGATCGGCCTTGTCCGCAAGGTCCTTCGCAAACTGGGCGTCCTCGGGCAGACCGGAGGCCGCGGCCTTGTCGCGGGCCTGCTGAACCTCGTTGGCGCGGAAAGATTCCAGGCGCTTCTTGCCGGCCACGATGTACATGGACAGCTCCTTGAAGTACACCAGGTTCTGGTCGTACAGCTTGTCCAGCATGGCGATGTCCTTGAGCAGCTGGATCTGATGCTGTTCGAGGCCCGCGACGATCTTGTTCACGTTGACCTCGGTGTGGTCGTACTTGGCCTTCATCAGCTCCAGCTTGTTCACCTGCTTCTTGAACAGGCCGAACAGACCGCCCTTCTCCTCCTCGTCGGCATCGAAGCTCTTCAGCTCCATAACCAGGTTGGCGATCATATTGCCGACCTCGTCCAGATCCTTGGTCTGAACGTTCTTCAGGGCCGCGTCGGAGAACTGGGAGATGTTCTGCTGAGCCGCCGCGCCGTAGGAGAACACCAGATTGCTATCGCGCACGTCGATCTTCTGGGAGAAGTCGTCGATCATCTTCTGTTCCTCTTCGGTAAAGCTCTGCATGTCCAGCGTGGCCTGCTGGACCTCCTTCTTCGCCTCGACCTCAGCCTTTTCCAGGGCCGCAGTAGCCTGCGTGGCCGCCTGAACGGCGCTCTCCAGCTCCTTCTTGTCCTCGTCCTCGAAGGGTTCAAGGGTCAGCTTGATTTCGTCTGCCATGGTGATAACCTCCTAAATAATGTATATGGTGTTGATTGCAGAAATCGGGTCGTCAGCGCAATCCTCCCGCGGCGGCGGATGGCCGCCGCAGAATCATGCATCCTCAATGGCCTCCCAGCGTCAGCTTGATGCCCTCCTTGGTGGTCTTTTCTTCCTCTGCGGGTTCGGTCTGCGCGACCGGCTGGGGCTGTGCGGCAGGCGCCGCCTTGGCGACGACATCCTGCAGGGAATTCATTTCAGTCTTGATCAGGTTGTCGCCGGAGAGCATGGTCTGCATTACCTTGATCTCGGCGTCGATGTCCATCTCATCGTCCTTGTACAGGTTGTCGGCGCACTTCTCAAAGGCCTTGGCCGCCAGGCCCAGGCTGGATTCGATGGTCTTCATGGCGGAGGTGATGTTCTCGCCCTTGGTGGGCGCGTTCATCAGCACCTGGTACTGCTCCATCAGCTTTTCAGAGGTGGGCAGGTAGTAATTCATAAAGCGGCGCACCAGGGCGATCTTCCTCGGATCGCGGCCCAGCTCCTTGAATATCTGCTCGCCTGCGGCGTACATCCGGTTCAGGTTGTCGGTGATCTGCGCATCCGGAATGGCCTCGTTGGCCTTGCGCAGGTTCTCCAGGCGCTGGCGGGCGACCTCGATCTCCCGGTCCACGGCGGCGTCGCCGGTGGTAACCTTCTCCTGGACCTCGACCTCGCGGCCCGGGAACAGCTTCGACCCGACGAAATACCCTCCAACCGAAAGGGCGATGGTCACCAGCAGCCCCGGCAGCTTCATCAGCAGCTTGGGGAAGATCAAACCCATCACCAGCCATACCGCAGCCGCGATATAAATTGGAATCGCCGATTTGATGTGCACCTTTTTCATTCAGAGCGCCTCCCGTATGATAACTTATGCGTAATCGAAAGGGGGTAGATGAGGTAAGAAGTCGGAAGGTATGAAGTAAGGGGTAGAAGTCAGGAGTTATCGGAATACCGGAGCATCATCAGCTCCCCATTCCCCATTCCTCATTCCTGATTCCTCATGCCTTCAGGTCCAGCTCCACCGGGCAGTGGTCGCTGCCCATGATGTCCGTGTGGATCTTCGCGTCGATCATGCGCTCCCGAAGCTTTTCGGAGACGATAAAGTAATCGATGCGCCAACCGGCGTTGCGGGCTCGGGCCCCGCCGATATAGCTCCACCAGCTGTAGGCCCCGGTGACGTCCGGATAGAAATAGCGGAAGCTGTCGATGAACCCGGCGGCGAGCAGCTCGGTCATCTTCCCCCGCTCCTCGTCGGTAAAGCCGGCGTTCCGGCGATTGGTCTTGGGGTTTTTCAGGTCGATTTCCTGATGGGCCACGTTCAGATCGCCGGTGAGTATCACGGGCTTGACCGCGTCCAGCGCCACCAGATAGGCCCGGAAATCGTCCTCCCACTGCATGCGGTAGTCAAGCCGCTTGAGCTCGTTCTGGCTGTTGGGCGTGTAGCAGCACACCAGGTAAAAATCCTGAAACTCGCAGGTGATTACCCGGCCCTCGTGGTCGTGCAGGTCGATGCCGATGCCCGTTTTCACCGAAAGCATCGGCACACGGGAGAACACCGCCGTGCCGGAATAACCCTTGCGCTCGGCGCAATACATGATCTGCTCGTATCCGGGCAAATCCACGTCGCACTGGCCCTGCTGTATCTTGGTTTCCTGCAGGCAGATGACGTCGGCGTCCAGCGCTTTAATGCTGTCGTAAAAGCCCTTTTGCAGTACCGCGCGCAGGCCATTGACGTTCCAGGAGATCATTTTCACGAAAATAACACCTTCCCAAATGCCTTTGTGCTATAATATCGGCGAAGAAAGCACACCTATCGCCATGAATACAGTCATTATATCACACTTTCTTCATTTTGCAAACCTCTTTAATTCAAAATTATAAATTTGGAGATGAACGTCCATGACGCTGATTGAAAAAGCGGCGCTGGCGGAAAAGGCCGCGAGAGCTTCCGGCGAAATGCTGGAGCATCGCGGGCCCTTCAAGGTACGTCGCAAGAGCGAAAACGACTTTGTCACGGAAATGGATTACAGGAGCGAAGCGCTGATTCGGGATATGCTGCTTGCCGCTTGCCCGGAGGACGCCTTCTTCGGCGAGGAGAACGGCGGCCCGGCCATCGCCCGGGGGCGCTGGATCGTGGACCCCATCGACGGCACCACCAACTACATACGCGGCCAGCGGCTGTACTCAATCTCCATCGCCTACGAGCAAGACGGCATACTGCAAATCGGCTGCGTCTTCTGCCCCGGCACCGACGAGCTGTTCCTGGCCGTCAGGGGGCAGGGCGCGCGGCTGAACGGCCAGCCGATCCACGTCTCCGACACGCCCTTGAGGGACGCCGTCGTCCACCTGGGCTTCGGCCACCGCATCCCCAAAAACCGCGAACGCACTCTCGCCATATTCCCTGCGCTGATCAGCTCGGTCAGCGACGTGCGGCGCACCGGCTCTGCGGCCTACGACCTGTGCTGCGTGGCCGCCGGACGCGCCGACGCCTTCATGGAGCTGGGCATCAACCTGTACGATTACGGCGCGGGCTACGTCATCGTCACCGAGGCCGGCGGCAGGTTCACCGGCTGGGACGAGGGCGAGGACGGCCTGGTCACGGGCAATCCCCTGGCGACCAACGGCGTGATCCACGAAGCGTTGATGCAGATCGCGCAAGGGGGTTCAATTACTTAGTTGCTGATTTACTGAGTGGTTAGCGCCAGCCCCTGCAAGCCGCCAGGCGACTAAAAACCTGATTTGCCCAATGACGGCAAATCAGGTTTTTTCCTACCACAGCTCCACGATACCCACGCCCGGAAAGTATTTTTGCAAAATCTGCCGGGCGGTTCGGCCCTCCTCGGCCATCTGGTACGCGCCCCACTGGGACAGGCCCACGCCATGACCGAAGCCGCGCCCCTCGAAGGTGACGCTGTCCCCATCAAGCGCCACGCTGTCGATCAGGGTGCTTTTCAATTTGTTCGCACCGATCTGTATTCGGAAGGACGGGGCGGAGACGGCTTTGCCGTTGACAAGTATGGCCTTCGCCCGGCCCGACGCCCCCTTCTCCCCCAGTTCGACGGATTCCACGTCGCCCACCGCAACGCCTGCGCCGGCGCAGGCCTTCGCCACCTGGTCTCGGGTAAAGCGCGTCGTCCATTTTTTCACGGAAGTGGGCGCCCTTTCCGATTCCTCGGAAGCCGCAGGCTTTAAATATTCCGGGTCGCCGCCCTTGTACTCCAGCGCCACGGAGGGCAGCTCGGTCATGCCGCCGGAATGGGAATGGAACCAGGCGTTGGGGTACGCCCCCTTCCAGGCAAGCGCCATGCCCCGGGTCTCGTCCACAGCCTGCCGCACCCGTTGGTTCACGCTGTCCGGCGCGTAGGCCTGCGCCTCAGCCACGTCCGTGGAAATGTCCGCGCCTCCGTATTTCGATTTCTTGTCCTGGCAGAATTTCAGCACGAAGGTCCGCGCCAGTATCGCCTGGGCCTTCAGCGCCTCCACGGGCCAGTCATTCTTCATTTCACCCGCCACGACGCCCGCCACATAGCGCTCGATGTCCATCCCGGAGGATTTCTTCGCGGCGACATCGTAGACGTTCAGCGTGGGCACGCCGTTTTTGCCGATGGACAGCGCGCTCGGCAGCGGCGGCAGATTGGCCCTTGAATCGCTCAGCCGCCAGTTGACCGACGGGTCGCGGCCTTGCATGCACCCGGCCATCGTCACCGCCAGCGACGCGGCGATCAGGGCCGCGATCAGCATTTTCTTCAGCATACAGAAACACCACCTCGGCAATATTATGCGCCCTTTGCGAACGGCTATGCGCGGGCAACGGACGCATGCGGCGACAGTTTGGGCGGCTTTTGCGACGATTTGCCCGTTTTCTGTTGTAAAGGTTCAGCCGCTGTTGTATGCTATAGACGTCGCGAAGGGACGGCGGCGCGCCACAGTCCCTGCCCGGGATCCGGGTGACGGCATTCTTCCATGAAAGGGCGTATCGGAAAAATGAATTCAAATGCGATTCTTGAAATAAGGAACTTTTCAAAGTCCTACGGGACGGATAAAATGGCCGTGGACAAACTGTCGCTCAGCGTCATGGGCGGGGACATCTTCGGCTTCATCGGTCACAACGGCGCGGGCAAATCCACGACCATCCGCGCGGTGGTGGGCGTGCTCGACTTCACGGAGGGCGAGATCGCCATAGACGGCCATTCCGTCAGGGACGAGCCCATGGCGTGCAAGCGCGTCACGGCGTACATCCCGGACAATCCGGACCTCTATGAAAACCTGACCGGCCTGCAGTATCTGAATTTTGTGGCGGATGTCTTCGGCATCGGCGCGGCGGAGCGGGAGGAACGTATACGAAAGTATGCCGACATGTTCGAGATCACGAACGACCTGGGCGACCTCATCGGCGCCTACTCCCACGGCATGAAGCAGAAGGTGGCCATCCTTTCGGCGCTGATTCACGACCCGAAGCTGCTGGTGCTGGACGAACCCTTCGTGGGGCTCGACCCCAAGGCCGCCTTCACATTGAAGGCGGTCATGCGCGACATGTGCGGGCGAGGGGCGGCGGTCTTCTTCTCGACCCACGTGCTGGACGTGGCGGAAAAGCTGTGCAACAAGGTCGCCATCATCAAGCGCGGCAGGATCATCGCCTCGGGAACCATCGAGGCGCTCACAGAGGGCCACTCGCTGGAGGAGGCGTTTTTGGAGGCGGACAGCCATGAATAACGGCATCATTCTCTTGAAAACGCTGCTGCTGTCCACGAGCCAGCGCAACGTCTACAGCCATACCCGGGACAAAAAGAAGAAGCGGCGAATCGCCTGGAGCATCACGGGAACCGCGATTGTGTACGCGTTGCTCATGGCCTTCAGCGTCCTGATCTGCATCGGCTTCGGGACCTTTGGGCTCATCGACGCCGCGCCGGGCATGTGCGCGCTGACGGTCAGCCTGCTGGCCTTCGTGTTCACGTTTTTCAAGACCAACGGTTATCTTTTCAATTTCCGGGAATACGACATGCTGATGGCCCTGCCCTTTGAGACGAGGACGGTGGCGGCGTGCAAATTCCTGTACATGTACGTCAGGAGCCTGCCGTGGTACATGAGCATCTCCGTCGCCACGATGATCGGCTACGGCTGGTATGCCCGCCCCGGCTTTGCCGTGTACCCCCTGTGGCTCGTCCTTTCCCTCTTCCTCCCCGGAATCCCGATGCTGGCCGCGGCGTTTCTGGGCTTCCTGGTGGCAAGGCTCAGCGCGGGCTTCAGGCGGAGCAACATCGTCCAGACGGCGCTCACCTTCGCCTTCGTCATACTGTGCTTCTCCCTCCGCTTCTTTTTGGAGGATGTGCTTGCCAACGACAGGGTGCAGTCGACCCTCGTGTCGATTTCCGGGATGACCGGAAACGCCGCAAGGCTCTATCCGCCCGCCGGATGGTTCGCGGAGGCGATCCTCAGGCGCAGCCTGCCGGGCATCCTGCGCCTGACCGGCGTGACCGCGCTGCTCTTTGCCGCGGTGTTCGCCGTCGTGGGCCGATCCTACAGGAACATCAACTCCGCGCTGAAATCCCACGCCGCCGCGAGGCGCTTCCGGCTGACCGCGCAAAAGCCCAGGAGCGCGGTCCTGGCGATCGCCCACAAGGAATTCAGGCGAATGATCGGCTCCACCCCGTACATGGTCAACGGCGCGATGGGCATGCTGCTGGCGGCCCTGCTGAGCGTCGTCACGCTGGTCATAGGCTTCGACCGCATCGTTGAAACGATCGTGCGCGGCGCGCCGGTCGATCCCGCCATACTCCGGCCCGCGATACCGCTTGTCGTCTATTTCTTCATCGGCATGGTGGCGACGACGGCGTTTTCCCCGTCGCTGGAGGGCAAAAACTACTGGATCCTCCAGAGCCTGCCGATAGAAAAAAAGACCGTCTTCCAGGGCAAGATGCTCTTCAACATGGCCCTGACGGTTCCGTTTATGGTTTTTTCGACCCTGTGCCTCTGCGTCTCCGCCAGGGCCCCCGCGCTGGACACGGCGCTGTACCTGCTGCTGGGCCTGGCGCTGTGCGCGTTCTCGACGGCCTGGGGCTGCGTTTGCGGCATCCGGCACATGCGGCTCGACTGGGAAAATGAAATCGAGGTCATCAAGCAGGGCGCGGCGGTCGCCGTCTACATGCTGCCCAACCTGTTCGCGGTGATGGGGCTTGCCGTGCTGGTGGTCTTTCTCGGCATGCGCATGGATTCACGGGTGGTGACGATCATCCTTACGCTCGTCGCCTCCGCCCTCGCCGCACTGAGCTACGCAAGGGTCATGGCGCTGTCCAGGCGCCGCGTATAAACGCGTATAATAATTATATACTGCATATTGCAAACCGGCACCCGCCGTGTTAAACTGGGTTCACTACCGCATCACTGGCATTGCGTTCAAAGGAGAATGAGCGATGGGGAGCATCTATCAGATCTATGGCGACGACGCCCATGACATGACGCTTCGATTGCTGGAGGCGTCAAACGCCGTCCACCGGGTCCCCCCGGGCAGCAGCGTCGCGCTGAAGCCGAACCTGGTCATCGCAGACGCGCCGGAGAACGGCGCGACGACCCATGCAGGCGTGCTGTCGGGGGCCGTGGAATACTTCCGCGATCACGGCGTGAAGGACATCAGCATCATCGAGGGCAGCTGGGTGGGCGACAAAACCGACCGGGCCATGCGCCGCGCGGGCTATGAGGCCGTCTGCAAGCGCTACGGCGTGCCCTTTTTCGATCTGAAAAAGGACGACACGCGCCCGGTAAACACGCCCGTCGGGCCCATCGACGTCTGTTGCCGGGCGCTGGACGCGGGATTGTTGGTGGATCTGCCCGTATTGAAGGGGCACTGCCAGACGGTCATGACCTGCGCGCTGAAAAATCTCAAGGGCTGCCTGCCGGATCGGGAGAAGCGGCACTTTCACAGCATGGGGCTGACGAAGCCCATCGCCGCCCTTGCGGCGGCGCTCAAGCCGGGGCTGATCGTCGTGGACAGCATCTGCGGCGATCTGAGCTTCGAGGAGGGCGGCACGCCCGTGGAGACCAACCGCATGTTTTTGGGGACGGACGCCGTGCAGATCGACGCCTATGCCGCGTGCCTGATGGGCCTGCGCCTGAGCGACGTGCCCTATATCGCACTGGCGGAGCGATACGGCGCGGGCAGCGCGGCCTTTGCGGAAAGCGACATCATCAACCTGAACGCCCCCAGCGACATGAAGGCCTATCCGAAGCCCTCTGGCAAGGTGGCGCGGCTGACCCGGAATGTCCGGCAGGATCGGGCCTGTTCCGCCTGCTTTGCCAACCTGGTGCGGGCGCTGTACGCCACCGGGCTGGGCGGCGAACTGGACATATGCATCGGCCAGGGCTGGCAGGGCAGGGCCTTTGACGGGCTGGGCATCGGAAGGTGCTGCAAGGGCGCGCGCCAGTGCGTGGCGGGCTGTCCCCCCACATCCCAGGCCATCGCGGATGTACTGGAGCGATTGTCCGGACAGTTGGGATGACGGCGGATACGACAAAGGGGCTGTCTCAAAACGGGATGATCCGTTTTGAGACAGCCCCTCGTTTATACGCCCCGGCTGATAATGAAATCAGCCGATGGAGGCGTACTCAAAGTTCACGTGGCCGATGGGGTTGGCGATCACGCCCTTGATTTCGGGCTTGACCAGGAACTGGGTCTCCATCGACATGATCGGCATGCCGGGCATCTGGTCCACCAGATACTTCTCCGCCTCGATCAGGGCGGCCTCGCGCTCAGCGGGATCGGTCATGGCCAGGGTCTTGTTGAACATCTCGTCGTAGACCGGATCGTCCCAGCCGTTCTCATAGGCGTTGGAGCCGGTGATCCAGATCTTCAGGTTGGCCGAGGGATCGGCGTAGTCGCAGGTGTAGCCGTTGCGATCCACGGAGAAATCGCCCGCGTCCAGCTCGTCCCAGTACACGGAGGACTCGCGGCTCTGGATCTCGTAGTTCACGCCCAGGTTGGTCTTCCACATGTCGCCCAGCACCTGAGCCAGTATGCCCTGCTGGGTGTTGTTCTGGACCTTGATGACGATGGTGGGGAAGCCCTCGCCGTTCGGATAGCCAGCCTCGGCCATCAGCGCCTTGGCGGCCTCCACGTCCTCGGCGAACATGTCGCCGGCGATGTCGCGGTAGCTCTTGGAGGGGTCGGTCAGGGACGGCTGGGCATAGGGGACAAAGCCGAAGACGGGCTTCTCAACCGAACCCATGGCCTGCAGCAGCACCGCGCGGTTGATGGCCATGGCGAAGGCCTGGCGCACCTTCTTGTCGGAGAACTCGGGCAGCTTGGTGTTGAAGTCGCAGTACTGAACGCCGATGCGGGGCAGCTGGGTGAGCTCCCCGGTGCCGGCGTAGTCGGTGATGCCCTGCTGATCCAGGTTGATGGAGACGTTGATGTCGCCGTTCTTGTAGGCCAGCAGCTCGGTGGCCGTCTCCGGGATGATGGAATACTGCACGCCGTCCAGCTTGACTTCGTCGGCGTTGTAGTAATTGGGGTTCTTGACCATCACGATCTTGTCCAGCGAGGCGTACTCCTGGAGCATGAACGGCCCGTTGCAGACGTATGTCTCGGGGCTCCAAGCCCATTTCTCGTCGGCCTCCACGGCGGCCTTGCAGACCGGCAGGAAGGACGTGGTGGAGGTCAGCATCAGGAACCAGGGCGTGACGTTCTCCAGCTCGACCACGAAGGTGCGCGCGTCGGTGGCCTTGATGCCCACTTCCTCCGCGGTGCATTCCCCGTTGAAGAACTTCTCGCCGTTCTTCACGATCCACATGTCGCTGGCGGCCTTGCTCAGCACGTTGGGATCGAGTACGCGCAGCCAGGAATACTCAAAGTCGTAGGCCGTCAGGTCGGAGCCGTCGGACCACTTCAGGCCGTCGCGAAGGGTGAAGGTATAGGTCAGCTGGTCGTCGGAAATCTCAACGCCCTCCGCGATGGCGGGCACCATGGTCACGCCGTCGGCGTCCAGCTTGTACAGGCCCTTGAACAGGTTCTGCAGCACCTGGGAGGAGCGGGAGTAGGAGTTCAGCGTCGGATCCATCTGCTGGGGATCGTCCGAAATCGCCGTGACGACCATGTTGCCCTCCGCCAGCGCGGGGACGGCCAGCGCGCTCAGCGCCAGCGCCAGGATCAAAAGCATTGAGAAGAGTTTCTTCATTGCAGGTTCCTCCTTCATCGATTCTCCGTCAGACGTACTGACAGCGGTACACTTATATTAATACATCGGCATTCATCCTGTCAAGAAGGAAAATACAACGCATATGAATGTCAACGGCGGGCGTTCCATCATATAACCCGCCTTTGACTGTTTATATTATGTTAAATATGACATCCCATTCATTTTTCATTGCATTTGTCCCGCGCATGGGTGTAAAATGGAATGTATAATCTCACATGAATAATGTATGGGAGTGATTCCATGCTGAAGTATATCCTCAAGCGACTGCTGGCAGGCGTGCTGACGATGGTCGTGCTGATCACCGTGGCCTTCTTCATGATGCACGCCATGCCCGGCGGTCCCTTCAGTCCCTCCGAGGAAAAGAACGTGCCCCCGGAGATATTGCAGCGCATCGCGGCCAGCTACGGCCTGGACCAGCCGGTGTGGAAGCAGTACCTGACCTATTGGAACAACCTGCTCCACGGCGACCTGGGCATCAGCTACAAGACGGTGGGCACGGTAAAGGAAAAGATCACCGGCCACTTCCCCTATTCCGCCCGTCTGGGCGCGCTGGCGGTGGTGTTCTCGCTGCTCATCGGCATACCGATGGGTCTCATCGCTGCGCTGCACCGGGGAAAGGCCGCCGACCTTGCGACTTTGGCGCTGGCGACGATCGGCATATCGGTGCCGGTGTTCGTGCTGTCGCTGCTGCTGAGCTACCTGTTCTCAGCCAAGCTGAACTGGCTGCCCACCTACGGGCTGGACAGCTGGGCCTGTTACGTCCTGCCGGTCGTCTGCCTTTCCTTCAACCCCATCGCCTACATCGCCCGGCAGACGCGCTCTTCGATGCTCGAAGCGCTGGAGCAGGATTACATCCGCACGGCACGGGCCAAGGGCGTCAGCGAACTGATGGTGGTGGCCAAGCACGCGCTGAAAAACGCCCTCACCCCCATCATCACCTATCTGGGCCCGCTGGTGGCAGGGCTGCTCACTGGATCGTTCATCGTGGAAAGCCGCTTCGCCATCCCCGGCCTGGGCTATTATTTCGTGCGCAGCATCTCCGACCGGGATTACACCATGATCATGGGCATCGTGATCTTCTTCGGCCTGTTCGTGGTCATCTGCAACCTCGTCAGCGATATACTGCTGGCCATCGTGGATCCCCGCGTGAAGCTGGCGAACGAATAAAAGGAGGAAGCGACCGGTGGACACGCGGATATTGGATAACGACGCCTATGCGTCCCTGCCCAGGGAGATGTTCGTCATCGGCGCCGACGACAGCCACGCCGAGGACATTCCCCGCCCCAGCACCACCTACTGGCACGACGTGTGGCAGCGGTTCCGCCGGGACAGGCTGGCGGTGGCCGGCATGGTGGTCATCGTGCTGATGACCGTGCTTTGCATCGTCATGCCCATGGTCTCTCCCTATACCTACGACGCCTCCGACTACATGAACATGAACGCCGGGCCGAGCCTGCAGCACCCCTGCGGCACCGACCAGCTCGGGCGCGACCAGTTCATACGCATCATGTACGGCGCGCGCATATCATTGACCATCGGCTTTGTGGCCGCGGCGATCAACTTCGCCATCGGCGTGGTCTACGGGGGCCTGGCGGGCTATCTGAGCGGCAGGGTGGACATGCTGCTGATGCGCATCGTGGACATCCTCTCCAGCCTGCCCAGCCTGCTGTACATCGTGCTCATCATGCTGATCTTCGGCTCCAACATGGGCTCGGTGATCCTGGCGCTGTGCTTCACCAGCTGGATCGGCACGGCCCGCGTGGTGCGCAGCGAGGTCATGCACCTGAAGCATTCGGAATACGTGCTGGCGAGCAGGCTGGCCGGCGCGAGCACCTGGCATCTGCTCATCCACCACCTGATCCCCAACGCCATGGGCCCCATCATCGTGTCCACCGCGTTTCTGATCCCCGGCGCGATCTTCTCCGAGGCGTTCCTCTCCTTCCTGGGCATCGGCATACAGGCCCCGAAGGCCTCCTGGGGTTCGCTGGCCAACGCCGCCATACCGGTCATGCAGATGTACCCCCATCTGATGCTGTTCCCCGTCATCGCCATCTGCATCACCATGTTTTCGTTCAACTTTATCGGCGACGGCCTGCGCGACGCGCTGGACCCACGCCTTAAGAAGTGAGGGGGTGCGCCGATGAGCCTGTTGGAAGTCAAAAACCTGAATACGTCCTTTCAGATCGGCGTAGGCACCGTCCGGGCCGTGCGCGGCGTCTCCTTTCACGTGGACGAAGGGGAATCGGTGGGCATCGTGGGCGAATCTGGTTCCGGCAAGAGCGTGACCATGCTGTCGGTGACCGGCCTGTTGCCGGATTACGCGAACATCTCCGCCGATTCCATACTGTTCGACGGCAGGGAGATCACCCGGCTCAACCAAAAGGCGCTGCGGGCCCTGCACGGCAGCGAGATCGGCATGATCTTCCAGGACCCCATGACCAGCCTGAACCCGCTGTTCACCGTGGAAAGCCAGTTGACGGAGCCGTTAAAGAACCACCTGCACATGGACAAGAGGAGCGCACGGGCGCGGACGCTGGAGCTGCTCAGGCAGGTGGAAATCCCCAACCCCGAGGCGCGCCTGAAGCAATATCCCCACGAGCTATCCGGCGGTCTGCGTCAGCGGGTCATGATCGCCATAGCCATCGCCTGCGAGCCCAAGATGATCGTCGCCGACGAGCCCACCACCGCCCTGGACGTGACGATTCAGGCCCAGATACTGGACCTGCTGCAAAACCTCAAGCGGGAGAGCCGGGCCTCCATCATCATGATTACCCATGACATGGGCGTCATCGCCAGCATGTGTTCCCGCATACTGGTCATGTACGGCGGCATCATCTGCGAGCAGGGCGACGTGCGGGAAATCTTCTACGGCGCGAGGCATCCCTACACCTGGGGCCTGTTGAACTCCATACCCAAGGTGCAGCAAAAGCGCGGCGAAAAGCTGATCCCCATCAAGGGCACCCCGCCGGACATGCTCCAGCCCCCCGCCGGCTGTCCGTTTTCGCCCCGTTGCCGCTACTGCATGCCCGTTTGCAGGGCGTACATGCCCCCGGTCACGGCCCTGAGCGACACCCACAGCGTTTCCTGCCACCTGCTGCACCCCAACGCGCCGAAGATCGAGAGGGAGGTTTGATCATGCCGTCACCGATGATTGAAGTCCGCTCCCTCAGGATGTATTTCCCCGTCGGCAACAACCTGTTCGGCAAGCGCAGGCAGCTCAAGGCCGTGGACGGCGTCAGCTTCGACCTGTACCCCGGCGAGACCTTCGGGCTGGTGGGCGAATCCGGCTGCGGCAAGACCACCGTCGGCCGCGCGCTGGTGCGCCTCTACAAGCCCACGGACGGCCAGATCATCTATCAGGGCACGGACATCGCGCCGCTGGATGAAAAGGAAGTGCAGCCCTACCGGCGCAGGATGCAGATGATCTTTCAGGATCCCTACGCCTCGCTGAACCCCCGCATGACCGTGTCCAGCATCATCGCCGAGCCGATGAAGCTGCAGCAGGCGCCCCAGGACGCCATTGACGCCAGGGTCGCAGAGCTCGTGGAGCAGGTCGGTTTGAAAAAGGATCACCTGAACCGCTACCCCCACGAATTTTCAGGCGGCCAGCGCCAGCGCATCGGCATCGCCCGGGCGCTGGCCATGCACCCGGAATTCGTGGTCTGCGACGAGCCGATCTCCGCGCTGGACGTGTCCATACAGGCCCAGGTCATCAACATGCTGGAGGAGCTGCAGCAGCAGATGGGCATGACCTATCTGTTCGTCAGCCACGACCTTTCCATGGTGCGCCACATCTCCCACCGCGTGGGCGTGATGTACCTTGGGCACATGGTGGAGCTCGCGGAGGTGGAGGAGCTGTATTCCAACATGCTTCACCCCTATACCCAGGCGCTGATGTCCGCAGTGCCCATCGCCGACCCGGACCTCGCCGCGCAGTCACGGCGCATCGTGCTGCAGGGCGACGTGCCCCAGCCCATCGACCCGCCCCCCGGCTGTCCCTTCGCCTCCCGCTGCCGCCATTGCATGCCGGTTTGCAGGGAAGCGCTGCCCGGGATGCGAGAGGTATCCCCCGGGCATTACCTGGCCTGTCATTTGAAATGAAAAGGACGATGCTCCATGAAACTGGACGATCTCTACGCCGAAGCAAAGCAAATCGCCCCCTGGATGGTTGAAAACCGGCGCGCGCTGCACCGCATCCCCGAGGGCGGTTTTTGTGAGTTCAAAACCCAGGCATATCTCCTTGAAAAGCTCAAGGCGCTGGACATTCCCTGCGAAACCGGGCGCACCTGGATCGTGGGGCGCATCGACGGCGCGCTCCCCGGCCCGACGGTGGCGCTCCGGGCCGATATGGACGCTCTGCCCGTCACGGAGCCGGAGGGCTGCCCCTTCCGCTCGGAGCACGAGGGCTGGATGCACGCCTGCGGCCACGACATGCACATGACCATACAGCTCGCGGCGGCAAGGATGCTCAGCGCAAAAAAAGACCGCCTGCGCGGCAGCGTGCAGCTGCTGTTCCAGCCCGCTGAGGAAACGGTGGGCGGCGCGGAGCCCATGGTCGCCGCAGGCGTCATGGAGGGCGTGGACGCCGTCTACGGCCTGCACGTGCAGCCCTACCTGCGCGTCGGTCAGATCGACACCCGCCCCGGCTGCCTCAACGGCTCCACCGACGAGCTGCGCATCGCGGTGGAGGGCGTTTCCGGCCATGCGGCGCGGCCCGAACAGGCCGTGGACGCCATCGTCTGCGCCGCGCAGCTGATCACGGCGCTGCAAACCGTCGTCTCCAGGAGCGCGTCGCCGCTGAAATCCGCGGTGCTCTCCCTCGGTACGATTCACGGCGGCGAAGCGCAGAACGTCATCTGCGACCGGGTGGATATTCGCGGCACCCTTCGCACCGCCGATCCCGGGCTGCGCGAGCACCTCAAGGCGCGCATACGCGCCATCTGCGACGGCGTCGCCGCGTCCTTCGGCGCGCGAATCCGCCTTGAATTCGTCTCCGGCTACATCGCCCTGATGAACACGCCCACCGAGGCGGCGCGGGTCCTTCGCCTCGGCGGGATGCTGCTGGGGTCGGAGAACGCCCTCGTCAGGGAATCGCCCAGCATGGGCGGCGAGGATTTTTCCTATTTCGTGGCGAAGGCGGCCGGGGCGTTCTGGCATCTCGGCTGCGCCGCCGATGTGCCCGCCCCGCCGCTGCACAACCGGGCATTCTCGCCGGATGAGCGCTGCCTGCCCATCGGCGCGGCCCTCCAGACGGCGCTGGTGCTGGACCGCATGGGCATGCTTGAAGCATAAAGCATGGCAGCGGTGGCGTGAACGCCACCGCTGCACAGGATGTTGACAAAGTCAACAGGCTGCAGGCCGCTGCCATGTCTTTAATCATTCCTCCAGCGCCGCCTCGAGCATGGTCAGCGTACCCGCCTCGGCATCAACGGCACAGCGCACGCCCAGCGGCACCGTGATCTTGTACTCCGTATGCCCGATGGACATATTCGCCAGCACGGGCTTCCCGGCGGGCACGATGATGTCCCTTATGATGTCCTCCAGGTGCAGCGCGTAGCGCTCGTACTCCTCGATGCAGTTGGTAAAGCCGCCCAGCACCACGCCGACGCACTGGTCAAACAGCCCGGCCAGGCGGATCTGGGTCAGCATGGAATCCAGCCGGTAGATGTATTCGTCCACGTCCTCCAGCAGCAGCACCTTGCCCTCGGCGTTCAGCGCGTAGGGCGTGCCGCAGGCGGAGGCGATCAGCGTCAGGTTGCCGCCCACCAGCTGTCCCTCGCAGCGTCCGGGGACGATGCACTGGGGCTCAATGTCCGGTGGGTTTTCCAGCCGGCCCAGCGGCTCGGTGCTGGTCAGCGCGCGCAGCATGCTTTCACGGTTGAAATCGTTGAACTCCATCCACGCCCTGTCCGGCATCGGGCCGTGGATGGTCACCATTCCCACCTTCTGGTGTATGGCCGTGTGCAGCGCCGTGATGTCCGAATAGCCGAGAACGATCTTCGGATTGGCGCGAATCACGTCGAAATCCACATAATCCAGCATCCGCGCCACGCCATAGCCCCCGCGCATGCAGACCACCGCGTCCACCCGGTCGTCCCGGAACATCTGGTTCAGGCCCCGCGCCCGCGATACGTCCGTACCGGAGAGATAGCCGTACTCCTCCCGACAGCTGTCGGCAATGACGACCTTGTAGCCCAGCGCGTAAATGGACGCCAGCATCTTTTCAAAGCGGGTCTCCGGCTCGTGCAGCGCGCCGGATATGCCCACCAGCCCGATGGTATCTCCCCTGCGCAGCGGCTTGGGTTTCAGCATGTTCATCTTCCTCTTTCACCTGCTCAATCAAGAATGATATATATCGGCGACTGTCCGGTCTGCGACAGGATGGCCGCTCGATTAAGGAAATACCGCACAATGCTCATGGCGCATTAACGGCTGAATTTCAGCCGCCTGCTGCCTGCTGATTTCTTGACTTGCCGCCAGCAAGCCTTCGAAGTTTGCAATCGACTAAAATTCATCTCGTTACTGCACGACTCGATTATGCGGTATTTCCTTAAGGAAACGCCGTACACGGCGCATCGACGGCTGAATTTCAGCCGTCCGCCGCCTGCAAATGCCCTGCCTTGCCACCGTCTCACACGGACGCGGGCATTTCGCCCCGAACATATACGCGGGGCACGCGGCGGCCGATGCGACAAAGGGCCTCGTTGTGGTGGACGCCCGTCCAGGCGCAGTACTGCTTCAGGGAGATGCCGTCCCCCAGCAGCGTCACCGCATCTCCGGGGCGAACCCCGGGGATGTCCGTCACGTCCACGGTCATCTGGTCCATGCACGTCAGCCCCGCCACGGGCGCGCGCCGGCCGCGTATACAGACCTCCCCGACGCTGTTCACCCGGGGATAGCCGTCCGCGAAGCCGGCGGACAGCGTGGCGATGACGCTGTCGCGCCGAAGCGGATGGGTCTCGTCGTAGCCCAGGTATTCCCCCTGGGCCACAGAGCGCACCTGAACCACCCGGGTCATGAGGCGAACGCATGGGCGGCATTCCCCGTTCGCGTTGGGATACCGGTTGGGAACCACGCCGAAGAGCCACGCCCCCGCGCGCACCGCGTCGAAATGCCACTGTGGATGGCGCACCATGCCGATACTGTCGCAGGCGTGCAGCAGGCCGCAATCCCTGCCCGCGCGCCTTGTCGCATCCGCAACCCGCTTGAAGCGTTCGATCTGCGCCGCGTCCGCCTCGGCGTCCCGCAGCGCCAGGTGGGTGAACAGGCCCTCCACCCGCACGTGGGGCAGCGCGAACGCCGCAAGGATGCCGTCCATGTCCCCGGGGTCGAAGCCCAGCCGGTGCAGGCCGGTGTCCAGCTTGACGTGTGCCCGGGCATCCCTGCCGACGCGCTCCGCCGCGGCGTTCAGCAGCCGCGCCTGTTCGATGTCGTATACAGTGGCGATCATGCCCGCGCGGACGGCTTCCTCCATCTGCGGCGGCGCGATCATGCCCAGCACCAATACGTCGCCGCCGCAGGCCCGGATGACCTCCATCGCCTCGTTCGGCTCCGCCACGGCAAACAGCCGCGCGCCCAGGTCGCAGAGCGTCCGGGAGAGCGCCGCCGCGCCGAGGCCGTAGGCGTTTGCCTTCAACACGGGAATGATCTGTACGCCCCCGCCGCAAATCGCCTGCGCCGAGCGATAGTTCCACGCGACGCCGTCCAGGTCGATCTCCATCCAGCAGCGGGACCGGGCCAGTTCATCTGTCATGGATAATCACTCCTCCCACCCGCCAAACGCGCAGGCCTTCGCCGTATCCTGTATGAGCCGCTCGAAGGCCGGCACCTCCACATTGTTGGAAAGCATGCAGATGACGAAGGGCTTTTCAGCGTAGACGATGCCCGCGTCATGGGTGATGTTATCGTCCTCGCCGGTCTTGTGGGCGCAACGTATATTCTGGCTGTGCAGGAAGAAGGGCAGCTTGCCGTTCAGCTGCTGGTTCAACAGTATATCGACCATGCGCCTGTCCGTCTCCCCGCCCAGCAGCGTTCCCGTCGCCATGCGCTCCAACAGCATGCCGATGCCCCTGGCCGTGACGGTATTCTGTATGCCGCGCCTGGACATCGCCATATCGAACAGCCTGCGCCGCAGAGCCACGCCGGGGATGCCCAGCGCCTCCATCGTGCGGTTCACATGCGCCGGGGTCAGGCGGTCGATCAGCATGTTGGCAGCTGTGTTGTCGCTGACGATGATCATCAACGTGATCAGGTCCAGCAGCGTCACCTGCAGGCCGTCGTGCAAGTACGTCAGTGCGCCGCAGGAGGGCATCTTCTCCTCCGGCTTCACGACGATCGCTTCATTCAGGTCGAGCGCTCCCTCAAGGCTGTCCCGAAAGGCGGTTACCATGACGGGCAGCTTGATGACGCTGGCCGCGATCAGGGGCAGATCCGGGTTGTGGGTCCACACCCGATCCTCCCCCAGTACGCGATAGTAAAAGCCCACGTCGCCGGGAAAGCGCCTGATGGCTTCGAGGTATTTCAAGGCCGCTTCGCCTCCTGCCCTTGTAATGTCCTGCCGTGATGGAGCATGCGATGCTTGCGCCGGAAAATGCCCGAGGGGCCGGCGTACATGCCGCCGCCCCCCCCATTGACAACGGAAACCCTGAGCCGTCGCCTGAGCCGCACCCTATGTATCACAGAGACGATTATACCACATCGCCGTCAACAGCGTCAATCCATTTCAGCGGCTTTAAGGGCGCGTCACACCGCTTTGACCGCTTCCTCCTTCACCGCCTTCCATCGCATTCATTCATCCGAATTTCCCATTGTATGGAAATTGTCGAGCAGTATCCGCCAGCCTTCGCGGATATCCGGGTCAGCGCTCAAATCGGCCATGTCCTCCGCCCCGGCGTCCTCGAACTGTCCCGCCACCGAGGCGTAGTCTGAAAAGGCCTCGTCGATGAGCGCGGCAAAGCCGGGGATATTCCCGTCAAAGCGCCCCTGCGCGTCGGCGTCCAGGGCTTCCCAGGCGGACAGCATGTTCGCGCGCAGGGCAGGCACGTCGCTTTCCCAGAGCCGGTATGCTTCCACAAAGCGCAGCAATCCCGCCGCTGCCGACGCCTGCTTCAGGGAGCACCCCGCAGTGCCCTCCTCCCACTGCGCCACCGGTTCAAAGAACAGCGCCCTGATCTCATCGGCTTCGGGGACCGATACCGCCGGGGCTTCAGGGGACAATTCGCTCCCGCGCTCCGCCAGACACGCTGCGGTCAGAAGCAGGGATATCGCAATCAGTATAAAAGCTATTTTTTTCATGGTCAAATCCTCCCTGGCATTTTTTTATTCTTAGACGTTTTTTCGCGCCTTTTGTTCCCCCGGAATGAATGACAGGGGTTGTATCGTCTTATAATAAATGGTATAATCGCTATGGAAACATCGCACAGTGCCCATGGCGCTGCTACGCGGCGCGATTATGCGTCGTTTCCTGTACACAGGCAACCGCACGCTTCCCGACCGGCCTCTATTCCAATCCGCAAAGCAGGTGTGATACGTATGGCAAGCCCCACGCAATTTGAACAGTATGTCGCCGATGAAGTCAAGAAATACAAGGACGTGTATTTTCCGCTGCGCTCTTCGCTGCTCAGACGCCTGCTGGTCAGGCGCTGCCCCCTGACGAAGATGCATCCCAACCCCGATGACGAATTCTGCATACCCAAGATCGGGCCGAGCAACCGGATCATCTCGGAGTACATGGAGGCCTTTCGCAATGCCGAAAAAGTCGGCAACGAATTCTGCGAGGAGCCCGTGCAGATCGAAAGGATTTACCCGGACGGCTACATGATCCTCAACGGCCATCACCGGTGGGCGGCAGCCATGAGGCTCGGCTACAAAAAAATGCCGGTAAAAATCCTCAACCTGACGCAGGAGGCCGACGTAAAAAAGAGCCTGTCCCGCACCGGCAATACCAAGCGGGCCACCCTCGACCTGGACGAGGTCGTGTTCCTGTCCGACAGCGGCATGGCCGCCGAAAAGCCGCTGCCCTTCCCCTTCAACAAGCTGTACAAGGAACCCCTGCGGCGCGGCATCCCCGCCCTGTTCAACTTCCTTTCGGCGAACGGATACGACGTGTGGGTCTACACCAACAACTACTATTCCTTTGAACACATCCGGTCGTATTTTCGGTTTTATCACGCCAGGGTCGCCGGCGTCATCACCGGCCTTTCCAGAAAGACGAAGGCCGGCGGCAGCATGAAGAAGAAGATCGACGACATGATGGCGAGCAAATACCTGACGACGCTTCACATCGACAACGACGCGCTCTTGCGCACGTCCCGCAATTCCAAGCAGTTCGACGAGTACAGCCTGGACGGCGTATCGGACTGGACGCAGCAGATCGTGGACATTGTCAAGAGGATCGAGAAAGATGAAAGACAAGCATAGCGCCGGGAGGATGCGCGTCTCCTTCGACCTGGACGAGGTGCTCTTCGTATCGCCCGAAACCCACAAGACCGAGCCCCCGCCGGTATTTCCCCTGAACAACCTGTTCAGGGAGCGGCTTCGGCTGGGCACGCCGGAGCTCATCAACGGGCTGCAAAAGATGGGCTATGAGGTTTGGATCTACACATCCTCCTTTCGATCCGAGCGCTACATCAAGACCCTTTTCAGGCTATACGGCGTCCACTTCGACGGCATCGTCAACGCCACGCGCCATCTGAAGGAGGTTCAGGGCAACCGCAGCTACAGGCTGCCCCAGAAGATGCCGAACCATTACAAGATCTCGCTGCACGTTGACGACGAATCGGTCATCTGCGCCTCTGGTCGGCAGTACGGCTTTCGCACCTACCAGCTCGACGCCCAGGACGACGATTGGAAGGAAAAGATCATACAGCGCGCCGAGGAAATCAAGCGCATGGATCATCCGGAGCTGCTTGCGCAGGAGGATGAATGATGCCAAAAGGCATTTGTCCGGGGCCCCTTGAATTGGCTCCGCGAGCCGGCTTCCCCTGATGGCGAGCCGGGGAATTAAGGAAACGCCGCATAATCGAACGGTACAGCAGCAGAACGTCCTTCAGCCGTTTGCTGCTGTCAGGATGTTGACAAAGTCAACAGACTGCAGGCCGCTGAAAAAGGCTGCAAGGCAAGGCGGCGAGCCTGCAAAAAAGGGAGTTTACCCCGTCGTAAATCTTCCGCTCTTCTTTCGGAAGGATTTTCTGCGTTTGCGGCCTTTGTCAGCGGTCTGACTGCAGCAGAACGGCCTTCAGCCGTCTGCTGCTTTATCCATTGTGCGGCGTTTCTTTGGCATTCAATCTGAAAATGGTGTAGACGGGAACGGCCTGTTTGTGCTATAATGTTAATTGTTGGCGTATACGGCAGGATTGCGTGGGTTTGATTCCCACAACATCCATCGTTTTTTTGAAGCCTGCCCGTCCTTCACCCAACCGAAAAGGATGCGATGCCATGAGCTTTCTCGTTGACTTTTTACATCAGGATGTACCCAAATCGGGCAGGAAAATGCCCGCGTACTATCGCAAGGCGCTGCGCATCAGCGAAGCGATACTCACGCTTTATTATATGCTTGGCGTGTCGATGTACGTCCTGAAGATCGGAAGAGGGGCATGGCCGTCCATATTGGTGCTTGGCGGATCGATTTTGGCGTTTCTGAGCGTCGATTTCATGAGCGCGCGGCTGAATCTCGCCGTCCTTTCCGCCCTCATCTGCGTGTGGTTCGGCTGGTTTGTCCACACGTTCGGCTGGTCCGCCGGAATCCCGACCACGCTGGTACCCATACTGGCACTGGTCTTTTTCAACATCTATGAGCCGCCCGGGCGCAAGCTCGCCTACTGCCTGGGATTGATCGCGTTGCGCGTGCTGGCTTTTGCGTATTCATTGAATCACACGCCCCTCTACACGCTGGATCATACCGCCAATCACACCCTGCATCTCGTCAACAGCCTTGTCCCCCTGTTGATCCTGACACTCGATTGCATTCTCTTCAGTTCGAGCGTACAGGCCAGCGAAAGGGAGCTGGCCCTCAACAATCAGGCCCTTCACAAGGAGGCGGGAACCGATGCCCTGACAGGGCTGCCGAACCGCCGCACCCTGCTGGACACCATCGATGCATTCCGCCGCGACAAACCCGATTCAACGTTCAGCATCGCCCTCGCGGACATCGATTTCTTCAAAAGGGTCAACGACACCTACGGACACAACTGCGGGGATTACACGCTGCAGGCGCTTTCCAGGCTGTTCCAGTCCCACGCCGAAGGAAAATACAGCGTATGTCGCTGGGGCGGCGAGGAATTCTGCTTCTTCCTGCCCGACATGAACCTCGACCAGGCCGGAGAAGCCATGGACGAGCTGCACAGCGCAGTCAGAAAGCTGCCTCTGCATTTCGGCGACGTCGATTTCTCCGTCACGATCACCATCGGCGTGGAGGAATATGACTTTCAGTCGCCCACCAAGGTCATTGTGGAACACGCGGACCGAAAGCTCTATACGGGCAAGGTTCAGGGCCGCGACCGGGTCGTAATATAAGGAGGCGGCGAACATGTATGTATTCCCGGATGATCTGAGAAAGGCCTATGAGTCGCTCAGGCTGCCGCTCGCCTTTTTCTGCGCGAAAGACGGGCGCCTGGTTCCCCTGCTTGTGACGGACGGCCTATGCGCCCTGCTTCGGGTTGATCGGGAACGCCTCGTCGGTCATCGCGAGGGCAACGCCTATGACTTTCTGCATCCGGACGACGCGGGAAGGGTCGCCAGTGCGCTCAGCGATTTTACAAACAAACGCGGCAGCTTCGACATCGTCTATCGGGCCCGTTTCAGCATAAACGACGATTTTCATTTTGTACATTCCGTCGGCAACTGGGAAACCATGCCGGACGGCACGGAGCTGATGAGCATCGTCTACCTGGACCTGACGAAATGCCAGCTTGAATCCGAAAAGCTCTATGAGAATTACAAGCAGTTCCAGAGGGATCATTTTTATACCGATCCGCTGACCGGCCTGCCGAACCTGAACTATTTCCGGGAATTTGCCGAAGACCGGGTCAAAACCCTGCGCCTGCAGGGCAAAACGCCGATGCTTTTGTACACCGACATCAATTCCATGCACTACTACAACAATCAGTACGGCTTCGCGCAGGGCGACGAGCTGCTTCGGCTGATCGTCAGGCAAATCAGGCGCTTCCTGCCGGAGGCGCTGATCATGCGCGGGGCGGAGGTCCATTTCATCATCATAGACGCCTTCGTCAGCCGGGAGGACGTGGACGAGCGCATCAGGGCCGTCAACGAGCATATCCGCAGGGAAGCCCTGGGCAATACCACCGGCATCCAGGTGGGCATCTGCATCTACGAAAATGACATGCCCACTTCCGCCGCCTTCGACCACGCAAAGAACGCCCTCAAGCAAATCGGAACCGATCTGAATGCGACGGATCACTTCTATACCCACGAGGACGATCTGCGCTACTGGAACCAGCGCTATATCATAGAGAACTTTGACAACGCCCTGTCGGAGGGTTGGATCAAAATATACTATCAGGGGATCATGCGCCTCGAGACGGGAAAGACCACCGTGCAGGAGGCGCTGGCCCGCTGGGTGGACCCCGTGCGGGGCATCATATCGCCGGGCGAATTCATACCGGTTCTGGAAAAATACCATCTGCTCTACCGGCTCGATCTGCACATGGTGGAGCAGGTGTGCAGGGACATCCCCACGCGGGTAGAGGCGGGGCTTTTGCTGCTGCCCGTTTCCATCAATTTCTCGGGACAGGATTTCGATTACATCGACGTTCCCGAAGCGCTCAATCGGCTGTACGAGAAATACGGCATCGCCAAATACGCGGACAAGGGCTACTTCATCGTCGAAATCACGGAACAGGACATGGCCAGGGGCACGGAGAGCTTCCACGCGCAGCTCAGAAGGCTGCGGCGCGAGGGTTACAAGCTGTGGCTGGATGACTTTGGCAGCGGCTATTCCTCCCTGAACATGTTCAGCCGCTTCGACTTCAACCTGATCAAGTTCGACATGGAGCTGCTGCGAAACCTGGACGATCACAACGGCGCGAACCGGCGCATCATACAGGCGATGATAAACATCGCCAAGGAGCTGGGCATACACACGCTGGTGGAGGGCATGGAGACCGAGGCCCAGCGACAGTTTCTGCGCGAGGTGGGCTGCGAGCTGGCTCAGGGGTACCTTTTCCATCGCCCCGAGCCGCTTGATTCCATACTCTATCGCCACAGCAAGGGGCAAACCTCCGGCGCGTGCGAGACGCCCGAGGAGCGCGAGCAGCACATCAGGAAGTGGATGGAGATGTGATTCTAAATCCCATCCCGCCGAGCGGATGCGCGATGAATGAAAGCGGCGGCCTTTCGGCCGCCGCTTTCATGTGTCGGTTTGTCTCAACACCCCTGCTCGCAGAACGTCGCCATCTCCCTTTCCAGCAGTCGATACACATTGGCCACCAGATACCCGTCCGCGACGGCGTGATTCAGCCGAACGGTGACGGGCATCATCAGCCTGCCGCCCTCCTCGCGGTAGCGACCCCAGTTTACGATTGGTATATAATAGGGATAGCCGTCGGGAAGCTCGATGTTCAGCGCGTCGTAGGAAAGCCAGGAGATATAGGAGGCATCGAACCAATTCGGATGGTTTGCCGCGTCAAGGGCATATCCCCCCGTCTCCTTCGCCCGCTCCAGGTCTTCCAGCGCATGCCTGTAGAACGTCCCGTAGTCGGCGTAATAGCAGGTATACACCGGCGTACAGGTCTCCGTCTCCTCGTCGAAAACATACTGCGTGGGATTGATCACGTCATAGCAAATCAGCTGGTCGGTCTGCCACAGATAGCCCATCCGATAGTCGTCCCTCGAATTCAGAACCTTCGACAGCAGGTACAGGAAATTCAGATAGAACTTCGTACCCGTTTTTCTCGAGCGCTCGACCAGCGCGGTCACGTCGATCCTCGCCGTCATGGAGGTCGAGCATTTGCAATCCTCCGTGAAGTGGCGGAACACACCCCGCCGATAGTAGGTATTCAAATCAACAATTCGGTAGTCGGCCATTTTTTCTCCCCTTCTTTACCGTCAATACGACGGAACGCAGGGGCATTGCAGCCCCTGCGCCCTATGGAAGCACCGCATGACCGCATCGTGCAGCAACGGGATGGATATTCATCGATTTCAAGCTGCAGATTCAGCAGGCCTGGCGGTTATGGTGTTTTTCCTGATCTATCAATCCGGAAAGCCGAACCCATCCGTCCGGCTTCGCCGGAGAGGGGCTCCCCGGGCCATCACGGCGTATAGATGTGGCTGATGGCGATGACCTTGCCGTTTTCGATGGTCGCCGTGGTATTGTACTGGTCAAAATCAGCGCCGTCGCCGGAATTGGTGATGGCCCCGACGATGTCCTTGCCCCGTATGATGAAGGGAATCTTCTTCGGGTCGGAGGCGTCGGTATACGTGGCGGATTCATCGACCACCAGCGTGGTGACGCCCTGCTCGGTGTAGGTCGCCAGATCGTCGTAGCCCGCCACGCGGTATGCGCCGGTATCCTCGTCCATCCACAGCACCACGCCGTTATCCCCGTCCAGGCCGCCGTTTATGGTCACGGCACTGTCCCTTTCAACGGACTTAACCCCTATGGTCTCGCCCGCCACCAAGATGCTGTCGCCGACCTTCAGCGCGTCGATCTCCGCGGCGTCATACTGATCCTGTGTGAAGACGTGCACGGCGTTCAGATAGATGCCCGACTTGCCGGCAAAGACGTCGCCCGGATCAAAGGCCACCGGCCACGTGCCGTCGGCCAGGCGGCTCACATCCACGTTGCGGGCGATGGGCGATACCGTTTTGACCTCGGGGACGCTCTCGTTTTCAAAGGAAACGGTGTTGCTCAGCCACTTTTCCCCGTTCTTGTCGTAAATCGCCAATGCCGCGAAATTCAGGTTGCCCTCGCCCCAATCCATGTCGACGGTAAAGCTGCCCGAGGCGCTGTTGGCCGCGTTTGCCCTCAGATCCACGCCGTCGAGCACCATGACCATGTCCTCCGATTGGAAATCGGGCTTCTCACCGAAGGTCAGCAGCAGCGCCGTAAAGGTGCAGCGCGCGCTGCCCAGGTTGGTCAGCGACCAGCTGTAGGTCACCATGCCACTGTCATCGGCCTTGTCTGCGGGCGTGACGGTCAGCGCAAGGTTCACGGGGCTATTGCCCTTGCTCTTGCTCTTGCCCTCGCCCTTCCATGCCTCGGCGGGCTGGATATCCAGCCAGGCGTTCACCACCGCGTCCACGTCGGCGGGGCGAATGACGCCGTCCTGCGCCACCAGCTCGTTATCCGCGGCGAAGGATGCAAAGGCCGTGTCCAGCTTTTTGCCGTAGATGCCGTCAAAGCCGCCCGCGTCGTAGCCCAGCTGCTTCATGATCTGCTGCATGGCGCGGATGTCCTCGCCCCGGCGGCCCCGCTCGAACCAGGGCTGCGGCTCGATGGCCTCGCGCTGCTCATAGCCGCAATCCCTGCAAACGCGAACGCGCTCGCCGGCCTCCGTGCGGGTCATCTCCTTCACGGTCTGCCAGGGGCCGAAATCATGGTTCAGGCGCTTGATGGTCTGGGGCCAGGCGACGCCGTCCGGCTCGAGGCCCTGATCCTTCTGGAACTGCGTCACCGCCTTCTCGGTGCCGCCGCCGTAGACGCCGTCCGCGCCGCCAGCATTCAGATAGCCCTGATCCACCAGCTGCTGTTGCAGCGCGCGCACCTCGTCGCCCCGATCGTTCCTGCGCAGCGTGCCCTTGGGGTCAAAGCTCTCCTCGCCGCCGTTGTAGCCGCAGACCTTGCAGATCTTTGCCCGCACGCCCGCAGAGTGGTCGGTGGTCTTTTTGATGACCTTCCATTCAAACTCGTGGGGCAGCTTGTCCAGAACCTGTTCTTCCTCGTAGCCGCAAACCTTGCAGCGGCGCACGCGCAAGCCGGTCTCGGTGCAGGTGGGCTCCTCGGTCACCGTCCACTTGCCGAACTCGTGGTCCGCGTAGTAGTACTCCTCCTCCTCGTAGCCGCAGATCTTGCAGGTGCGAACCCGCTCGCCCTCCTCGACGCATGTGGCCTCCTCGACGATCTTCCACTTGCCGAATTCATGCTCCAGCATCGGAAGCCGCTCCGTCTTCGTCGTGCCGCAGACCTTGCAGGTGTGCTCGCGCTCGCCTGTATGGGTGCAGGTAGGCTCGTCGATCACGCGCCATTTGCCCCACTGGTGCTTGCAGTACTTCGGGGGCATCTCGTCCGCCAGGTACTTGGTCAGCACCCAGGCCTCCATCTGCCCGCCGTGCTTGGTATCTTCCAACAGTATGGATGTATACTTGCTGCCCAAAAGCAAATTCCCGCTGAGCATGACCTTCGTGCCGCCCTTGAGCTTCTTGACGACCTTCGAGTCCGGATCCGGTTCCTTGTGGGCTTCGAGAACGTCCTTGTTGACAAATTTCACGTACTCGCTGGCGCACGCCGGAATCGCCAGCGCAACCGCCAGCACCAGCGCCAGCATACACGCGATGAACCTCTTCATACCTCATTCCTCCCTGTCGATTGTATGTTGCTATGATTTTACCACAATCCTATTCGTCTGTAAACAGGCTGCCCTCGTATTCGTCCAGCTTCCGGGAAAAATATTCCACCTTGCAGCTCACCTTCTCAAGGTGGCGCTGCATCTCCTGCATGCGCTCGATCACCCGTTCCCTGTGCCGCTTCAGAAGCTCGCACCGCTGGCGCAGCGTCTGGTCGCCCTCCCGGGTCAATTCCATGAACCGGGCGATGTCCTGCAGCGACATGCCTGTGTTTTTCAGGCAGCAGATCATCGTCAGGGATTCCATGTCCTCGTCCGTATACTGGCGAAATCCCCCGGCGCTCCTGCCGACGCTCGGCAGCAGCTTTTCCTTCTCGTAATAGCGCAGCGTATGGGCGGTCAGGCCGGTTCGCTCGCATACCTCGTGAATGCTGTACATTTTTTCCTCCGAATACTATTGACTTAGAGTAAACTTCAGGGTTTATAATGTCAGTATAAACCATATTCAACCCGCTGTCAACACACCGAAAAAACAAGGAGGATTTCGTCATGTTCGCTTTCAATTACTTTACCCCCACCAGGGTGGTCTTTGGCAGGGATACCGAGCAGAAGGTCGCCGAGCTGATAAAGACGTTTGGCGGCACGAAGGTACTGATTCACTACGGCGGCGGCAGCGTCGTGCGCTCGGGCCTGTTGAAGCGGGTCACGGACACCCTCGACGCCGCCGGCATCGCTTACGTCACCCTCGGCGGCGCGGTGCCCAATCCCCGCCTGAGCCTGGTCTACCAGGGCATCGAGCTGTGCAAGAAGGAAGGCGTCGATTTCCTGCTGGCCGTGGGCGGCGGCAGCGCCATCGACTCCGCCAAGGCCATCGGCTACGGCGTGGCCAACGGCGGCGACGTGTGGGATTTCTACGACTACAAGCGCAAGGCCGCCGGCTGCCTGCCCCTGGGCGTGATACTGACCCTCTCCGCCACCGGCAGCGAAATGAGCGATTCCTCCGTCATCACCAAGGAGGAGGGGCAGATCAAGCGCGGCTACAGCAGCGATTTCGGCCGTGCGAAATTCGCCATCATGAACCCGGAGCTGACCATGACCCTTCCGGACTACCAGACCGCCTGCGGCTGCGCCGACATCATGATGCACACGATGGAACGCTACTTCACCAACGGCGGCAACATGGAGATCACCGACGCCATTGCAGAGGGACTGCTGCGCACGGTGATGACCAACGCCGAAATTCTGGTGAAGGACCCGAAGAATTACGACGCCCGCGCCGAGGTGATGTGGGCGGGCAGCCTGTCCCACAACGGCCTCACCGGCTGCGGCAGCGACGGCGGCGACTGGATGACCCACAAGCTGGAGCACGAGCTGGGCGGCCTCTACGACGTGGCCCACGGCGCGGGGCTCACCGCCATCTGGGGCAGCTGGGCCCGGTACGTGTATAAAAACTGCCTGCCCCGCTTCAGGCGTTTCGCCGTGAACGTGATGGGCGTGGAACCCACGGGTTCGGACGAGGCCGTCGCGCTGAAGGGCATCGAAGCCATGGAAGCCTTCTACCGCCGGATCAATATGCCCACAAACCTGAGGGAACTGGGCGTCAAGCCCACCGAGGACGAGCTGGTCACCATGGCCCACAAGTGCGCCGTGGGCGTCGGCGGCGCGAAGGGCTCCGCCAGGCTGCTCAAGGAAGCGGACATGCTGGCCATCTACCGGGCGAGCCTGTAACAGAAAGCGACAGGAGGTCTTTATCATGGAAAAGGCAAGGGTCTATTTCACCGATTTCCGAACCCGCACGGGCGTCAGCCAGGGGAAAAAGCTGCAAAAGCTGTGCCGGGCCGCCGGCATCGGCGATATCGACTTTGAAGGCAAGTTCACCGCCATCAAGATGCACTTCGGCGAGCTGGGCAATTACTCGTATCTGCGGCCCAACTACGTCAGGGCCGTGGCCGATCTCATCCGGGATCTGGGCGGCAGGCCCTTTCTGACCGATTGCAACACGCTCTACCCCGGCAGCCGCAAGAACGCCCTCGACCACCTGACCAACGCCGAGCTGAACGGCTTCAACAGCGTGACCACCGGCTGTCACGTGATCATCGCCGACGGCCTGCGGGGCACGGACGACATCGAGATTCCCGTTCCCAACGGCGAATACTGCAAGACGGCCCTGGTGGGCCGCGCGCTGATGGACGCCGACGTGCTGATCTCCCTGAGCCACTTCAAAGGCCACGAGATGACAGGCTTCGGCGGCGCGATCAAGAACATCGGCATGGGCGGCGGCAGCCGCGCGGGCAAGATGCACCAGCACCACGAGGGGACGCCCCGGGTGGACACGGCGCTGTGCAAGGGCTGCAGGCGCTGCGCCCGGGAATGCGGCAGCGACGCCATCAGCTATTCGAACGGCAAGGCATATATCGATCCCGCACTGTGCAAGGGCTGCGGGCGCTGCATCGGCGCATGCGCCTTCGACGCCATCAGCAACGTCAACGACGGCGCATGCGAAACCCTTTGCTGCAAGATGGCCGAGTACACCGCCGCGATCTGCCAAGGCAGGCCGTGCTTCCACATCAGCCTGATCATGGACGTATCCCCCAACTGCGACTGTCACGACGAAAACGACGCGCCGATCCTGCCCAACATCGGCATGCTGGCCTCCTTCGACCCCGTCGCGCTGGATCAGGCCTGCGCCGACCTGTGCCAGAAGGCCGAGCCCATCCGCAACAGCCAGCTTGGCGACAACCTGGCGCGCCCCGGCTGGCACTGCCACCACGACCACTTCTTGGACAGCAATCCCAACGTCCATTGGAAGGAGACCCTGGCCCACGGCGAAAAGATCGGCCTGGGAACGCGGGAATATGAGCTGGTGACGGTAAAATAGTTCCCCATTTACGGCATCTGTGGCGGCGGCGATATGCCTTCGACGCGGCAACCGACAGATGCCGCCCAGGATGCAGACAAAGTCATACTGTTCTCAGTAAATGTAAAAGATCCTTCGCTTCGCTCGGGATGACACCGATACGCTTGTCAGACTGAGCAGCGCGAAGCGGAGTCGTGGCCGCAGGCTTGGCGAAGCGTCAGGGATCTTTTCTATTTCTTAATTGGGAACTGTATCAACAGACTGCCAGAGGGCTGAAAAGCATCACCGCATAGCAAAAGCGCCCCTGCGACATTGACTGTCGCAGGGGCGCCTTTGCTATGGCTTTCGATCAAATCTGGGGCTCGGCGTCGTTCTCCAGCGCCACGTTCTCCACGGAGCGAATGGCCCAGCGGGCGATGACGATGGTATTTTGCAGCGAACCCATGGTCAGGGTGACGGTGTCGTCCTTGAGGGCCGCGATGGTGCCGTACAGGCCGCCGATGGTGCAGATCCTGTCGCCCACCTTCAGGGCGGACAGCATGTCCTTCACCTGCTTGTCCTTCTTGCGCTGGGGACGGATCAACAGGAAGTAGAATATGGCGACCATGGCCACCATCATGACGACGGTGCTGATCAGGCTGCCGGTACCGGCGGCGGCATTGGCCGCAGCGGCTGTGCCGTCGGCGGCGGTTGCGGCGGCGCCCGTGGCGGCAGCCGCGGCTTCACCGGTGGCGACGGTAACGGACTGATTGGCCTCGGCCAACAGATTTACAAAATTCATGAACATTCCAAATTCTCCTTTGCATGCTTGTGAAACAATACAATTATAACCGAGTCCGGACGAAAATACAACTTTTTGACGGTCAATTTGCGACGAGGACACGTAAATTTTTGGTTGAAAACCTCACCAGTTCCCCCGGCCGTGGCGGGCGTAGAATTCATTGGCCCAATCCATCAGGCTGTCCGCCTCGATAGCGGCGCGCATTTCCGCCATCATCTTCGTCAGAAAGTAGATGTTGTGGATGCTGTTGAGCCGCAGGGCCAGTATCTCCCCCGCCTTGAACAGATGCCGGATGTAGGCGCGGGTGTAGTTGCGGCACGCGTAGCAGTCGCAATCCGGGTCGAGGGGCGTAAAGTCCTCGGCGTATTTGGCGTTGCGCACCACCAGGCGCCCGTCGTGGGTGAACACGGTGCCGTTGCGGGCCACGCGGGTGGCCAGCACGCAATCGAACATGTCCACGCCCCGGAGCACGCCCTCGATCAGGCAGTCCGGCGAACCGACGCCCATCAGGTAGCGGGGCTTGCCCTGGGGCATGTAGGGCATCATCCGCTCCAGCATGTCGTACATGATCTCTTTGGGCTCACCCACCGACAGGCCGCCTATGCCGAAGCCCGGCAGATCCAGCCCGGCCATTTCTTTGGCGCATTCCACCCGCAGGTCGGCGTAAAACGCCCCCTGCACGATGCCGAACAGGGCCTGGTGTTCGTGGGTCCAGGCCTTCATGCAGCGCTCCAGCCACCGAAGGGTGCGGTGCATGGCGTCCTTGGCACGGGCGTAGTCGCAGGGATAGGGAGAGCACTCGTCAAACTGCATCATGATGTCGGAGCCCAGGGCCTGCTGTATGGCGATGGATTCCTCCGGCCCGATGAACCGCTTTGAGCCGTCCAGATGGCTGCGAAACTGCACGCCGCGCTCCTCCACCTTTCTGAGGTCGGCCAGCGAAAACACCTGGAACCCGCCGCTGTCGGTGAGTATGGGCCTGTCCCAGTGCATAAAGCGGTGCAGGCCGCTCGCCCGCTCCACCAGCGCCTCGCCCGGGCGCAGGTGCAAATGATAGGTGTTTGAAAGGATGATCTGCGCGCCGCAGTCCTTCAACTCCTCCGGCGTCATGGTCTTGACGCTGGCCTGGGTGCCCACAGGCATGAACACCGGCGTCTCGATGACGCCGTGGGGGGTGTGCAGCCGTCCTCGGCGGGCGCCCGTCTGCTTGCAGACGTGCAGCAATTCAAATTCAAAGGGCTTGCTCATTGAACCTCCTGTATACGGGCATTATTCAAGGGCCGTCCCAAAGCGACAGACACGATGCAAACAGTCCCTTTGCCGGCGGCTGTCAGTCGCCCTGAAGGCCACATGCGGCGGCATGAAGACGGCAAGCCCTGAGGCTTGCCGGTCGATCTTTGGCGGATTGCCGCTGTCCCCTTCCATCGGATCGGGACGCGGCGACGTCGCCGCTGTTATAACGGTCTTTTCTGCATTGTCTGCGCGTTACGGGAAAGCCCCGCAATTGGATACTCTGCTTATGAACGGTGATTTCAGGCCCTGGCGCGGCGGCGCAGCAGGACGAGAAGCAATCCCCCGCAAAGGGCGATGGCGGCGAAGGCGACGCCCACCGGCATCGAACCGTCTCCGGCCTGGGGCACGGTATCTTCCAATACCCTGGCGGCGATGTCCATGCTCACCAGCATCTTGCCGTTCGCGTCGAAGGCGTCCATGCGATACACGCCGGTGTGTTCGGGCTGGGCGTTTACGATGTTGTATACCTTCTGATTTGCGCCGTCCAGGGGAACGTCGTTGAAGAACCATTGATATGACTCGGGCTCGACGCCGTCTATGTCCACTTCTATGGAGAGATCCTCTCCTGCCTTGACCACGGCGTTTTGGGTCATCCTCGATACCCGCATCACCACCGTGGTGGAAATCGAACTCTCCGCACAGGCGCACACAGAGGCCAACAGCATGATGGCAATCCACAGCGCAGCCAACCTGCTCAATACTCTGTTCATGCTGAACCCTCCAGTGACTCAACCGCATTTGTAGTTATGGTAATTCTACTGCACACCCCCTCAGAATTCAATACTTTTCAGCATATATGCACAGTTTTATCTAATTTCAGTCATAGATATACACGCAGATTGCACAAATAGTAATATATTTGTAATGTTTTATAATATATCAGAAATATATACAGAACTATTTTGAAATATGTTTGCATGCTTCCATTTTTCCTGTCCCGACGCGACATCCTGGTCGTTTCAGTCTGCCCGGGCCAGAGGGTACACCGCCCAATCGAGTCGTGAAGCAATGACAAGCTGAAATTTTGGAGACTTGCCGGGGGGCAAATGCGCCATGAGCATTGTGCGGTATTTCCTTTACAGTCCGTCCCTCAAAGTGGTATAATACAAAATGAACCGGCGATTCTCCGACGCCGACCTGCTTCTGAATTCTGGAGGATATCTATGACCGGCTTTTTGATACTCGCAGGCTATCTGCTGTGCGGCTGCGTTACAATGGACGCGCTTCTGCCCCGCAGGAACGGGCTCGTGCGCCTGTGGCTCGGGCTTTGCGCGGGACTTGTGATGATGATGTGGCTGCCAACGCTTTTCGCGTTCGCGCTGCGCTTTGACAAAGCGGCCCAGCTGCTGGGCCTCGCCACGGCGGCGGCTGCCGCCGGGGTCTGCGCCTTCACCGCCAAAGGGCAGGCCCGGGAGCGCCGCTTTACCGACATGCCCCTGTGGTTGCCCCTGGCGCTCGTGCTGCCGCTGGCCATTCTGGGCGGCTATCTCCAATATACCCATATGCTGCGCAACGTGGACGGCGCGCTGCACGTGGGCCAGTCCACCTACGGCGACCTCTGCCTGCACCTGGGCATCGCCACGAGCCTGCGGGGCGCGGCCTATCCCCCGGATTACTCGCTGCTGCCCAACACGCTGCTGGGCTATCCCTTCCTGGGCGACAGCATGGTCACCACGATGCTGCTGTTCGGCAGCGACCTGACCGCCGCCTTCACCGTCACCGGCACGCTGATGATGGCGTTGGTGTATCTTGGCTTTGTGATCTTCTGCTGGGAGCTGACCCGCAGCCGCGCCGCGACCGTCGTCGCCACGGTGCTGATGTTCATCAACGGCGGGCTGGGCTTCCTTTACGCGCTGGACGGCATCGGCAGGGACGCCACCGCCTTTCGCAACATATTCACCGGCTTTTATCTCACGCCCACCAACCAGCCCGCGCTGAACCTGCGCTGGGTCAACGTGATTTGCGATATGATGATCCCCCAGCGCACGCTGCTGGTGGGCTGGACGGCGCTGATCCCCGCGCTATGGCTGCTGATGACCGCCGCGCGGGATCGCGACCTGCGCGCCTTTGCGCTTCTGGGCATCTGGGCCGGGGCCATTCCGATGATCCACACCCACTCCTTTCTGGCCCTGGGGCTGGTCAGCGCGGGGGCGATGGTCTACGCCGTCCTGCGGGCGGTCAAAGGGAAACGAACCGCCGTGCTTCTCCCCTTCGCGCTGTACGGCGGCCTCGCGCTGGCGCTGGCCCTGCCCCAGCTGCTGACCTGGTCCGTGCCCCAGACGGTTCACGGCGGCGCGCTTCGCTTTCGCTTCAACTGGGTCAACAACCAGAACGGACGCCTCATCGACGGCTACTGCTGGTTCTGGATCAAAAACGTCGGCCTGATCTGGCTGATGATGATCCCCGCAGCGCGGGTCGGAAAGCGCGCGCCCAGGGGGAACGAAGGCCCGATGGCTCAGGGTGACCTCACCCGCATGCTGGGCGTCGGGGCGCTGTGCGTGTACGTCGCGGCGGAGCTGATACAGTTCCAGCCCAACGAGTACGACAACAACAAGCTGTTTTACGTGGCCTACATGGTCATGCTGCCCGCCGTGGGGCTGTATCTCGTCACGCTCTGGAATCGGCTGAAGGGGTTCCCCGGACGGGCCCTGCTCGCCGCCGTATTTATGCTGGTCTCGACCCTGTCGGGCGCGCTGAGCATCGCCCGGGAGGTGGTCTCCGATTACCAGCTTTTCGAGCGCGAGGCGGTTCACGCCGCCGCCTGGGTCGAGGAAAACACGCCGATGGACGCCGTGGTGCTGACGGGCAACCAGCACAACAACCCCGTGGCCGCGCTGGCGGGCCGACACATCGTCTGCGGCACGGGCAGTTACCTGTACTTCCACGGCATCGATTATTCGCTGCAGCAGCAGGACGAGCAGGCCATGCTCCAGTGGCCGGGGGACAACCTGGATCTGTTCGACCGCTACGGCATCGAATGCGTCTACATCTCCAGCTACGAGCGCTCCGACTTCGACGTGGACGAAGCCTGGTTCGCCGACCATTGCGACCTCGCCTTCTCCGAGGGGGATATTTCCATCTACCGAAAAAGGGGCATTCATTGGAAATCCACGCAAAATTAGTGTTCAACGCATTGTATTTTCACACCGCATGGTCTATAATCCATCTGTGATAATGTGACAAATTTCGGTCGGACGCCACAAAACGGCCCTCCGCCCCGTCTATAATATGGCATGCGCGCCAATATCAGGGAATGGGCGCGCCGTGAAACCGCGAAACCCCGGAGGCTTGTGATGCGACACTTTAAAATCGGAGCGTTCACCCTTATGGCGGCAGGCATGTGCCTGCTACTGTGCGGCTGTGGCTCGATTGACGAAAGTATACTGGACACGCAGGCCAATACCTCTGTCGAAATCAACATGCCCTACGCCACCGCCACGCCGCTGCCCGAGAACATGAGCGCGCCCGAGGCCATCGTCATCGACGCGGACGGCAACGTCACATTGAACGACACCTCCGTCATCGAGGGCGATTTCCAGTCCCTCCGCGCCCGTGAGCAGCAGACCGAATACCGCAGCCTGAGCCTGGGCAACACGGGCATCGCCGTACAGGCGCTCCAGCTCCGCCTCAAGGACCTGGGTTACTTCAGGGGCGACGTGTCCGGCCTGTTCGACGCCGACACCGAGGCCGCCGTGAAGCGCTTTGAGCAGACCTTCGGCACGATGCAGACCGGCGTCGCCACGCCGAAGCTCCAGTTGAAGCTCTTCGCCGCCACGGCTCCGGCCTACGGCACCGACGCCTACAACAACGCCGTGCTTTCCCAGTATTCCATTCTTCGACCCGGCACCGTGGGCAGCTCGGTCTACGCGCTTCAGCAGCGCCTGAAAAACCTGGATTACCCCATCACCGAGCTGACGGGCGTATTTGACGAACAGACTGCCGAAGGCGTGCGCCTGTTCTACGCCGCCTACGGATTGCCCTCCAGCGACACGGCCAGCGTCGCCATGCAGCAGGAGCTGTACGCCGACACCGCGAAGCGCTATTCCCCGGAGATACAGGTCATTGCCACCCTCCCGCCCGGGGAGACGCAGCTGCAGCCCGTCCTCACCATTCCCGACGACGGCGAGATCGACGAATCCACCGCCATCGCCCTGGGCAACTCCGGCATCCGGGTCTCCCAAATCCAGCAGCGCCTGATCGCGCTGGGGTACATGCCCGAGGGCAGCGACACCGGCGTATTCGACCAGGACACCCAGGAGGGCGTCAACCGCTTCCTCTCCGCCATAGGCCGCACGCCCAACGGCATGCTGACCCTTGACATGCAGAGTTTCCTGCTCTCCGACGGGGCCCCGGCCCTGGGCGGAAGCATCGACGCGACGGAATACAGGGACCTCGCTCCCGGCGACAGCGGCGACGCCGTGCTGAGCCTGCAGCGCAGGCTGGTGGAGCTGGGCTACGCCGACGGTACGCCCAACGGCAAATACGGCCCCGCCACCATCAGCGCCGTGATGTTCTACCAGCAGTGCAACGGCCTGGAGCAGGACGGACTGGCCACCGCATGGCTGCAATCGGTGCTGTTCAGCAACCAGGCGCTCACCTATGAGCAGACCCAGAGACTGGCGGAGGGCTTCGGCGGGCAGACGGAGGTCGAAGCGCAGTCCGAAGCGGACCAGGCGTTCGGCGAAAACGACGCGCCGACTGAGGAACCGGCGGAGGCATTGGAACCGGCGAACGACTCCGACACGCTGTTCTTCAACCTTACGCCCGGTTCCACGGGCAGCGCGGTGACATCCCTGCAAAACCGGCTGGTGGAGCTGGGATATCTGGAAATGCCCAGTACGCTCTACGACGACGCCACCCGGGACGCGGTCATCGCCTTCCAGAACGCCATCGGCGTGGAGCCCACCGGGGAGGCCTCGGCATCCATGCAGCGCTACATCTACAGCAAGGCTGCCCCCGACGCCTCTGTGCGCTTCCAGGCCACCGGCGACGCCTATGCCACGCTGCAGTGGGGCGCCACCGGCGACGCGGTCACGGCGCTGCAGCGCAGGCTCTGGCAGCTCGGCTTTTTGAAAAAGGAGGACGTGAAGGACAGCATCGGCACCTTCAACGACGCCACGCGCCAGGCCGTCATCGACGCTCAGCTGAAGATGGAGTACGGCAGCGCGGACGGTGTTGCGGGCCCGGAATTTCAGAGCTTTCTGTTCTCCAGGTACGGAGAAAAGCTGAAAGGCAAAAAGAAAAAGTAAACGAACCGTTTGAGGGGTCGTCTCAGGGAAACACCGCGTGATCGAATCGTGCAGCAAGCGGCTGAAATTCAGCCGTTAACGCGCCATGAGCATCGTGCGGTGTTTCCCTATAGTCATACAAGTAGTTACTGCTCAGGGTTCCCCTTTCCAATCGGGGGCGGCGGCGTGTACGCCGACCCCGCAGGCATTTTTATGGCGGAAAATCCCATTTTCCAGAAGAAAATATGGGGGATGTCTCGAAGGGGGACCTGTCCCCCTTCGACAGTTACTGCGAAGCCGGAGGCTGAGCAGTAACTACAAGTATGAACGCCTTCAGTCAGCCTGGAAAAAAATAGTAGACATTGCGACAAAGTTGTGCTAAAATACAGTAGAAGGTAATTATTGGGTTACATGATCGAAAAACAGTCTTTGTGGAAACCCTCAAGAGAAGCATTTTGAACCCGCCGGCTGCGGTATCCGCGCTATGCAACGTCGTATATCGTGACCGACTGTCCGGTGCGGCAGTAAAACAAAAAAGGAATGATGCGTATGTCAAGAAGGGCGTTCTCATTGCCGGGATGTGTTCTCGTTTTCGCGCTGATCGCTGTCTTCGCATTGCAGCTGCCGATCGTCACGCTCGCCGAGGAACCGACTGCATGGCAGCCCGCCACCATTGCCTATTGCGATGAATGGGTGTCGTTGCGTTCTCAGCCCTCAAAAAGCGCAGAGCGTCTGATGAAGATTCCGCTGGGAGCGGAGGTTGGGGTGATCCCGTCCGCCGGCGAGTTCTATCAATGCAAATACCTTGGCATGACCGGCTTCGTCCTCGCCGAATATGTCAAATTGGCGCGAGTCGAATCCGATGAGAGCGCCGTTCCGTCGACAGGGATTCCGGGCTCGGACGAACAGCTGTATGTCGTACCCCACGTCAAGGAATACCTTACGTTAAAGAATCAGGCCGGAAAGGCCATCGACAGGATCGGTCCGCATGAACGCCTGCGGGTGTTGGGATGGTCGGGCGACCAATGCATGGTTGAAAGAGTCTCCACCGGGCAGACGGGCTATGTCCATTCCGGATATATCATGGCAGAGGGCCTGAGCTACGCGCGGTGGCCTTACGACTATGATACGCTTTTGAATGAATTGGAGCAATTAAAGCAGAACCGCCTGGTCAGGACCGAATCTCTGGCAGAGACCCCCGACGGTCGGGAAGTCATCGCCATTCAGTACGGCGACGAAAACGCCTCGCACCACATATTGGTTCAGTGCGCCATGCATGCGCGGGAGATCATGACAAGCCGCTTGGGCGCAGATTTGATTTGGATGCTGACGGATACCTGCCCGGATGGCATAGAGGACGTATGCTTCCATATCGTTCCCCTCGACAATCCGGACGGCATGGAGATAGCGCTTCACGGCGCTGCCGGGCTGAGGGATCAGGAACTGGCATCGGCGGTTAAAAAATGGATCGGCAAGGGTGATTACAGACAGTGGAAGGCCAATGCCCGGGGCGTTGACCTCAATCGGAACTTCGACGCGGGCTGGGATAAGCTGACAGGCCGCACCCCGGGCTCGAAGCGCTATCGCGGCCCATTCCCCCACAGCGAGCCGGAAAGCAAGGCGCTCGTCGATTATACAGAGCGTTACCATTTTGACTGTACGATCAGCATTCACTCCTATGGCGGAACAATTTACTGGTTGGGCGCCGCCGCGGCGATCAAGGCGCAGACAAAATCACTTTCCGAAAGGATATCCGTTTTGACCGGATATCCGATGGCCACGACTGAAAGCAACGTTGAGAAGGGAGGGTTCAAGGATTGGGCGGTGGAGGTTGCTGAAATCCCGAGCGTAACCATTGAAATCGGCTGCATGGACAGCGCGGGCAGTCTGGAAGAATACAGTGGAATCGCTCTCAGGTTCAGGAATCTGCTTCCTGGCGTGGCGCAATGGGTTTTAAATCAGCCATAATCCAGGATCCAGGCAGGCGGACATATACGCAATCATCAACGACAGGAGGTCTGTAACATGAAGAAGCTATCACTGATCTTGGTCCTCATGCTTGTCCTTACAACCATTGCTCCTGTGGCTTTTGCCAAGGGATCATATCTCGGCTACCTGACGGTTGTGAACTGCAATGAGTGGGTCACCCTGCGCGAAAGGCCCAGCACTAAGGCCGATACGGTCGCGAGGATTCCGCTGGGCGAACAGGTTGAAGCCTATTACTATAACTCGGAGTTCTCCGAATGCTATTACCTGGGATTGCACGGGTATGTTTTGAACGCATATCTGTCCAGCAGTTATCAGGAATACCTGGGATACATGACCGTATCGCATTGCAAAGAATGGGTTACCCTGCGTTCATATCCAAGCACGAGCGCGGACACCGTCACCAGGATCCCCCTGGGCGCCACTGTGGAAGCGTATTGGTACAACAACGAATTTGCCGAATGCTATTACTGCGGGCTGCACGGTTATGTGCTGCTGGCTTATCTGGAATAGCGTTTGGCTGTAACGAACGCATCCTTCCCTGCTGTCAGGTCGCGACCTGGCAGCAGTTTTTTGCAATTCAAGAAATCAGCAGGCGGCAGGCGGCTGAAATTCAGCCGTTCATACACCATGCGCATTGTGCGGTGTTTCCATAACACAGCTCGTGGCGAAGGGACGTTTCAAACGGAACCCCGACCTGTAACCGCCGATTTATGATTCGCCCCACTTTTTTCTCCCTCTTAATTGATTTTTTAAGTGTATTATGCTATGATAACTGGGAAATATGGCGCTGTTTGTCCATCGAATGGAGGCAACGTCGTGGCGACGCGCCGTCTCATGGTCGCGCCGGATAACAGTGAGAGAAGAGGGAAAGCATGTTCAAAATCGTCAAGAAGCAGCCTCTGAACCCGACCGTCACCAAGATGGTCATCGAGGCGCCGCTGGTCGCCCGCAAGGCGCAGGCAGGCCAGTTCATCATCCTGCGCGCCAGCGATGACGGCGAGCGCATTCCGCTGACCATCGCGGGCTATGACCGCGACGCCGGCACCGTGGACATCATCTTCCAGATCGTCGGCGGTACCACCATGGAATTGAACGCCCTGAACGAAGGGGATTACCTGCCCGATTTCGTGGGCCCGCTGGGCAGGCCCAGCGAGGTGGAGGGCTTCAAAAAGGTGGCCGTGGTGGGCGGCGGCGTGGGCTGCGCCATCGCGCTGCCCGTGGCCCAGGCGCTGCACGCCAACGGCTGCGAGGTACACGCCATCGTGGGCTTCCGCACCAAGGATCTGGTCATCCTCGAAGACGAGTTCAACGCCTGCTCCGCCAAGGTCTGCATGATGACCGACGACGGCAGCTACGGCACGAAGGGCCTGGTCACCAACGCCCTGGAGGCGCTCATCAAGGAAGGCAACGAATACGACGAGGTCATCGCCATCGGCCCGGTCATCATGATGAAGTTCGTGTGCATGCTCACCAAAAAATACGGCATCAAGACCGTGATCTCCATGAACCCGATCATGATCGACGGCACCGGCATGTGCGGCGGCTGCCGACTGACCGTGGGCGGCGAGACGAAGTTCGCCTGCGTGGACGGCCCCGACTTCGACGGCCATCTGGTGGATTTCGACGAGGCCATGAAGCGCGGCGCGATGTAGGACAAATTCTGCAACCTCATGAACAAGGAGGTCAAATAACATGGCCGAGAAGAATATGAGTCTGAAAAAGTGCCCGATGCCCTCCCTTGAGCCGAACTATCGCAACAAGGTGTTCGAGGAGGTCGCCACCGGCTATACCTACGAAATGGCCATCGAGGAGGCCCGTCGCTGCCTGAACTGCAAGAACAAGCCCTGCGTCAGCAAGTGCCCGGTGCAGATCGACATCCCCGCCTTCATCGAGCGCCTCGCCAACGAGGACATCGAGGGCGCGTTCGAGATCATCAACCGCTCCTCCTCGCTGCCCGCCGTGTGCGGCCGCGTCTGCCCCCAGGAGACCCAGTGCGAATCCAAGTGCGTGCGCGGCATCAAGGGCGAGCCGGTGGGCATCGGCCGCCTGGAGCGCTTCGTGGCCGACTGGCACCGCGAGCATGCCACCGAGGCGCCGAAGGCGCCTTCCACCAACGGCCACAAGGTCGCCATCATCGGCGCGGGTCCCGCGGGTCTGACCTGCGCGGGCGACCTGGCCCGTATGGGCTATAAGGTGACCGTCTACGAGGCCCTTCACGTGGCCGGCGGCGTGCTGAGCTACGGCATTCCCGAGTTCAGGCTTCCCAAGGCCATCGTCAACAAGGAGGTCGACAACCTGAAGGCCCTGGGCGTGGACGTGGAGACCGACATGGTCATCGGCAAGGTGCTGACCATCGACGAGCTGTTCGAGATGGGCAATGAGGCCGTGTTCATCGGCTCCGGCGCGGGCCTGCCCCGGTTTATGAACATCCCCGGCGAGAGCCTCAAGGGCGTCTACTCGGCCAACGAGTTCCTGACCCGCATCAACCTGATGAAGGCCTATAAGGAAGACAGCAAGACCCCCATCCGCCACGGCAAAAAGGTGGCGGTCGTGGGCGGCGGCAACGTGGCCATGGACGCGGCGCGCTGCGCCAAGCGCCTGGGCGCGGACGAGGTTTATATCGTCTATCGCCGCTCCATGAACGAGCTGCCCGCCCGCGCGGAGGAGGTTGAGCACGCCCAGGAGGAGGGCATCATCTTCAAGACCCTCACCAACCCCGTTGAGGTCCTCGGCTACAACAACCCCGACGATCCCCGGGATCCCCGCAACGGCGAAGTCATCGGCATGAAGTGCGTCGAGATGGAGCTGGGCGAGCCCGACGCCTCCGGACGCCGCCGCCCCATCGTGAAGGAGGGCAGTGAATTCGTGCTGGATATCGACACGATGATCATGGCCATCGGCACCTCCCCCAACCCGCTGATCCGCTCCACCACGCCGGGCCTCGAGGCCAACAAGCACGGCTGCATCGTCACCGAGGGCGAGGACGGCCTGACCTCCCGCGAGGGCGTGTACGCCGGCGGAGACGCCGTCACCGGCGCAGCCACCGTCATACTGGCCATGGGCGCGGGCAAGAACGCCGCCGCAGCCATTGACGAATATATCAAGGGCAAGAACAAATAAAAAGGACATTCTCCAAACAGGGTTGTTGCAACCGCGCGACAGCCCTGTTTTTTTACAGGAATGGCGCGATATTTCGACAAATCGGCACGTTCCCTTGACAGCCCGCACAGCGCCCGTTATAATGACCCTACGCTATAAATACCGTCACTATAGAATTGAGGAGAATTGTCATGGGCATCGTGAGTATACTTTTGGGCGCAATCACATTTTTCTGCTTTACCGGCGCAGGCGCGATTATCGCCAACGCCCTTTTGGAGCAAAAGCAGACCCTTTCCATGGCCATCACCAGCCTGAAAACCGTGTCCGACACATCGTTGATGGTGGGCGTGGTCGGCCTGTTCGCCTTCATCGGGCTGCTGATCGGCCTGAGCCTGATCATGCACGGCCTGACCTACAACAGAATCGCCAAGCTGTCGAACCAGCTGAAGCGCAGGCTGTAAGCCTTTCAACGGTCGATTCAAAAGGGGGACGGTTCACGCCGTTCCCTTTTTCAGGATGTTGGCAAAGTCAACAGACTGCCAGAGGGCTGAAGGGGGGACGGTTTATGCCGTTCCCTTTTTGCCGGTCATCCAACGGCCCATTGTTCATCAAATTGACATCAAATATTCGTGCGCCGTCTGCAAATCTGTGTTATAATACATCTTGGATATGGATAGATACCTGTTCCCAGGAGGATACAGTTTTGAAATACGCGATATTCAAACCCCGGGAGTATGACCGCAATTTCCTCTTCGCGGTAATACTGCTGACCGTGAAGATGCTGTTCTTCGTGATACTGCTGATCGGCCTGATCGGCGGCGGACTGGTGGCCGGCATCGCCAAGGGCTGGGTGGACACCTCGCCGAACCTGGATCTTTCCCAGATCGGCGCGCAGTCCCAGACCTCCTTCATCTACGATTCCAGCGGCCAGCTGATCATGGAATTCAAGGGCTCGGAAAACCGCATCTATGTGGAGATCGAGGACATCCCCCAGCAGCTGATCAACGCCGTCATCGCCATCGAGGACGCCCGCTTCTACGAGCACCACGGCGTGGACCTGAAGCGCATCGGCGGCGCGCTGATCAACAACCTGCTGGGCGGCGCGACCCAGGGCGCTTCCACCATCACCTGCCAGCTGGTGAAGCTGACCCTTTTGAACAGCGACCAGAACTACAAGCGCAAGGTGCAGGAGGCCTACCTGGCCCTGGAGCTGGAAAAAAGCCTGACCAAGGAGCAGATCCTTGAAGCCTACCTGAACGTGATCTACATGGGCGGCAGCAGCTACGGCGTGAAGATCGCCGCCCAGGACTACTTCGGCAAGGATTTGCACCAGCTGACCCTGCGGGAGTGCGCCACGCTGGCCGGCATCATCCGCAACCCCTCCCGCTACAACCCCCGGCGCAACTACTACAAGCGCAACAGGCCCGAGGAGACCGACAAGCGCACCAATTACGTGCTGGAGGAGATGCTGGATCACCGCCTGATCACCGAGGAGGAATACGAGGCGGCCCGCGCCGAGACGCTGCACGTCATCGAAAACGCCACCGCCGCCAGCGACAACATGTACGACAACGCTTACTACGTGGAATACTCCATCTACGACGTGGTGAGCAAGATGCTGCGGGTCGAGGGCCTGGAGGATACCTCCTATAACCGCAGCCAGATGGAGACCAAGCTGCGCAACGGCGGCTACAAGGTGTTCACCAGCCTGAAGCCCGATATTCAGAAGGCCGTGCAGGAGACCATCACCAACTACACCCGGTATCCGTCCATGCGCTATTCCAACGACAGCGCCACCCAGGCCTCGCTGGGCGGCGGCGAATACCTGACCGTGGTGCAGCCCCAATGCGCCTGCGCCGTCATGGACTGGCACACCGGCGAGCTCGTGGCCGTGATCGGCGGGCGCAACGAGCCGGTGCAGCGCAAGCAGCTGAACCGCGCCTACCAGAACGACATGCCCGTGGGCTCGTCCATCAAGCCGCTGGCGGTCTACGGTCCCGCCTTCGACATGGGCTATTCCCCCGGCACGCCGGTTATGAACCTGCCCATTCCCATCAAGGGCTGGGTCAGCGACACCGGCTATCCCAACAACTTCGGCGGCGGCGATTTCAGCGGCGTGGAATCCATGCGGCTGGCCATCAACAAATCCCACAACACCTCCACAGCCCACGTGCTGATGGATTACGTGGGCATTCAAAACGCCGTCACCTACCTGTTGAAGCTGGGCGTAAACCCGAACCACATCCTTGGCAACGGCTCGGGCCTGGCCCTGGGCTCATCGGGCCTTTCGGTAATCGAGCTGGCGACGGGCTTCGGAGCCATCGCCAACCGGGGCGTCTATCAGGAGCCCTACGCCTTTACCCAGATTCTGAATCCCGACGGCACGGTGTACATCGACGTTCGGGAGGTTCAGGAGACCTGGCAGGCCTTCAAGCCCTCCACCGCCTACATGCTGGTGGACGTGCTGAAGGGCTGCGTCAGCCCGGAGGGCACCGGCCAGCTGGCAAACTTCGGCGAACTGACCGTGGCGGGCAAGACCGGTACCAACACCAACAACATCGGCGTCACCTTCGCGGGCATGACCGGCTACTATTCCGCGGCGGTGTGGGTCGGCTCGGACAACTACAAGCCCCTGACCGACGACGCCACCGGCGGCACCTACGCCGCGCCGCTGTGGGCCGAGATCATGACCCAGGTGCATACCCTGACGGGCTGCACCACCGACCGCGCCATCATCAGCGGTACGCCCGCCGATTACAACCTGACGGCCTGTACGGTTTGCGCCGTGTCGGGCATGCTGCCCACGTCGGCCTGCCGCGCCGACATCAACGGCTATGAACCCGTGACCGACTACTACCTGTCGGGCACGGAGCCGACCGCCTACTGCAACATGCACCGGGCCGTGACGGTCTGCGCCTACAGCCATCAGGTCGCCACCGACCACTGCCACAACACGCGGGTGTTCGGCATCATCTACATCCCGGACGGGCACCCGCTGCGCTACTCCAAATCCCTGGACGACGTGACGAAATACTTTACCGGTGCGTCCACCAACGAGAGCTCAACCACGCTTGGGCGGTGTACGCTGGGGCGATAAGGGATTGACCCGACAAACAGGGCACAGACGCATGCGTCTGTGCCCTGTTTGTCGGCCTTTTCTTTTTTACTCTTCATACAGCAGATACGGCCTTCTCTGTTCCCTGAACGCCTCCACATCCGTCTGCCAGGAGGCCTTGATCGCCTCGGCGGTCTCGCCATCTACGATCATCTTCCGGACGGCGTCGGTGCCGCACAGCAAATCCAGCCAGTAGCGGCCTGCCTGGTCGGGCGCGCCGAAGAAATCCAGATCGGGGTTGGCTGCGTGTACGGCGTGGTAGGCGTCTATCAGGTAGTTCAGATCGATGCCCGCCTCCCAGATCGCCTCGATGGGCACGTCCATCAGCTGCTTGCCATGGCAGGCCTGCCCCTCAAAGGGCGGGTTGTTGGCGCCCGGCATGCTCTGGGGCGTGAAGCTATAATCGAAGGCCGCATTGCCCGCGAGATAGGGGCTGCCGTAGACCTCGAAGGGATGGTCGGTTCCCCGGCCCACCGAAACGGCGGTGTTCTCGAAGAAGCAGGTGGAGGCGTACAGGTACACGGCCCGCATGTCCTTCAGGTTGGGGGACGGAGGGCGCACCAGCGACACGTGGTCGCGATGGGTGTAGTTCAGGCAGGGAATCACCGTCAGGTCGCAGGCGTCCACACCCGCCTCCAGCCACCCCTCGCCATTGATCATCCGTGCCAGCTCGCCCAGGGTCATGCCGTGAACGATGGGAAGCGGCAGCCGCCCGACGCCGGACGCGAATTCCTCCCGTAAAACAGGCCCGTCCACGTAAAAACCGTTTGGATTGGGCCGATCCAGCAGCACTACCGGCTTTCCCATGCCCGCGCAGGCGTCAATCAGGTAATACATGGAGATATAGAAGGTGTAGTAGCGCAACCCCACGTCCTGTATATCGATCACCAGCACGTCGAAGGCGTCCATGTCCTCCCGGCTGGGATAGTGGCTGTTTTCATGGTACAACGACAGTATGGGCACGCCGGTGGCCGCGTCCACCGAATTGTCCACAGCCTCACCCGCACCCCCGGTGCCCCGAAAGCCGTGCTCCGGGCTGAATATGGCGGTGACGTTCACGCCCTGCTCGAGCATTGCGTCCAGCACGTGTTTTCCATAGCGGATATCGCCGCCGCTTGCGTCCTTGCCGAAGGGAATGAGGCTTTCATCGACGTCGGCAACATCGCCCAACCCACTGGTCGCGTCGCCGACGATGCCGCTTTGGTTGGAAAACAGCGCCACGCGCTTTCCCGCCAGCAGCGGGATATAAGCGTCAAACTGCTGGTCCCCCAGGACCACGCCTCCCTCGACCGTCTGCCCGATCGAATCATCCGCCAGAGCGAGCATGTTTGGCAAAGACGCCAGCATAAGGCAGATCACCACTGACAATACACGCAACATTCCATTATTCTCCTTTAATGCATAGACTAGCATACCATCTTGCCCGTTTCGACCTGTATATTTCTCCCGCCGCAGTCAATACTTGCGGTATACGGGGAGGGATATTCCTGGCTGAAATCATCGATCATGCCGCCCTCGGCGCCGTCGGCGCGATGGCGTACTACCTGTTCTTCCTGAACGCCTGGGGCAGCATACCGCTGGCCTGCGCTCTGGCCTTTATATGCACTGTACTGAGCCGGTGGCTGCTAAAGGGCCTGCCGATACTCAGGCGCGCCAGCGCCGCCCAGGCCAGCGCTGAACTGCTGCGCATCGCCGGACTGCCCGACGCGGACGCAGGCGCGGAATTGACAGCCCTGATCGCGGCGCGCTGGCCGGGAGAAGACTTTCGACTCGCGCCGGTACTGAAGCACCCAGAGGCCACAATGACCTCCGGGGATGTGCTGAACGCCTGGAAGTCCAACCGGGATGCGCAGCGATTGGTCGTCGCCGCAACCTGCCCCTGCGAGCCCCGGGCCAGGGTCTTTGCCCGTCAGTTGAGCGGCCCCGTCGTGGCCGTGATGGACAGTTACCGACTGACCCGCCTGCTTCGCGCCCTGCCCGCAGACTGTCTCCCCCGCCCTTCACGGCCCAGCCTGGGATCCCGGCTGAGCATGCTCTGCGCAAGCGCCGCCTCGGCACGCCCTTCCCTTCGAAGCGCGCTGCTGATCCTGGCGCTGCTGTCATCCTACATGGTCAGCGGCAGCGCCTGGTATCTGTTCCCTGCGCTGGCTGTAGCGGCCCATACGGGCGTCGCCCTGGTCCGGCACGGCGTCGGGCGCAGGCTGTTCGATGCGGATTGACGTCTCTACAGGTCTTCCAGCCTGATCTTTGAATTTTCCCGGGCCCGGCGATAGATGCAGAAACGGTTGCCGATGGTCTGCACCGGCTCAGCATGTACCCGCTCGCACAGCGCGTCGCAGGCCTCCCGGGCCGAATCAAAGGGGGCGTTTTTCTGCACCGTCACCTTGATCAGCTCCCGCGCCTCCAGCGCGTCCCAGCACTGCTTGACCAGGTTGTCGTTGATGCCCTCCTTGCCGATGTGCAGGACCGGCTCCATCGTGTTGCACATGGACCGCAGGGCGGCCCGCTGTCTGGTAGTCATATCTCAAACCTCCGAATTGAAAGAATCATTCTATAAAATCGAATTCCATCTCGCCGATCACCACGCTGTCGCCCTCCTTCGCGCCCTCGGCACGAAGGGCGTCGATCACGCCCAGGCGCCGCAGGGAGCGGTGGAACCAGTTCAGCGATTCCTCGTTTTCGAAGTTCACCGACGCGATCAGGCGATCCATCTCCCGCCCGGAGACGAAGTAGACGTCGCCGTCCTTCTCAACCGCGAAGGGCTCGCCCTGGGCCAGCGCGTCTGCGTCGCCCAGCGCCTCCTCCATAAACGGCTCGGCGGGCGGACAGGTTTCCAGCATCCGCACCGTGGCGTAGAGCAGCGCGTCGAAATTCTGCCGTGTCGCCGCAGACACCGGGTAGACGTCGATTCCAGTGCCCGAGAGCTTGTCCCGCAGGCGCTTCAAATTCTCCTCGGCGCCCGGCAGATCCATCTTGTTGGCCACGACGATCATCGGCCGGTTTTTCAGGTCGCCGTAGGCCTCCAGCTCCTTCATGATGGCGTCGTAGTCCTCCAGCGGATCGCGGCCCTCGCTGCCCGCGATGTCCAGTACATGCAGCAGCATCCGCGTGCGCTCCACATGGCGCAGGAAGGCGTGGCCCAGGCCGACGCCCTCCGACGCGCCCTCCACCAGGCCGGGAATATCCGCCAGCACGAAGCTGGCGTCGCCGTGCTTGACGATGCCCAGGTTGGGCTGCAGCGTCGTGAAGTGATAGTTCGCGATCTTGGGCCGCGCCGCCGTGACCACGGAGAGTATCGTGGATTTGCCCACGTTGGGAAAGCCCACCAGACCCACGTCGGCGATGGACTTCAATTCCAGGGTCAGCTCGATGACCTCCCGCTTCTCCCCCGGCTTTGCAAACTGGGGGGCCTGCCGGGTAGGCGTGGCGAAGTGCTGGTTGCCGAAGCCGCCGTTGCCGCCCCGCACCAGCGTCTTGCGTTCGCCGGGCTCGAACAGATCCAACAGCAGCTTGCCCGTGACCTTTTCGCGCACCACCGTTCCCGGGGGCACCTGGATCACCACCGGCTCGCCCGATTTCCCCGTGCGCCGGTTGGCCATGCCGTCGCCGCCGTTTTCGGCGGTGAACTTGCGCTTGTAGCGGAAGTCCATCAGCGTGTGCATGCGCTCTGAAGCCTCGAAGATCACGTCGCCCCCGCGCCCGCCGTCGCCGCCGTCCGGCCCGCCGGCCTGTACGAATTTTTCCCGGTGGAAGGACACGCAGCCGTTGCCGCCGTCCCCCGCCTTCACGGTAATGGTTACCACATCAACAAACAGTGCCATTGCTCAGTTCTCCATATTCTTTTCGCACAGTCCCTCGTTCAGCGGACAGCGCTCGCATTCAGGCTTTCGGGCGTGGCAGCAGCGCCGGCCATGCCAGATGATCAGATGGTGCCCCAGAGACCAGATATCCCGATCCAGCAGGGCGCGCAGCTGCTCCTCCACCTTCTCGGGGGTGTGGCCGTCAGCCAGGCCGATGCGCCGGGACACCCGGAACACATGGGTGTCCACCGGGATCTGGTCGTCCCCGAAGGCGGCCAGCAGCACGACGCCCGCCGTCTTCTGGCCCACGCCGGGCAGGGCCATCAATTCCTTCCGCGTGGAGGGCACGCGCCCGTCGTATTGCTCCACCAGCGCGCGGCTGGCGGCGATGATGTTCTTCGCCTTGTTGCGGTACAGGCCGCACTCCCGGATCATCGGCTCCAGCGCCTCCGGCGTCAGCTTCGCCATGGCGAAGGCGTCGGGATATTCGGGAAAGAGCCTGGCCGTGACCAGGTTCACCCGCTTGTCGGTGCACTGGGCGGAGAGGATCGTGGCGATCAGCGTCTCGTAGGGGTTGCGAAAGTGCAGCTCCGGCCTTGCCTCCGGGTACAGCTCTCGCAACGCCGCCATGACCTGCGCGGCCCTCTGTGCGTCCATGGGCGATCCCTCCATCCAGGCTTGCGCCCGCTTTGGTATTGCGTCAATTATACTATCACCGCCGTCGTCCGGTCAAGCATATTTCGGTTTATTCCAATATGTGTTTTGACGCGCTACACCGGCGACACCTTTAGCCTCTGCCCGTCATAATCGGCCCGGTACAGCCCGATCAGGTTGCCGGGGTTGTTCGCCAGCAGCGCCCTGCGCACATCCGAAAGGCGCTCCATGGGGAAGCGCACGGAAAGGCCGCAGCCCATCGATATATCCCGTGGCGTGGTGACCACCTGGGTGGGAACGCCCCGCTGCCGCAGCGCGGCCTCGAAGCGCAACACCTGTTGGCGCGAGCGAAACGCCGCCACGCCGTATACATCCCGCATACTGTCTCCTCCGTTTCAAATGTTTCACGCGCCGGTTCATAAAACGGCTTCGGCGCATGTATTCTATACTACGCGAACGCTCTATCGGGCGTGAAGGAGGCCGTCTGACATGCCGATCTATTTTGACAACGCCGCCACCAGCCACCCCAAGCCGCCCAGCGTCATCCGGGCGGTGCGTCGGGCCCTGACGGAAACCAACGCCAACCCCGGCCGCTCGGGTCACAGCGCCGCCATAGAAGCGGGGCGCACGGTATTGGACGCCCGGGAAAAGCTGGCGGCGCTGATGGATGCAGAAGACCCGATGAACGTCGTGCACTGCTTCAACTGCACCGACGCGCTGAACCTTGCCATCAAGGGCAGCCTGCATGTGGGCGACCACGTGGTAACCACCTGGCTGGAGCACAACGCCGTGCTACGGGTATTGTCGGCGTTGGAGCAGCGCCGGCGCATCTCGCTGACCATGGTGCCGCCCCGTCCGGACGGCTTCGTCGACCCGGACGACATCCGCGCCGCCCTCACCTGTCAAACCGCGCTGATCGTCTGCACCCATGCCAGCAACGTCACCGGCGCGATACAGCCCGTGGCCGCCATCGGACAGGTTGCGCGGGCGGCGGGCGTGCGCTACCTGATCGACGGGGCCCAGGCCCTGGGCGGTATGCCAGTGGATGTAAAGGCCCTGAATTGCGACCTGTACGCCTTCCCCGGTCACAAGTCGCTGCTGGGCCCACAGGGCACCGGCGGGCTTTACATCGCGCCGGAAATCCGGCTCGAAACCCTTCGGGAGGGCGGCACCGGCACCGATTCCCACAGCCTTGCGCAGCCCGACGCGCTGCCCGAGCGCTACGAATCCGGCACCGTCAACCTGCCCGGCATCGCGGGACTTGCCGCGGGCTGCGATTACGTCGCGCCCAGGCTTTCCCAGATCATGATGCACGAACGGGAGTTGACCCAGGCGCTCCTCGAAGGGCTTTCCGCCATGGACTGCGTGACCGTGTACAGCCCCGCCCAGGAATCCGGCCGGGCCGGCATCGTCAGCTTCAACGTGGCCGACCGTCCCTCCTCCCAGATCGCCGACGCCCTCGATCGCCAGGGCATCGCCGTGCGAGGGGGCCTGCACTGCGCCCCCGAAGCCCACCGCTTCCTGGGGACGCTGAATCGGGGCGCGGTCCGGGCGAGCCTTGGCCACACCAACACCTTCGACGAAGTGGAAGCGTTCCTGACCGCCGTGCGCGGGATGCTCTGACCGTATGTTTCCGCCGACAACCGTTCATACTATTTGCCGGAGGTGGGCTTCATGCCGATGAGCGAATGTAGAAACTGCCACAGAATGATGGATTCGAGGGCATTCAGGTCCTGCGCCGATTGCGGCGCGCCGCTGTGCGACGACTGCGCCAACGATTCTTCAGGCCTGTGCCCCGATTGCGACCGGCTGGAGCCGGGATGGGTATTTCACAATATGTACTGACGGTGTAAAAATCATAGGAAATACAGGAGCGGCGTCGTGCCTCAGTCCGATACATGTCAGGCACCGGACGAAGGGCGCAACGCCGCTTTCATATTATTTGGCTGTAGTTTATACAGGCTGTGTGGCTTTATTCCTCAGCGATTGCCGCCTCCGGCTGGGTGAAGGTCACGTCGGCCTTGGCGACGGTGACGGCGAGGGCCTGGGCCTCGGCGTCGGGGTCGCCGGCGGGCTTGAGGAACACGGTGTAATCCCCGGGTCAGCGCTCACCAGCGCCTGCGCCTCGCCGGTATAGGTCAGGGCGTTGGGCGTGGGAAGGGTCGCAGCGGGCTGGTCGGGAACGGGCTGATCTGCCACGGGTTCATCAGCCACGGGTTCGTCGGTCACGGGTTCGTCGGCCACGGGCGGGTCAGCCACGGGTTCGTCCGCGACAGGTTCGTCAGCCACGGGTTTGTCCACGACTGGCTGGTCGGCGACAGGTTCGTCGGCGACTGGCTGGTCAACCACAGGTTCGTCCGCGACGGGTTCGTCGGCGACGGGCTGGTCGGCCACGGGTTGATCGGCCACAGGTTCGTCTTCAACGGGTTTGTCCACGACGGGTTCGTCCGCGACGGGTTGGTCGGCCACGGGTTCGTCTGCCACGGGCTGATCGGCCACGGGTTCGGGTTCGTCGGCCACGGGTTCGTCGGCCACGGGCTGGTCGGCCACGGGCTGGTCAGCCACGGGCTGGTCAGCGACGGGTTCGTCGGCCATGGGCTGGTCGGCCACGGGTTCGTCAGCGACGGGTTCGTCGGCCACGGGCGGGTCAACGACGGGTTCATCGGCCACGGGCGGGTCAACAACAGGTTGGTCGGCCACAGGTTCGTCCGCGACAGGCTGGTCGGCCACAGGTTCGTCAGCCACGGGTTCGTCAGTGACAGGCTGGTCGGCCACGGGTTCGTCGGCCACGGGCTGGTCAGCCACGGGCGGGTCAGCGACAGGCTGATCGGCCACAGGTTCGTCGGCCACGGGTTCGTCGGCGACAGGTTCGTCTTCAACGGGTTTGTCCACGACGGGTTCGTCCGCGACGGGTTGGTCGGCCACGGGTTCGTCTGCCACGGGCTGATCGGCCACGGGTTCGCAGCCACGGGCTGGTCGGTCACGGGCGGGTCAGCGACGGGCTGGTCGGCCACAGGTTCGTCTGCCACGGGCGGGTCAACGACAGGTTCGTCCGCCACGGGTTCATCGGCCACGGGTCCATCAGCGACGGGCGGCTCGTCCGCCGTCTCCGCAAACCGCGCATACACCGCGATTTCGGGCGCCAGCGCGTCCACCTGGGCGATCACGGGATCGACTGCACCGTCTTCGTCCGCGTCCACGAACAGCGGGGTACCGTCCTCCAGGAACCAGCCCTCAAAGGCCGTTCCCTCCGGCGCGGCGGGGTCTTCGGGGCGGAGGATCTCCTCCCCTGCCTTCGCCGTCTGCGCCGCGTATTCCTCGCCGTTCAGGAGGAAGCGGTACACCACCACGGCCTCCGGCGCGTCTGAAACCAGGTCGCCGACGGACAGGTCGCTCAACCCGTCCAGGCCCATGCCCCCGTCAGCAACGGGGGCGTCTTCGATGTCGGGCGTTGTGCCCGAAGCGCCGTCGCCTTCAAGTTCCAGGCCGCCGGACGGCTGTTGGCCGGCGACGCCGTCATCCAATGCGACCTCCAGATCGCCGGACAGGTTCTCGGCAACCGCGAACACCGACATCACCAGCGCCAGCGCGATCAACAGCGCCAGCATCCAATTCCTTCTGTGCTTCATGTGTCTTCCCTCCTCACTTGACCGTCACTTTTGCGCTGGTGCGCACGCCGTTGGGGGCGATGGCCCAGATGGTGCACCGGCCCTTTGCCACGGCGCTGACCCTGCCATTTTTATCCACGGTGGCGACGTTGGCGTTGCTGCTGTAGTAACGCACCTTGGCCACGTGGTTGACCAGCTTCTTGCCGCTCTTGACCTTCTCCACAGACGCCCTCAGCGATTTGCTTCCGCCGACCTTCATGGTCAGGCCGCTCCGGTTCAGTCGCACTGAACGGGCGTTGCAATACTTGGATGTGTAGCCGCCGGTGATGGCGTGCACCACGGGGCTGGGCTTGCCGATGTAGGTCTTTTTGCCGTTGACCCTTGTCCAGGCCCGCACATAGGCCTTGTAGCAT
>CACYZW010000020.1 GCA_902778995.1 uncultured Eubacteriales bacterium
TTTGCTCTGGTCGACATCTGTGGAATCGCGCGCGTTTCTCGCGCACGAGATTGCTTCCCGTCGCAAAAATGACTGCGGCCCCGCCGCACATGTCGCCGGAGCCGATTGAACATTGGAGGGGCTGCTCCCCTCCAATACCTCCCTGCATAGTTTGCTTGTATGGTGAATGGTAACCCGGGAAAAGGGAAAAAACGTCGCATGTCGGGACAACGCTTGTCTCGAGTGGGGAATTGATGTATAATAGGCTCAATGAAGAAAGGAGTGTATGACCGATGCGGAAAAGACTGTTGTGCGCACTGTGCGCGATTGCCATCCTGGCGACGGCCTGCGGCGGCATTGCCTTTGCCGGCGCGCTCACCCGAACAGAACCCATCGAAGGCATCGTCGCGGGCATGTCCCTGCGGGACAAGCTGGCTCAGATGATGTTTTTTTCTCCCCGCGTCTGGAAGGAGGATCCAGGCTCCGACGCCCCGGGGGAGAGCGTCCGCGCCCTGAACGACGTTCTGCGCGATTATATCGCCGATCATCGCTTTGGCGGCATCGTCCTTTTTCGTGAGAATTTCGGCGACGCGGAACAGGTGCTTCGGCTGGTTTCGGACATGCAGTCGGCCAATAAAGAGGCCGGCGGCCTGCCCATGTTCATCGCCGTGGATCAGGAGGGCGGTAGCGTGAGCCGCCTGAGCTTTGGCACCAGCGGCACGGGCAACATGCCCATTGCCGCCACGGGCGACCCCGAAAACGCCCGGATCATGAGCCGCATCCACGGCGAGGAGCTGGCGCTTTTGAACATCAATACGGATTTCGCGCCGGTTGTGGATGTGAATGACAACCCGGCGAACCCGGTGATCGGCGTCCGCTCCTTCAGCGACGATGCGGATGTCGTGGCGGAATACTGCTGCGCCTACATGGAGGGCCTGCACGAAGCGGGAATCATCGCCACTGTCAAGCATTTCCCGGGCCACGGCAATACCGATACCGACAGCCACACCGGCCTTCCGCTGGTGAACCGCTCCCACGACGAACTGAAGGAGAACGAGCTGATTCCCTTCAAGGCTGCCATCGACAGGGGCGCGGACATGGTGATGACCGCCCATATCCAGTTTCCGATGGTCGAAGAGCAGCGCTATACCTCGATTGCGACCGGGGAAGAGATAAATATTCCCGCCACGATGAGCGAGACCATTCTGACCGATGTGCTCAGGAACGAACTGGGCTTTGAGGGCGTGATCGTCTCGGACGCGCTGGACATGAAGGCCGTATGGGACCACTTCGAGCGCGACGATATACTGCCCCTGACCATCAACGCGGGGGTAAATATGCTGCTGTTGCCCTGCGTGTACGATGTGGACATGATGAAGGTGATCGACGAGATGCTGAGCCATGGCGTCGAGCTGGCGGAAGCGGGGGTCATCGACAAAGCGAAGATCGACGATTCCGTGCGCCGCATACTGGCGCTCAAGGAGAAGTACGGCCTGCTGGCCAGGACGGATTTCTCTGTCAGCGACGAAGCCGTTGCAGCCGCCGAGGAGGGCTGTGGCAGTGCGGCGCACCGTCAGGCAGCCTGGGACATCGCCTGCAAGGGGCTGACGCTGCTGAAGGACGAAAACGGCGCCTTCCCCATGGATGTGAAGCCGGGGGAGAAGACGCTGGTGCTGTTCACAGCCGCCAGCCGCGCGGGCGCGGGCGAGCTTGCGCAAACACTGCTTTCCGGGATGAACGCACTGCCGGAGGGCGCGCGGATCGAGAGCATGGTGATCGAAAAGGAGACCGCCGAGGCCTGCGTGGCGGCGGCGAAGGAAGCGGATCACGTACTGCTGGTCAGCCGTGCATGGTCGTCCGATTGCCTCGATCCTGCCACGGACGACGGCTTCCCCGTGGGCGTGGTGAACCAGGTGATCGACGATCTGCATGCCTCCGGGAAGAAGGCCATCGTCATCAGCTGTCAGTTGCCCTATGACGCCGCCTGTTATCCCTCGGCTGACGCGATATTGCTGACCTATGGCTCCGGCGCGATGAGCTCCGTGCCTTCCGAATCCGGCGAAAACAGCGCCTGGGTGCCGGATCTGCCCGCCGCCATCTGCGCTGCGTTCGGGGCTGTACAGCCCCAGGGCGAGCTGCCCGTCGACCTGCCGAAGCTGGACGAAAACTTCCATCTCACGGATGAGATGCTCTACTACCGCCAGGTGGGCGAGATGGCGCATGATCTCGCTGCTTAGGGAAACACACTCTGATTTCAGCCGCCTGCTTTCTGCTGATTTCTTGACTTGCCGGCAGCAAGCCTTCGAAATCTGCAGTTTGCAATCGACTAAAATTCATCTCGTTACTGCACGACTCGATTATGTGGTGTTTCCTTAGTGAAATATCGCATGGTGCTCGTAACGCTTTGACGGCTGAAAATGCATATGGTTATACAAGTATGAACGCCCTCAGTCAGCCTGTGGCTGACTGAGGGATTCTGTCGCGATGTATTTCCGAATTTTTGATTTTTACAACTGCCTTCTGTCCGGCAGTTTTCTTGCTGCGGAAAGTCAGGAAACTGGCAGCCTGCAATCGACCAGAATACATCCCGTGAATGCGCTGCCCGATTATCGGTGTTTCCCCTGATTGCCAGGCGTCACTTTAAATCTGAGGGCAGTAGAGGGGCTGATTAGTTACACTGCCCTTGGAAAATATGCGTGAAATTTTATACGATGTTATGGACATTGTAATCTGTTCGTGATATGATAATGTCATGTTGGTATATGGGATGATCAGAAGAATGCTCTCTGCCGGTTTTACGAACTTGCCGTCGGCAGGCCCTCGAAACTTACGGCTTGCAATCGACGAAAATTCATCCCGTTACCGGTCGATCCGATTGTGCGGTGTTTCCTTAATACATTCATGCTTCCTTAAGCGGATGCTGGGATTCAGCAGCGTGGTGGATGTGTGGGCATAGACGATAGCGAAGCCGCCGAAATACGCGGAGGGCGAAGCTATTTTGAATTTGGGCTGGTTGAGACAGTCCGCAAGGCTGTAGATGACGATAAACCGAGAAAGCAAGGGCTTCAGACAGTTCGTCCAGGTGCTGGAGTACGTGTTCCTGGCGCTTGCGGGGATGTATTTTATATACAGGCTATTGAAGTCAACCACGTTTCATCTGGTTCTGCCGAAGTGGTTTGAACCGAACTTGATGCGAGGGTTAATTTTGATTGCCTTTTTGCGCCTTTTTACCGCTAAGCCCAGGCGCAAGGAGCCCCTGATTGCCGTGGCGCTGGCGTTGATTTATTATCTCGTCTATCGCACGGACGGCTATGATTTCCTGCTGTACCTGGCGGCGCTGACCGTGGGATTCATCGATATCGGGCATCGAAAAATACTGAAGACGTATCTCATTACGGCCGGCATACTGTACTGCGTGACGATCCTTGCCGGGAGTCTGGGCGTCATTACGAATTTCGTTCGCATCAAAAACGGCCTGCGAAGCGCCTGGGGCATGAGCTATCCCACGGATTTCGCTTCGATGGGCCTGTATCTGCTGTTTGCGCTGTGGGTCGCCGATACCGGGCTGCCGGACTGGACGATGTCGCTGATCAGCGCCGGCTTTGTCGCCATGGCTTGGTTTATCGCGCACAGCGTCACCAGCACCGTCTGCGGTATACTGCTCTTCCTGGCGATACTGTATTATCAGTTTGAAAAAACCATCGATAAGCGGCATCCAGGGCTTAAATGGGTAAAAAGCGGCGTCAACCTGTTTTCAACGGTGTCCTTCCCGCTGCTGGCGCTGTGCATAATCGCGCTTCTGGCCCTGTACGCCGCGGGTACGAACGTTGGATACCGGTTCAACAACCTGTTGTCGAACCGGCTGAAATATCAGCTGACGTCCTGGCAGACCTACGGCTTGAAGCCCTTCGGCACGCCGTTCGCGCTTCACGGAGACGGTTTCTCCGTATTCCCACAACCGAATTATACCTTTGTTGACAGCTCATATCTGTTGATCCTGTTGCGATACGGATGGGTGCTGTTCGTCGCCATATGTCTGTTCTGGGGCTGGATAGCGCGCAGGGCCATACGATCCGGAGACAGGCGTCTGCTGTTGATTATGTGCATCATCGCCATCCATTCGTTTTCCGAGCATCACTTTATAGACGTGCATTTTAACGTTCTGGTAGCGATGCCTCTGGCGCTGTTCCAGCCGCCGGGGGAAGCGGCGGAGCAGGGGAGTGTGCACAGGGCGCGGAGGACGAAGGGCGGCTCGCGGGCTGCCGTCGGCGTATGGATAATCGTGACGCTCCTGATGCTTGCCGCTGCCTGTCTGTTTGGACCCAAATACCTGTCCTGGATCAAAACCGTACTTGAAATCAAGCACTACGGCCACGGAGAACATGCGCTCCGCCTGATCTGCGTGCTGTTGGGCGTATTGTTCGGGATCGCCTTCACCGCGTGGACGGCGAGCAGATTGATAAGGTCGCTTATAAGCCGCGCGCCTGTGCGCGCCTGCGCGCCGGTCATCGCGGCGCTGGCTGCTTGCCTCGTTGTGGGCGGCGGCAGCCTTTTGTACGCGGACCGAACGATAAGCGCTGCTGCCCGTGAGAATGAAGCGATGGTAGAAGCGGACCGGGAGGCGCTGGAAATAGCGGTTGCCGCCGCATCCGGCAGGGTTTATTCAGGCATTCTGCCGGAAATCTACGCGCGGGGGATAGAAGGCGTTCGCTATGCCGCCTTCTTTGAGGACGATCTGGCGCGCCTTCCCGGCAATACGGTGCTGATGCCGTCGGACACCGAGAGGGGACCGTTCATCAGCAACGGGTTCCTGTATGTTCCCGTTTCTGAAGGACATGCACTGTATACCGGAGATCGGGGCGTGGTGGAGGCGTTGACCGAAGCCGGCTACCATCCGACGGGCTACTACAGCAGCAGGCAGACGGTGAACCTGGAGCAAGCCTCCTGGGATAACGCGCTCCAATATGATCCGCAGGTCGGGCTTCGATTGGACGGTGAAGCGCAGACCATGCAAAACGGCCCCTGGAAGGACTTGTACGGCGGCAAGTATACGATGACCTGGACGCTGAGCCTGCCGGAGGGTTCGAACCGGACTGACGGCGTTGTCTGCACGCTGCGCCTGACCACCAATAAGGGCGAAAACGTTCTATTGGAGAAAAAAGTGCGCGCGGAGAAGTTCGACGAGCAGGGGAAACTGAAGGTTTCGATTCCATTCAAAATTCCCAGCAGCCGGAACGTGGCCTTTGAAGCATGGACCGAACCCGGACGCAGCGTTGATATCCGCGAAATCAGCTATATCCGCACGCCGACCTATGACGTGCATTCCTTCTACGACGCCAGGCTCAAGAAAATTCGGGATGAATACTATGGCCGCGACGGCAAGCCGATGCTGCGCAAAGAGGGATGGTTTGCCTGCGACTATGAATACGACCGATACGACAATGTCGTCTGCCTGAAGTATTATGGCCTGGACGGGCAGCCCGTCACCATCGGCGGCGGTTATGCGCTGAAGCGCAGTTTTTACAACGCCAAGCGGCAGGTCGTCAGGGAGGAATTCTACGGTACGGACGGCAAACTGATCGTCGTCCCCGAAGGATACGCTGCGGTCGAAAAGGAATACGACCCGGCGGGCAACGTCGTCGTGTTGCGCTACTTTGGCGCGGACGGCGAGCCCTGTCTCGTTTCCTCGGGCTATGCGCAGGTGCGCCGCGCGTTCAACGATCAAAAAAAGGTCGTGCGCGAGACATATTATGGAACCGACGGCCAGCCGATCATGCTTCCGAGCGGGTATTACGGCGCGGAGCTGGATTATGACGCCGCAGGCAATGTCACGGTGCGCAGGTACCTCGACGAGCAGGGTCGCCCAACCGTGCTGAACAAGGGCTATTCGGAGATACGCCGGGAATACGACGGCCTGCATCAGGTTGTGTACGAGGCTTATTTTGACCCGGAGGGTAAATCGGTCCTATGTCCGAACGGATATGCCGCCATCGAAAGGGAATTTGACGAAGCCGGGAACGCGGTCGTTCAGCGCTATTTGGGCCTCGACGGGCAACCGGTTGTCATCGGCAAGGGCTATGCGGAGATCCGCCGGAAATACAACGAGCTGAAGCAGATCGTCTCGGAGCGCTATTTCGGGGTCGATGGCGCGCCCATCGCGCTGTCGAACGGGCAATACGGCGTGGAGATCGGGTATGACGACGTCGGAAACCAGTCCATGCAACGCTATCTGGACGCCGAGGGCAATCCGATGACGGGCGACAAGGGGTACGCGGAATTCCGCAGGGTATTCAACAGCCGGAAGAAGATCATACGCGAAAGCTACTACGACATCGACGGTGAACCTGTGGAGGTCAAGAAGGGCTACGCCGGTTTTGAACGGGAATACGACAAGGCGGGCAACATCGTCGTGATACGCTATTTTGACTGGCTTGGCGAACCGGTGGATACCTCCGACGGCTATGCCGAGGTTCGCCGTGAATACGACGATCGACGCCAGCTTATTCGCATATCCTACTATGACGCGCAGGGCCGACCCGCCGTCACGGGGGACGGCTATCACAGCTTGGAAATGCGCTATGACGAAGCCGGCAAGGTGGCGGAGCGCGTTTACCTGGACACAAAGGGCCGCCCGACAGATGCCGCCGCATAGGGCGCTTGGATGCCATCGGAAAATACAAGAGGGGAATCACTTCCGTTTCTGGATTTGATGGGTAATGACAGATGAAAAAAATGATCGTCATCGAAGGACTGGACGGATCCGGGAAGGCGACACAGGCGAAGCTGCTTGCGAAAAGCCTTCAGGAACGGGGAATTAAGGTTCGGGAGGTCAGCTTTCCGGATTACGACAGCCCCAGCAGCGCGCTGGTGAAGATGTACCTGAAGGGGGAATTCGGCGCCAAACCGGGCGACGTGAACGCCTTCGCCGCATCCGCCTTTTATGCGGTGGATCGCTTTGCCTCCTACAAGAAGAACTGGCAGGCGGCCTATGCGGAGGGCGTGATAATCGCAGATCGCTATACGACCAGCAACGCCATTCACCAGTGCAGCAAGCTGGAGCCTGAGAAATGGGATGCGTATCTGGATTGGCTGTTTGATTTTGAGTATGAAAAGCTGGGTATTCCAAAGCCGGATATGGTCATCTATTTGCGCGTGGACCCGGAGATTTCTCAGAAGCTGATGTCGACCAGATACGAAGGACATGAGGAAAAGAAGGATATACACGAAAAGGACATGGACTATCTGCGCCGCTGCCAAAGCGCGGCAGGTTACTGCGCGCAACGCCTCGGATGGAAGGTTGTGGAATGTTCGGCAGAGGGACGGATGCGCTCCATCGAATCCATACAGGATGATATACGCAGGCTTGTGGACGCGCTTCTATAGATTAGTCTACTGAAAGGGTTCGAGATAACGTGAAAAACCAATTGCGTTATGGAAAACTGAAATACATCAGCTTCATCGTGCTGGATCTGCTCTGCCTCATCGCCGCGAACATCATCGCCTCAAGGCTCTATGTTGAGATGGGCCGCCTGCGCTACAGCTACAGGGTCCATCGCTCCATTGTGGTATACATGCTGGTGATAGATCTGTTCGTGACGCTCGCCTTCAATACGCTCAACAGGGTGCTGAGAAGGCGGACAGTGAAAGAAATAGTGGAGTCGGCGAAGCATGTCGCCCTCAGCTTTGTGCTGCTGGCAACGGTGCTGTTTACGACCAAGCTCGGCGCGGACTATTCACGAGTCACGGTGTATCTGGCATATTTGATTTACTTTGTATTGCTTGTGGGCCTGCACATCGCGTGGAAGTGGCTGTTGATGAAGTGCCTGAAGCACAATGATTGTCCGACGGCGCTGCTGATGACCACGGACAAGTTCCTGCAGGAGGGCATTGACACGCTGACGAAGTCGGGCGTCGACGTCAAGACGGTTTTCCTGCTCAAGGCCCTGAACCGTGAAAGCGTCGACGCCATCCGCATGGTTCAAAGCGAGGATGAAGCCACGGCCGATATCTGCTGGAACATGCTCGACAGGGTGTATATCTATGGGCTCGACCACCAGATGATTCCCTACAAGCTGAACAAGGCCTGCGGGGAAATGGGCATCAAGATAGACATCGTGGATTTTGAATACAAGGTTCTCGAGCTCAAGACCATTCCGAACAAGGATCCGAAGTATGGCGCGCTGTCCTTCCTTGAAAGCAAGCGGGATATTCCCTTTCCGATCAGGCGCGTGTACTGGATCACGGAGACGGAGGCAAATCTGCACCGTGGATTTCACGCGCACAAGCAAAACTGCCAGCTGCTGTTCTGCCCATACGGGAAGATCGACATCATATTGGACGACGGTTCCAGCGAAAAAAAGACGGTTACGCTGGACGGGCCGGGCAAGGGACTTTTGCTGATGCCGGGCCTGTGGCGTGAAATGGTGTGGCAGCAAAGCGGCTCGGTGCTCTGTGTATTGGCCTCGGAATACTACGACGAGGCGGAATATATCAGGAATTACGACGAGTTCATCGCCTATAAAACAGAGAAGCGTTGCCTTGACGAAGCGGCGCGAAGCGAGGTGTAAGTGACATGACGATACCGTTCGCATCCTTTCTGCCGATGGAGCGGGAGTTGGGGCCGGCGCTGAGGGAAGCGTTTGACCGCGTGTTCAGGCGCTCCTGGTATGTGGAGGGCGCGGAGGACGAGGCTTTTGAAAGGGCTTTCGCGGAATACCTTGGCATGCGCCATTGTGTGGGCGTGGGCAATGGGCTGGACGCGCTGATGCTGGCGCTGAAGGCGCTGGGCATCGGGGAAGGCGACGAGGTCATCGTGCCTTCGAATACCTTCATCGCCACGGCGCTGGCGGTCACCTACGTGGGCGCGCGCGTCGTATTTGTCGAGCCGGACATACGAACCTTCAACATCGATCCGGCCCGCATCGAAGGTGCGGTCACGGAACGCACAAAGGCGATTATGCCGGTGCATCTGTATGGACAGGCCTGCGACATGGACCCGATCATGGAGATCGCCCGCAGGCGCGGCCTGAAGGTCGTGGAGGACTGCGCACAGGCCCACGGGGCGACCTACAAGGGCCGCAAGGTCGGCACGTTTGGCGACGCGGCGGGGTTCAGCTTCTATCCCGGGAAAAACCTGGGTGCGCTGGGTGACGCCGGCGCTGCGGTGACCAATGACGATGCGTTGGCGGAGAAGATCAGGGCCCTGGGCAACTATGGCTCGGATTATAAGTATCACCACATCTACAAGGGCAACAACAGCAGGCTTGACGAGCTTCAGGCGGCTTTTCTGTCCGTGAAGCTGCCCCACCTGGACAGGATGAACGCGGACCGGAGGCGGATAGCTGGTCGGTATCTTTCCGGCATACGCAATCCCGGGGTCACGCTGCCCTTTGTGCGGGACGACTGTGTGCCGGTGTGGCACATTTTCGGCGTTCGCTGCGAAGCGCGGGACGCGTTGGAAAGCCACCTGAAGGCCAGGGGCGTAGGCACCAACAAGCACTATCCGATACCGATGCATCTACAGGAATGCTACCGGGACCTGGGCTACTCGAAGGGCGATTTTCCCATCGCAGAGGCAATCAGCGCCACGGAGCTGAGCCTGCCGATGTATTACGGCATGTCGGACGAGGAAATCGAATGCGTCGTCGAAGCGATCAATACATTCTGACGGGGGAATTATGCTAACTACACAGAGAGTGTCGGCGGAACAATACAAAACACTGGTTCCCGACAGGCACGTGTTCTTCAATGAACCGGATTTTTCAGAGCTGAACCGGGACAAAGTCGATGACATACACTACCTGATCATCCAAAAGGAGCATTCGCCCCGCTTCGGGCTGATACTCGGCGTCAGGGGCGACGTTGCGAGCTGCCCATTCTCCGCACCTTACGCTTATCCGGTTCCAATAGGCTCGTCCGCCCGGGTGGAGGCCTTTGACGAGGCGATGGCGGCGCTGGAGGCGTATTGCGTGCAGCAGGGGCTGTCTGAGCTTCACTTCAGGTTCCCGCCCTTCAGGTACGACGAAGACATCCTCAGCGCCTGGACGAGCGCCATGTACAGAAGCGGCTTTGCCATTGAGAGCCTGGACATCAACTACATGCTTGACCTGGCTGCGCTGAACCGCGACGATTACCAGAATATCATCACACGAAAGGGCAGAAGCCACCTGAGAAGGGCGATGAGCGCCGGCATTGAGATCGTGGAATGCGCTGAAGATCGCGAGATCGAAGAGGCCTATGCCATCATCCTGGAAAACCATACCGCCAAGGGAAGGCCGACACACATGACCCTGGATCAACTCAGGGCGACCTTTGCCCTGGTTCCCCACGCCGTTTTCCTGGCGCGACTGAATCAAAAGGGCATCGCCTCGATGATCTTCTACGAGGTCAGTGGGGAGATCGTCCAGTGCATCTACAGCGGCTATCTGCTTGAGTATTCCAATTCCGGCGTCATGAATTACCTGACCTGGTATGCCATCCGGTATTACGGGAACAAGGGCTTCAAATACATAGACAGGGCTATTGCCACGGAAAACAGCATTCCGAATTACGGGCTTTGCGATTTCAAGGAAAGCGTCGGCGGCAAGCGCAGCCTGAAATATTCGTTTGTGAAGCGGTTGGGAAAGGAATAAGACGATGACATCGACGGTTGGCAACAAAAACCTGATCTCCAGCGAAGAGGAGCGCATCGCGGCCTTTTTACGGGAGAGAAATCTGGAAAAGACGAACCGGAACGATCAGCCGGTCCACCCCGCCGACAATTTATACGTGCGGTATGTCAAGCGCATACTGGACCTTTTGATCGGAGTGCCGGTGTTTGTCGTCCTGCTCCCGTTCAACTGCGTCTTCGGCATCCTCACGTTCTTTGACGTGGGAAGGCCGATCTTCTACAAACAGACGCGCATCGGCAAGGGCGGCAAGCCCTTTACGATGGTGAAGTTCCGGAACATGAACAACAACACGGATGCGGAAGGCAAGCTGCTGCCGGCGAAGGAAAGGGTGACGCGCTTCGGAAAGTTCATGCGCAAATATTCCCTGGACGAGCTGCTGAACTTCTGGTCGGTGGTGAAGGGGGACATGAGTCTCATCGGCCCGAGGCCCCTGCCGGAGTTCTTCGTCGAGCGGATGAGCGAGCGGCACAAGATGCGCCACGCTGTAAAGCCGGGCCTGGAATGCCCCTATACCGTTCCCGAGGGCACCACGCTCAACAACTACCACTGGAAGTTTGAAAACGACGTCTGGTATGTGGAGAACGTGAGCTTCAAGACGGACGTCATGATGCTGGTCAAGCTGATCAAGCTGACCTTCAACATGAATAACCGGGGAAAGCACGCCGGCGGCCTGACCTATTTTGTGGGCTACGACGACGATGGCCACGCCATCAGTTCAAAATACGCGAAGCGTATCTATGATTTTGACAATTTGTGAGCGTCCGCAGGTCGACGACACGGCGGTAGGGCTTGCAGCAGAGGGGTGCCTTGCGTGAATATGACGGACGCGCTCGTTCAGAGGATCGAGCGCTATTTAAAGGATGAATACGCTGCGGACTGCGGCATCAGGCTGTGCCTGAAGGACTATACGGCGGTACTGTTCGGCGGCGCCAGGGCGCTGAGGGATCGCCACGAAAGTTATCTGGAGCGTTTCGGCAGGGCGAGGGGCGAGAGCGTGGTCGTCGGCTGCGGCAGATCTTCGGACAGCTGCACAGCCGCGCTGCTCAACGGCCTGAGCGCCCATGTGTTGGAGCTGGATGACGGCCATCGCTACGGGATGCTCCATCCCGGTGTGCCGATCTTTTCGGCGCTGTTGGCCGCCGCCAGCGCGGAGGGCATTGACGCAGAACACTTTTTCCGCGGCGCCGCGGCGGGCTATGAGGCGATGATCCGCCTGGCCTGCGCAGTGCAGCCCGAGCACAAGAAGCGAGGCTTTCACGGCTCGGCGACCTGCGGCACGATTGGGGCTGCGGTAGCTGTGGCTGTGGCAAGGGGCTGCGATTCCCGACAGCTCAAGGATGCCGTCTCGGCGGCAGCGACCAGCGCCTCCGGTCTGCTTGAGATGATGGACGACGATTCGGAATTGAAGCCCTACAACTGCGCCCAGAGCGCCGTCAGCGGCCTGCTGGCGGCGAATGTCGCGCTCTGCGGATACAAGGGTCCGGAGGACGCCCTGGGTGGCAGGCGCGGCTTCATAAAGGCGCTGAACGGCGAGCTGGACGCGGCGAAGCTGGAGGCGGCGCTGGCCATGAAGGACTGCGTGGGTACGGTTTACAGGAAGCTGTACGCCTCCTGCCGCCACACCCATCCCGCCGTAGAGGCCGCGCTGAAGCTCCGGCAGGCGCAACCGGAGGTCGTCGGGAAGATCGGAGCAGTCCGGGTGCAGACCTACGATCTGGCCGTCTTCGGTCACGACAATCCCCGTCCACGGAGCATCGGCGCCGCAAAGATGAGCACCCCCTATTCCGTCGCGGTGGCCCTGCTCTACGGCCTGTCCTCGATCGATGCATTTACGGCGCCACTGCTCGATGACGCGGATGTACAGCGCCTGAGCGCTGCCGTGACCATGGAGCCGGACGAAGCCCTTTCCAGACTGACGCCGGGGGTCAGGGCGGCGATCGTCACCGTTGAAACGACGGACGGCGAAAGCTGTGCCTGTCGGGTGGATTATCCCAAGGGCGAGCCGGAAAACCCACTGACAGATGGGGAATTCAGCGAGAAGTTCAGACTGCTGCTGCGCTATGCCAACCGGGATGAAGCGTATATCCGGGCGCTGGAGGACGCGCTCGATTCAATCGACGATCGCTGGCAGGAATACCTTGACCTGCTGGCCAAGTGAAGGATGGAGGTGCCGATATGGAGTTCATGAGCCAGACGAGACAATACCTGCGGAAGATCGGCCTGCCCGGGGGCGATGCCTACGACCTGCCGTTTTCTGAAAAGCGCTTTGAGGACGGGGGACAGTACCGCTTCGAGGTTCCGGGCATTCAGGGCCCCAAGGCCATGGAGGCGCTGTTTACTGCGCTGGACAACTACGGTCTGAGGATTCACCGGGTAACCCAGACCAAGGGCATCATGATGCTGACCGACGGCGAGATGGACGCCATGATCGGCATGGCGAGGGAGCACGGCGCCCAGCTGATCCTGGCCATCGGCCCCAGGGCCACGACGGATACCAGCGCATCGGTCAATACCCCCGAGGGCGTTCGCATGGGCTACCGGCTGCGGGGCCAGGAGCAGGTCATCCGCGCCGTCGAGGAGGTCAAGCGCGCCGCCCGCCGGGGCTGCCGGGGCTTCATGGTCTACGACGAGGGCTGCCTCTGGCTGCTCAACCAGATGCGCCGGGACGGAGAGATTCCTGCGGACTGCGAATTCAAGGTTTCCGCCCATACGGGACATGGCAATCCCTGTTCCGCCCGGTTGATGCAGAGCCTGGGCGCGAATTCCTTCAACCCCGTCCGGGACATTCAGCTCCAGATGCTGGCGGCGATTCGCCAGGCCATTGACATTCCCATCGACATCCACACCGAGAATCCCAAGTCCACGGGCGGCTTTATCCGCCATTATGAAGTGCCCGAATTCATCCGCGTCGCGGCGCCGATCTACCTGAAGACCGGGGGTTCCGTCGCGCAGACGCACAGCTGGGATACCACGGCGGACGACGCCAAAAAGCGGGCGAAGCAGGTTCTGCTGGTCAAGCGCGTGATCGATGAATACTATCCCGAAGCCATTCCATCAAAATAAAGGGTGTTGTGTCATTATGCGAAGGATACTGGTGACCAATAAATACAGTGAAGACGTGTTGAAGATCGTCAGAGACCACGTTCGCGGGGATTTTGAGCTGCTGCTGGCCGACGGATCGCGCGAGAAGGCGATGGCGCTGATCGCGGATGCGGACTATATGCTGGCGGGCGGCAGGATGATGATCGACGACGCGCTGCTGTCCGGGGCAAAAAAGCTGCGGATGATCCAGCGCTCCGGCGTGGGTCTGGACGCCATCGACCTGGACTGCCTAAAGCGCCGCGGCGTAGAACTGTATGTGAATCCCGGTGTCAACGCCCAGAGCGTCGCCGAGCATACGGTCATGCTCATATTGGCGACGCTCAAAAACCTGGGCATCGTCAATGAAAATGTCCACAACGGCGTCTTTATCAAACAGCCCCAGGGCCTGAAGAACCACGAGCTGTGCGGCAAGAGCGTGCTGATCGTCGGCATGGGGAACATCGGACGGAAGGTCGCGGCCATGCTGCGTCCCTTCGGGGTGAGGCTGCTGTACAACGACATCATCGGACCGGTGCCCCCGGAGGTGGAGGCGCAGCTCGGCCTGACCTATGTGGAACGGGAGAAAATGTTCCAGGGAGCCGACATCATCGTGCTGAACTGCCGCCTGTCGGAGCTGACGCGGCATATCGTCGACGCCGATGCGATCCGCGCCATGAAGCGCGGCGCGATCATCGTCAACACGGCCCGTGGCGGCCTGATCGACGAGGCGGCGCTGGCGGAGGGCCTGCGCACAGGCGCAATCGGCGCGGCCGGGCTGGACGTGTACGAAGAGGAGCCGATCCGGGCGGACAATATGCTCTGCGCGTATAAGAATGTGGTCATGACCTCCCACATCGCCGGCGTGACCTTTGAATCATTCAACGCCATGATGAAAGAGGCGATCGACAATATTCGCCTTTATGACAGCGGCGCGCAGGCGCAGATCGCCGACAGGCGCGTGGTTTGACGAGGCTTGACAGACGACGTTTTCCAAAGCAACGAAATGAGGTAATACAATGTCGCACAAAAAAAAGACCGCGATTGTCCTTGGGGGAACGAATCCGCATATCGAGCTGATTCGGCAGCTCAAGGAACGGGGCTATTATACGATCCTCCTGGACTATCTCGACAATCCGATTGCGAAGCCCTATGCGGATCTGCACGTACAGGAAAGCTCGATGGATCTGGACAAGGCCGTGAAGGTGGCCCGGGAATACAACGCCGAGCTCGTGATGACTGCCTGCGTCGATCAGGCCAACATCACCGCCTGCTACGTCGCGGAACAGCTGGGCCTGACAAAGCCCTACAGCTATGAGACGGCCTGCCGCATCACCGACAAGGCGGAGATGAAGAAGGCCATGGTGAGCCACGGCATTCCCACGACGCGCTTTATGATGCTGGAGCAGGACGAAATGCCCGAAACCACCGACCTTCGCTTTCCGGTGATGGTGAAGCCGACGAATACCCACGGCACGTCGGGGGTGAAAAAGGCTTACAATATGCAGCAGGTGCAGGCGTATCTGCCCTACGCCAGGAGCTGCAGCCGGACCCACGGCGCGCTGCTCGAGGAGTATTTCGAGGGTACGGAGGTCAGCGCGTACTGCATCGTCAAGCGGGGAAAAGCCCACATCATCATGATTTCGGAGCGGCTCAGCGTGGTGGAGGGCGAGGATCAGGTGCTCAAATGCTACGCGACGGTGACGCCGCCGGCCATATCCGAGAAGGCCAAGGCCCGCATCGAGAAGGCGGCGGACGACATCGCCGACGCCTTCGGCCTGACGAACACGCCCCTGCACGTGCAGGCGCTGGTGAACGGCGACGACATTGATATCATCGAGTTCGCGGCGCGCGTGGCCGGTGGCCTGAGCTATGAGACCATCCGGAAGAACCTGGGCATGGATATGATCAGCGCGGCGATCGATTCTTACCTGGAGAAGGACATCGAGCTGAATTACCATGCGCCGACAAAATATTACGCCGTCAATCTCGTCTATGGCAAGGACGGGATATACGATCACATTGAGGGCGTCGACGCTCTGGTCGCCGACGGCATTGTAGAGAATTTCCACTATTACCGCAATCCGGGGTCGAAGGTTTCCCAGGAGCGCGCCAACAGCTGCAGGATAGCGGCGTTCATTACTTCCGGCGAATCCCGGAAGGCGCTGTGTGAAAAGGCCGGGGCAGCCTTTGACAGGCTGAAGGTGTTTGACGTAAACGGCGTGGATATTACGCGCAGGGATTTGATATTAAAATAAGCGGGAGGATATGCGCAATGAGACATCATGCCTATCAGCCGGATGAGAAGTTTGTCATCAAGCCGGAAAATTTCGATAAGTACACCGACAAGGATATGCTGCGTTACTGCCTGGGCGCGACGATGTACATGCCCGGCACGAAGGATTTCCTCGAGCCGATCCTGACGAAGAAATACCCGGGCCTGACCTCCATGGTGATGTGCTTTGAGGACGCCTGCAAAGAGGAGCTGGTGCCCCAGGCAGAGGACAATGTGCTGAACCTGCTGGACGCGCTGAACGCGGAGCTGGCCAAGGGCACGATCAAATACGAGGAGATTCCCCTCATCATCTTCAGGGTTCGCAATGTCGAGCAATTCAAGCGCTTCTCCGCGAGGTTGAAGCAGGAACATATTCACCTGGTCACGGCATTCAATTTCCCGAAGTTCAACAAGGAAAACGGCGAAGCCTACTATGCGCACCTGGAGGCGCTGAACGAGCGCTTCGGTGAGATCATCTACGGCATGCCCATACTGGAGAGCCGGGAGATGGCCTTCCTGGAGACGCGAATCCCCGAGCTGATGGGCGTCAAGGCAATTCTCGACCGCCACAAGCGGCTGGTGTTGAACGTGCGCGTGGGCGGCACCGACTGGTCGTCCGTATTCGGTATGCGCCGGGGCATCAACTACACCATCTACGACATCCTGACGGTGAAGGATTGCCTGAAGGACGTGCTGAACGTGTTCACGCGGGACAACGACTACAGCGTGTCCGGGCCGGTGTGGGAATATTTCCGCGCCACCAAGGAGATGAAGTTCGACGCCATTCCCGAGAAGTTGAACGAATCGCTGTTCAAACGCGAACCGCTGATCAACGACGCGGTGGACGGCCTGCTCCGGGAGCTGCTGCTGGATCGGGCCAACGGCTTCATTGGCAAGACGATCATCCATCCCACACACATTCCCTACGTCAACGGCATGCTGGCCGTGACCAAGGAGGTCTACGACGACGCCTGCCAGGTGCTGAACACCAGCGGGGGCGTCATCAAGAGCGCCAGCGGCAACAAGATGAACGAGATCGGCCCCCACAGGTGCTGGGCGGAGAAGATCATCATGCGCGCCAGGGCTTACGGCGTCATCCCCAACGAGGGCTGCTACACCGAGCTGTTCACCTGACGGCGCGCCGTTTCACTGAACCAACGAAGCAATGAAAGCGGGAATGTGCCCATGATCGAACTTCATACCCCCATATCGGACGCCGACATCGCCGCGCTGCGCGTCGGCGACCGCGTGGAGATTTCCGGCTACATCTATACAGGGCGGGACGCCGCGCTGCCCAGGTTGGTGCGGATGATCCGGGACGAGAGCATCCTGGATACGGATATCGACCTGAAGGGCAGCGTGATCTTCCACACGGCGGTCAGCCCCGCCGGGGTGGGCCCGACCTCCAGCAACAAGGCGGAGATCGAGGGCAGCTTCCCGGGACTGTGCGAGGGCGGCGTCAAGCTGCATCTGGGCAAGGGCAGGATTGGGGCCGATACCATACGGTCGCTGGACGAACACAACGCCGTGTATGCCGTCATGCCGCCTGTCACGGCGTTGCTGAACGCCCGGACGCTGGAGCGGCGGGTGGCCGCCTTCCCGGAGGAGGGCATGGAGGCGCTGCATCTGTTGAAGGTCGAACGCTATCCCTGCATTATCGCGGCGGCCCACGGCAAGAGCATCTACGACGAGGAGGCCTGACGCCATGACACAGTCCACAGAATACGCAAGGCTGGTCGAGCAGGTTTGCGATACCCTGGTCAGGGCGGGTTCCACCTTCAGCGAGGACAAGATTCGCGCCTACGAGCGCGCCATCGAGGCTGAGCGCAATCCAAGGGCAAGGTGGGTGCTGGAGACCATACTGGAAAATGCCCGCGTCGCAGCCAGGGATCGCTCCCCGCTGTGCGACGATACCGGCATTCCCCATCTGCTGCTGGAAATCGGCGCGGAGAGGTCGATCTCCGGGGCCGCGCTGGAGGCCGTGCGCCAGGGGGTGCGCGAGGGCCTTCAGGCCCTGCCTGGCCGTCCCATGGCCATCATGGGCGACGACTGGCAGCGCATCGACCAATCCGGCGGCCTGGATCCGGATCCAGCCGGGCTGGATCCTGCGCCTCTTTTGATATGCCCCTCCCCAGATCCGCATCGGCTTCGCCTGCACATATTGATGTTCGGCGGCGGTCCGGCGATTCGGGGCAAGACCTACAGGGTCTTCCACCGCCACAGCCAGGCGGTGGTGAAGGATGAAATCGTGAAATGGGCGACGGAAGCGGTGGAGCAGCTCGGCTGTTCACCCTGTACGTTGACCATCGGCATCGGCCGTTCCCACTATGAGGCCGCTTCGCTGATGCTCCAGGCCCAGGCCTTCGGCAATCACGACGTGCAGAGCGAGGCTGAACAAGAGATCACCCGGCGGGTGAACAAGAGCAACATCGGCGCGCTGGGCCTTCGGGGCGATGTGTCGGTGCTGTCCACTTTCCTGCGCATCGGTCCCCAGCGGGCCAGCGGGGTGCGGGTCGTGTGCCTGCGCCCGAGCTGTTGCTTTGAACCCAGGCATGCATGGACGGAGCTCTGACAGGGCGCCGCCGGTTGTAGAAATTCGAGGAGGGGAACCATGTCGATCAAGGAAACCGTTCGCCAGAAAATACCGGATGTCTTTTGGATGCGCAGCCTGCTGGCCAAATTGAAGCTGAGGCAATACTACAGATATGTCATGCCCGAAGCGGAAATCGACGCTGCGGAGGCCGACCCACAGGTGAAGGCGCAGACGGTGAAGAAATACGCGGCCCAGTGGGCGGAGTACGCCGCAAAGGCCGAAAAAAACATCGGGGAAATCATGAAAAAGGCCCCGGATTATCGCAATCGCCAGGACGACCAGGCGCTGCACACGGATATGCTGTTCTGCCGTTTCGCTTACGGCTTTCAGCCTGACGAGTACCTCTGCTTCCATCTGGAGGGCAAAACCAAGGCCGAGAAGCGGGCATTTGTATCGGACATCGATCGGTTCCGGTATGTGGTGCGCATGAATGACGCGGTGGACTTTGTCATATTCATGGACAAGGCCAGAACTTATCAGGTGTTCAAGGATTATTACCGGCGCGAGGCCATTTCCATCAGCAAGCCGGAGCATCTCGATCGGTTCCGGGATTTTGTCGGGCGTCATCCCGTATTCGTGAAGAAGCAGGTGGATATGTCAAAGGGGGACAGCGTGGCTCTGGTGGATACCAGCACCTGCGGCAAGACGGTGGACGCGCTGTTCAATGAAATGATCGGCCTTGGCAAGCACATTCTGGAGGAGCGCATCATACAGTCCCCGGAAATGGCCAGGCTGAATCCCACGTCGGTGAATACGGTGCGATGCATCACCTTCAATACGAAATCCGGCATTGTGGTGCCCTTTTGCTTTATGAAAGCGGGCCGGGGCGGCAGCTTCATCGACAACGCAGGGAAGGGCGGCCTGCTGGGCGGCATTGACGTCAGGACGGGCATTTGCGGTACGGACGGCTTTGACGAGACCGCCGGGCAATACCGGTTCCATCCCGAGACAAACATCGAGTTCAAGGGCTTCCAGATTCCCGAGTGGGATCGGATGATCGCCACCTGTAAGGAGATGTCCGCAAAGATGCCCAATGTCCGGTTCATTGGCTGGGATATGGCCCATACGAAGGACGGCTGGATCACAGTCGAGGGCAACGGGGCCAGCCAGATGATCGTTCCCCAGATCGTTTGGCAGCGGGGGATCAAGGCGGACGTCGAGGAATACCTGAAAGACATGACCCTGCTGGCATAGGCGAGGCTGAAAAAATGATCAAGCTGACTTTTCTGGGCGACATCATGTGCGAGGGCCCCTTTCTCGAGGCGGCTATGAAGCAGGACGGCGGCTGGGACTTCGACAGCGCGTTCTCGGGCATGAAGGCCCTTCTCGCCGGCTCCGACTATGTGGTGGGCAACTTTGAAACGCCGCTGGCCGGGGAGGAAGCCGGTTACTCCCGCACGAGGGACCTCTATTCCTTCAACACCCCGGATTGCTTCGCGGACGCCGTTCGCGACATGGGGGTGGATCTGGCGCTGACGGCCAACAACCACTGCTGCGACCGTGGCATCGACGGCCTGAAGCGCACCCTGAAGGCGCTGGACGATGCCGGGCTCAGACATACGGGCACCTTTGACAACCCGGATGAGAACGAACCCGCAGTCATCCAGGTGGGGGGCGAGCGCATCGCCGTGATCGCCTGCACGGCCACGACCAATGCGCTGCGCACAGGCTGCGAGCCCAGCGGGGAAAACGTCAACCTGTTGCAGCGGCAGGTTTCCGGTATCGGGCGGATGCCCCCCCACAAGGCCCTGAAGACGATCTTCATTCGTCGGGTGCTGGGCGAGGGAAATTACCTGAAAATCCGGACCATGCTTGGCAAGTCCCCCAAGAAGGCCACGGTTGACAGCCGGTGCGACCCGGAGGCCATGGCGCCCTACCTGGCGGCGCTGGAAGAGCTGGTTCACAAGGCCAGGGAGCGCGCTGACCTGGTGATCGTCTGTCCCCATATGGGCGGGCAGTTCAACAGGACGCCGGGGCGGTTCAGCGAGTACGTGATGGAACGGCTGGTGGAAATGGACGCCGATGCGGTCGTGGCGTCCCATCCGCACATCGTTCAGAAGGTGGAGCGCAGGAAGAACGTGCCGTGTGCCTATTCCCTGGGAAACGTATCCATGTCCATGTCTACCGCGTACATCATTCGGGACGATTTGCCGGATTACGGGATGGCGTTGCATCTCTATGTGGACGGCCACAGGATTGTCAGGACGACATGCTCCCTGCTGATCATGCAGGAGACGCAGGACGGTTATCTGCGCGTAAGACCGCTGGTGGACGCCGCGGCGGAGGCCTCGGATTCCGAAAGGATCCGGATGCTGGAAAACGCCAGGGTGGTCATGCGAAGAATCCGCCAGGATTCCGAACTGACCTTTTCCGATATCGCGGAGGAGTTTGAACTGTGAAAGACCCTGTCGGTTTTTGTGGCGAGCCTGTTTTCCCGTCCGGTTCCCATCGGGTTTTGGAGTGACGAGATGATAAATAAAAAGATCAGATACAATATCAGCGCTATACTGTTTTTTATATATCTCTGCATCCCCTTCTTCAACGCTATACTGGAGAGAGTTTTCTCGGTGGTAGGGTTGAGCGAGAAGCTTGCGCTTTGGCCGATCCTGGCGGTACTGTACGGCGGCTACGCGCTTCTGTGCATTACCCGGCGCAAGCTGTTGGTACCGGATTTCTGGGCCATCTACCTTTCGATGATACTGTTCTTTGCGGTCACGTATATCCTGCATCCCGAATACGAGCCTTGGTATACCCGTTCGGATTACGGCGTGCTGAACTATGTGTTGAAGCCAAGCACGGGCGTTTTCATCTACCTCTTTATCCGTCTGGTGGATGATCCCAAAGCCATCATGAAGACCATCAAGGTCAGCGCGATACCGATGTACCTTTATTTCGGCCTGGCAGTGGTCCAGGCGCTGAGACGGGGCTACTGGATAGACGTCAGCAACAAGGGCTATGAAAGGCACATCGCCTATAACCTGTCCCTGGGCTACAATGTGCTGATATTCGTGCTCCCCTTCATGTATGATTTTCTGGAGAAGAGAAAAATCGGCGATCTGATCGGCTCCGCAATTGGCGTTTTCATCATACTGGTCGCCGGCTCCCGCGGTCCTTTCCTCGACCTGGCCATTTTCCTGATACTGTATTTCATGATAAAGATATCGAACGCCAGGACGAGACTCTTCGTGACCCTGGGGATCATCGTCGGGGCGGTATTGCTGTGGTTTGCCTATCCATATATCCTCCAGGCGCTTGCGAAGCTGCTGGAGACGTTGAACATCTCCTCCCGATTCCTCACCAAGCTCATGTCAGGTACGATCGCGGATGACAACCACAGGGGGGAAATATGGGCAGCGGCGCTCAGAATGATCCGCGCCCGGCCCCTTGGCTATGGCGCGATGGGCAGCAGACACGTTCTGTACCGATATATTTACGTGGCCCATCCCCATGATTTCTTCCTTGAAATCCTGATCGATTTTGGGGTGGTGTTCGGCTCGTTCATCATTCTGTGGCTTTTCTGCTGGGCGATCAGGCTGTTCAGAATGCGGGACATGGACGAATGGAAAGCGGTTTTCCTGATATTCTTTGCAAGGGCGTGCCAGCTGCTCGTTTCGCTCACGTTCTGGCACAGCATCGGCCTGTGGGGCGCCCTTGCGGTCGGGGTGTGTATGTATCGTGCAAGTAAAGGTTGGAGAAGGGTATGGCAAACAGTAGAACGGTTAATGTAGTCAAAAATACAAGTGCGACCCTCCTGGACAAGCTGATGCAAATCGTGATCCAGTTTGCGCTGAGGACCGCATTCATCCACATTCTCGGAAACGAGTATACGGGCCTTTCCGGGCTGTTTACGGACGTGCTCCATGTGCTTTCGCTGATGGAGATGGGACTTGACAGTTCCATGATATTCTCCCTTTACAAGCCGATTTCACAGAAGGACACACGCCGCGTCAAGCAGCTGCTGCAATTCTACAAGACGGCGTTTACGATCATAGGCTTCGTGGTGTTCGCTGCCGGCGTCTGCTGTGTGCCGTTTTTGCCCTACATCGTAAAGAATGTCCCGAATATCAAGGAAGATATACGGGTCATCTTCATGATCTACGTGGCCACCTCCGCCTGCTCCTATTTCCTGATCTATCGGGCGGTGCTGCTCAGGGCGGATCAGCAATCCCGCATCATTTCCAAGTGGAACGTGATCGTCGGCACCGTCGAGTGCGTGGTCGAGGTCGTCCTCCTGCTCATTTTCCGGAAGTATTACGCCTACCTCATCGTCCATTTCTGCGCCGTGGTAGGCCGCAACATCATCATTTCGTACATCACCACCCGTAAATACCCGCAATACTTCAACGGACAGAAGGCAGAGCCCCTCTCGAAGCCGGAGCGCCACATACTGTTCCGCGACCTGGCCTGCCTCACGATGTACGATGTATCCGGGGTCGCCATCAACAGTACTGACAGCGTGTTCATTTCCGCGTTTGTGGGCACGTCGGAGGTCGCCATCATCGGCAACTTCACGCTGATTATCGCCAGCATACGCTCGATGGTCAACCAGACGGTCAACGCCGTCAAGCCGAGCATCGGCAACCTTGCGGCGACCTCCAGCAACGAAAAGCAGGAGCAGGTCTTCAGGACCCTGAATTTTATGACCTTCTGGGTGGCCTGCATCTGCTGTACCTGCCTGTTTGTGCTGCTGAACCCCTTTGTGGGCGAGATCTGGCTCAACAGCTCATACATGCTGTCCATGCCCATCATCAGCGTAATGGTGGCCAACTTCTTCATTGCGGTGATGGTGTTTCCCGTGGAGGGCTTCCGGACAGCCAACGGACTGTTCGTCCAGGGCTGGATGCGGCCCCTCATCATGGCGGTGCTGAACATCATACTGGATTTCTTCTGGGGACGCATGTGGGGCATTATAGGCATATTCTTCGCCACCACGGTATCCAGGCTGATGACCCAGGTGTGGTTTGACCCCTGGCTGGTGTTCTCACGGGTGTTCAAGACCAGCGTGCTGGATTACTACAAGGATTACGTGATCTACGCGCTGATCACCGCGGCCAGCTGCGCTTTGTCCTACTACCTCTGCGATTTCCTTCCCATCGGCCATGGAATCATCCGATTTGCCTTGTCGATGGTGGTCTGCGTCGTCATTCCGAACGTGATCGTGCTGGCGCTCTATCACAAGAGCGAGGAGTTCCACTATCTGCGCGGCGCAATCTCCAATCTGCTGGGCAAGTTCCGGGGTCGAAAGGGCTGAGACGCGCGGTCCGCCAACTGGATTGCGTTACTACATGTATTTCTGCTTTTATATTCAATAGCGGACATATTTCCACCGATGCAAACCAACGCAAACAGAGCCTTCGCTTCGTTCAGTATCGAACTGAACAGAGCGAAGGCTCTTTCTTGCGTCAATCACCGTTCTGCCGGCAGCGGCAGGAACCGGAATTGCCGTTGGTCGAGCATGCCGGCTTTCAGTCTCTGCGCCGGATCAAAGCGACGACGGCCAGGGCGACCAGGGTGAACAGGGAAAGGACGACGCTGGGCCAGAAGCCGCGCATGACGCAGTTGAACACGACGGTATGCCTGCCCTTGCCCAGCATGACGCCCATGTACATGCCGTTGGCCCGGAGCAGCTCGGCCTTTTCACCGTCTACGGTGGCGCTCCAGTCCAGGGAATAGGGGATGGCCAGACAGGCAAAGGCGTTCCTGTCCAGGTCGTATTCCACGGTGACCCTGTTCCCGTCGATCTGGGTGGACAGCGCCTGCCGGGCCTGCAGAGGCGCGATCTTCTCCGGCAGAGCATCCATCGGCTGACAGATCAGCGCCACGCTGTCAAAGCTGTATTTTCCGGCCGTGGAAAACTTTATCCGCAGCTTCTTCCCGGATTTACCGTAGCCCAGGTTCAACAGCATGTCACGCTTGCCAAGGTAGAGATAGTGGTCGGGACCATAGGGCTTGCCCTCGTCGCTGAGCTGGCCGCTGGTTGCGGTGATCAGCGTGTTGATCGAGGGGATCCACTGGCGGGAGCGCCGCTGCGAGGCCATTACCTCCAGCCGGGTCGCCCCGCTTTGGGCCAGGTCCTCCGCCCGTTCGTCGTTGTAGTTGACCGACCGGCATTCCAAACCGGTGAACTGCAGGTAGAGCTCGCCCTCCACCGGCTCTATGGGCAGATCAAAGGTATAGTTGTTTTTCTTGACGTCGATTACGCCGTCCTCATATACCAGGTTCTCATCCTCGGCGGCCTTCTTCTTCAACGCGGCGACGATGGCGTCGTTGTCCAGTATCGTTTCGTCGTCAAAGCTCAGGACGGCCTCCGGAAGGCCTGTGTCCTTCTCCAGCACCACCCCCTGAAGCATGGCCTGCTCCCTGCGATTCGGAGGCAGGGATTCGTAGGTCTCGGGAGATATGCGGGCCTCGTAAGCGTAGGAGAGGGAGAGGGGGTAGCGATTCCTGTAGAGGTACTCGGTGGTGACGGTGCCGTCGGACAGATGCTTCTCTCTCGAATCCACCAGATCATAGCCATAGGGGATGCGCCAAAGTCCGTTCTCCAGCGCGGCGGCGTACTTGACGCCCGCCAGGGCGTTCAGCACGGTCCGTTGATCCAGGTCCCTGACTGCGTGGTTGGACGGCTGATGGGCGTTGCCCAATCCGAGCGAGGTAGAGGCAATCGAATCGTACAGCAGGCTGTAGTAGGAGGAGACCCCGTTGACCAGGTTGCGCTGGCCATAATTGGCCTGCTTACCCCGCATTGCCCGGGGCACGGTGATGACATCGGTGCGGAACAGACCGTCGTCCGTGGCCATGCCCAATGCGCTGGCCGCATTGTCCTCGGCAAAGGCCGCCACCCGGTGGGCATCCTCGTATTCGGCAATCGTATCGTCGTACTGGGGGGAGTGCATCTCATAGGATTTTGCCGTCAGTTCCACAAGAAGCCACAGAAAGAGCAGCGCCGTGGCCAGTCCCCGTCGGCTTCGTCCCCATGGGGAGATTACCGCAGCATAGAAGACGCCGAAGCCCAGCAGGGCCAGGATCATCGACAGGGAGACTTCGTCGCCCATCCATGCGGAGGCGACGAGGTAGATCAGGGTATACGCGCCCATGGCAACGGCGCAGCGTCGGAAAGAGAAGCCGTTGTCCTGCCGCAGCTGGGGCATGACGCAGGCGGTGCTGAGGGCTACCCAGAAGGACATGATGTAGCACCAGCGCAGTCGGCGTCCCGCCATGGCGCTGAATATCATCGTCAGCAGAGGCACCAGGAAAACCAGGTGATACAGGGCGAGCTGTCCGCGCAGCACAAGCTGCCGCTTTCTGCCGGAGAACAGCGTGTGGAACATGCCGATCAGCGCAATGGCGGGCAGGGCGATAAAGCCCTCATAGGCGATCTGGTGGCTGTCAACGATGCCGCGGATGTAGTCCATGTAGATGTGTACGTCCCAATGCAGCAGGCTTAGCCCGGAATCCGCAGTGGCGCGGCTGCTCTCGAAGTATTTCAACAGGATTGGCACGAATCCCGGCGCGGCCAGACACAGGCCCAGCGCGAATTGCAGCGCGTGCCGCCCCAGGATTCGCCAGAAGCCGCCGCAACGCATGCGCTTCTCCGGGGACAGCTCAAGGTAGTGAAACACGGCATAGACAACTGCTGGGATCGTAATCATGAACAGCAGGTAGAAGCCGCAGAATGCCTCTGCGAACACCACGAATATGAACAACCAGGACCATTTTTTTTCAAATATGCGGTCAACCCCCAGCAGAAGCAGCGGCAGCTCGATCATCATGCTCAGGAAGAAGGAGTACCGGGGACCGTAGAACATCGTAAAAGCGCTGAACAAATAGATCATGCAGCCCAGCAGCAGATCCATGTCGTCCTTCACCCGCGTCCTTCCGAAAGCCAGGAAAGCCAGCCCCGCGCAGTACAGCCGCAGTATCATCTGCAACAGCATGAACACGTCCAGCGTTTTCATGCTGAACAGCATGCTCAACAGGTACAGAAAGCGAAAACAGATGCCGTTGGAAAGGGTATTTTCCCCAAAGCCGATCCACATCGACCAGAATGGGATTTCCAAGCGGCCCTGCAGCAGGTTTTTGACGATGCTCTTCAGCCAATACGCGAAATAAGTCAGCGAGGAAAGATGCTGGGCGTTGCCGTCGAGCTCCATCACGAAAGCCCGCTCATACAGCCAGAAGGGTGAGAAGACCACGGCGAAGAACACGGCGAACAACAGCGTGTACATGCCCAGCAGGCGTGCAAAGGAGGCGTTTACCTTCCTGAGATCCTTCATTCGCGGACGCCTCCCTTTACCATCGTTGGAATGGAATGAAACCGGTGGGTGTGAAGAAAGCACTGTATAATCGAACAGATCAGTGCGGGAATGAACTTCAGACAGATGCGCCATAAACATTGCGGGATTTCCTTAAGGAAACGCCGCATAATCGAGTCGTGCAGTAACGAGATGAATTTTAGTCGATTGCAAACTGCAGATTTCGCAGGCTTGCTGGCGGCAAGTCAAGAAATCAGCAGGCATTTCCCCAATATCCATGAAAAAAAAGGGTGAGGGTGTTAATACTGCATGTATATCCTGTTAGTCAGTCATCGGAGTCATGTGCCGGAAAACGGGCGTATCACTCGCGCGGTTTCACTGCGGAAAACCAGCATGCCGCATAGGAAAAAGGGGTTGCTTTCTCTTTGATGCCCTCTCAGATATGGCGTTCGTGGAACGTGATTTGCGGAAGCGGGGCTGTAAACAATCCTGTTATCATACGGCAATAAATCGAAGCGGACGCTGGACTGTCAGGCCAGACCGAGGGCGTTTACAAGGGGAACCTGAGCTGTAAACCATTCGTTGCTTCTGCCGTGTGAAGTGTTTGCGACGAGCTTGACAATAATTCGGGCATATGGTAAAATGTAACCAAGAAATGTATACAATTTATTAAGGAGGCTACAGATATGAAACCAAGACGCTTGATGGCTTTGGCTTTGGTCATTGCAATGCTGTTTTTGTCAATGACGCCGGCCTTGTCGTTGGCCGAGGAACTGATCATCGACAATTCAGTTGATCTGGCGATTTCCACGGGCGAAGATGGAAATGCGTTGGACAACATCGACCTGTCTGATCTGTCCGCCCTGGATTTGAATGATTTGCAGATCGTGGGCGATTTCCCGGGACAGGCGAAGGACGTCTGCGTCGTCTCATTCGACGCTCGTGGCGGCGCGCCTGTGCCCGAAGCGCAGCATGTCGAGGTGGGCGGCTACGCAACAAAGCCAGCCGATCCTGCCCTGGAGGGCTACACCTTTGCGGGCTGGTATTGGAACGATTCGGATTTCTTTGCGGGATATCCGGACAGCCAGGTTCCAGTCAGCGGC
>CACYZW010000021.1 GCA_902778995.1 uncultured Eubacteriales bacterium
GCAGATCGAGGTCACCTTCGACATCGACGCCAACGGCATCGTGCACGTGTCCGCCAAGGACCTGGGCACCGGCAAGGAGCAGTCCATCGCCATCACCGCATCCAGCAACATGAGCGAGGATGAGATCAAGAAGGCCGTGGACGAGGCCGCGCAGTTTGCCGCCGAGGACAAGAAGAAGAAGGAAGAGGCCGAGACCTACAACCAGGCCGACCAGCTGATCTACCAGACCGAAAAGACCATCAAGGACATGGGCGACAAGCTGGATCCCGCCGACAAGGCCAAGCTGGAGAGCGAGCTGGAGAGCTTCAAGCAGACCCGGCAGAGCAATGACGTGGAGCAGATCAAGAGCGCCATGGAGAGCTTCAGCAAGGCGACCTACGACGTGTTCAACAAGGTCTACCAGCAGCAGAACGCCCAGGGCGGCGCGGGCGACCCCGGCACCGGCACCACCTACCAGAGCGGCGGCGTGAACGACGACGGCACCGTGGACAGCGAGTTTACGGATAACAACTGAGGGTTTTAGCGAAGCGGAGGGGCAAGGGCGGTGCTCTTGCCCCGATTAAGGGAACAGGGACATCGAGCGCCCGGAAAACTTTCCGGTGGAGCGTTTTCAGCGAGATGGGGCCGGCAGGCCCTTGGAACGGGGAACAGGAAATGTGGCTGGCGCCATACTGTTTCGATCTCTATTAAGCGTGCGGCAGCGGCTATTCCTGTTCCCTTGACCCTGTTCCCCATAACCCCGAAAGGGTGATGTTATAATATGGCAAACAAACGAGACTACTACGAGGTTCTGGGCGTGCCGAAGAACGCGGACGACGCGGCGATCAAGAAGGCTTACCGGACGCTGGCGAAGAAGTACCATCCGGACGTGAACCCCGGGGACAAGACCGCCGAGGAGAAGTTCAAGGAGGTCAACGAGGCCTACCAGGTGCTTTCGAACCCCCAGAAGCGGGCCCAGTACGACCAGTTCGGACACGACGGGCCCCAGACCGGCGGCTTTGGCGGCGGTGGGTTCGGTGATTTCAGCGGCTTTGGCGGCGGCTTCGGCGGGTTTGAGGACATCTTTTCCTCGGTGTTCGGCGGCGGCTTCGGCGGCGGCGGGCGGCCCAACGGGCCGATGCGGGGCGACGACCTGCGCTATGATCTGACGATCTCCTTCGAGGAGGCGGCCATGGGCTGCGAGAAGGACATCAATCTGGTGCGGGACGAGGAGTGCCCCACCTGCAACGGCAGCGGCGCGAAGCCGGGCAGCAAGGTGGACACATGTCCCACCTGCCAGGGCTCGGGCCAGGAGCGCGTGACCACTAACACCCCCTTCGGGCGGATCCAAAACGTGCGCACCTGCTCGCGCTGTCACGGTTCGGGGAAGATCATCACCGAGCCCTGCACGAAGTGCCACGGGCGCGGCAAGGTGCGGGTGAGCAAGCGGCGCACGGTGAAGGTGCCCGCCGGCATCGACAACGGCCAGGTGCTGACCATACGGGGCCAGGGCGGCCTGGGCGAGCACGGAGGCCCGCCCGGCGATTTGCAGATCGTCATCAGCGTAAAGCCCCACAAGCTGTTCAGGCGGCGGGAGGACGATCTGTACATCGAGATGCCGCTGACCTTTACCCAGGCGGCGCTGGGCGCGGAGCTGGACGTGCCGACGCTGACCAAGCCCGTGAAGTACCGCTTCCCCGAGGGCACCCAGCCCGGGCAGGTTTTCCGGCTGCGGGAGCAGGGCATCACCCATCTGCGGGGCGGCGGCAAGGGCGATATGTACGTCACCGCCGTGGTGGAGATTCCCAAGAAGCTGACCAGCCAGCAGAAGGAGCTGCTGCGGCAGTTTGAGGCCAGCGCCAACGGAAACCAGTATGAAAAGAAAAAGAACTTCTTCGATAAATTGAAGGATGTGTTCAGTTGACGTGGCATAAGCAAAGGGCCCGCGCAAAAGCGCGGGCCGTCTGGATGTTGACATAGTCAACAGGCTGCAGGCCGCTGAAAAAGGCTGCAAGGCAAGGCGGCGAGCCTGCAAAAAAGGGAGTTTACCCCGTCGTAAATGACCGCATTTTGCGGGTGACGCCAACACAGCAAGCAGAAAATCCTTCCGTTCTTCTTCTTTCGGAAGGATTTTCTGCGTTTGCGGCCTTTGTCAGCGGTCTGATGGCCCGCGCAAAAGCGCGGGCCGTTTGCATGCGACCAATTCAGTGACCGCAGGCGGCGCAATCGCCGCGGCAATCGGCGCAATCGGAGCAGTCGCCGCAGGCATGGCCCTCGGCATGGGCGGTGCATTTGACGTTGGGGTCGTATTTGAGGCCACCCTGGATCAGCGCGGTGATGGCCGCGTCGGCGTCGCCGGTGACGCCGCCGTAGAAGACGATGCCCGCGCTTTGCAGGGCCTGCATGGCGCCCTCGCCGATGTTGCCGCAGATGACGACGCGCACGTCCATCGAGCGAAGCAGCGCGGAAACGGAATCGTGCCCCTTGTCCTCGACCTCGACGATCATCTCCATAAGGACCTGGTGGTTTTCGATTTCATAGATTTTGAACTGCGGCGCGTGGCCGAAGTGCTGGAATATATTGCCCATATAGTAGGGAATGGCGATGCGCATGGCTTTTACCTCCAAATGATGAAGTGGGAGCGCTCCTGGGACGACAACCTGAGGATACACCTGTTTCGGTGATTTGTCAATGCAGGAAATTGTGACGTCGGCGCAGAGGCTTTGTTGGATACGGCCGTATTTGGATGGGCGGGGAAAATGGCGACGGTGCCGCCGTTTTTTTGCGCCCGGATTGAACTGCGGGCCTGACACCTGAATTGTTACAGCTTTTTTACAAATATTGACGGTGAATGTGTCTTATCAGTGGGGGGCAGATGTGGTATAATTTATATGATTGCGAAAATGGGACGGGTTGCGCGGCGACCCGATGGAAAGCGGCGGCGATTGACTGCGGCGATAGATAAAAGAAAATACCGCACAATGCTCATGGCGCATGAACGGCTGAATTTCAGCCGCCTGCTGTCTGCTGATTTCTTGACTTGCCGCCAGCAAGCCTGCGAAATTCGCAGTTTGCAATCGACTATAATTCATCTCGTTACTGCACGACTCGATTATGCGGTATTTTCTTGAGACCTTGATTGGGAGCGTTGGAGTTGACCAACGGGAGTATGATGTATAACGGCAATCGTTCCGGCTACGAAGCCGACCGAAGGGCCGGGGGGCATTATGCGGGGGCGCGGAGGCCGGTAAACGGGCGCGCGCCGATGGGCGGACGGCCTTCCGGCCAGGGTCGGCGAACGAACGGCGGGCGGCCAGCCCCGGGCGGACGGCCGGGCTATGGAGCGGTGCGAAACAACCGGACCGGGCGAAGCGCGCCTGCGAGGCGGAAGAGCGCCGGATGGCGGGGTATCCCCCCCAAGCTGCGGCTGGGCCTGCTCCTGGGCGCGGCGGCCGTGATGCTGGTGGGAATCGCCATCGGCGTGAGCCGACTGGTGGGCGACGTAAGGGAAGCCTCAGTGGAGCGTTTCCTGGAAAATGTATATGTGAACGGCGTGTGCTTGTCGGGGTATACCTATGACGAGGGCAACGCGCTGATGGCGCAGGAGAAGGACCGGCGGCTGAATACCACCTACGCGCTGACCTATGGGCCGAACAGCTGGGATTTCAAGCCGGCGGATTTCGGCGTAAAGTTTGATTATCAGCCGGAGTTGGAGCTGGCCTGGAATTTGGGCCATGTGGGCAGCCGGGCGGATCGCAAACAGGTGGCCGAGAATCTCAAGGAAGCCCCCGCAGAGTTCAACAGCGCGTTGAGCTATGACGACGAGGCCCTGGAGGATTTCGTCGAGTTGCTGTACCAGCAGATTTATGTCGCGCCGGTGGACGCGGAGGTGGCCGTGACGGAGACCCGGCCCGAGATTATCACCGCGTCGAAGAACGGCGTGGAGCTGGACCGGGAGCGGACCCATGACAACCTGGTGGCGCTGATCGAGACCGGCGAGGGCAGCACCGTTCTGCCCGTGGAGCCGCTGTTGCCCGCCGTGACATCCGACAACATGGAGATGAAGGTGGTGGCAAAGTTTGCCACCGACGTGACCTTCCGCGGACACGACAGCCGGTCGAACGTGGCCCAGGCGCTGAGCTTCTTCAACGGTTACGTGGTATATCCGGGAGACACCTGCGATTTCAACGCGGTGGTCGGCCCCCGAACCCTGGGGCGGGGCTTCAAGGAAGCGCCTGAGTACGCCGGAAACGAGAAGGTAAAGGGCGTGGGCGGCGGCGTATGCCAGGCTTCGACCACGCTGTACGACGCGGTCATCATGGCCAACATGACGATTCTGGAGCGGCACAACCACAAGATGACCGTCAGCTATGTGGAGCCCAGCCAGGACGCGGCGGTGGAATACGGCACCAACGGCACTGACGGCAAGAACTTTGTGTTCCGCAACGACACCGACCACGCCATCTATATCTACACCAGCGTGGATCGGGAATTTGCCACGGTGACGATCTACGGTACGCGGCCGAAGTACCACTACGAGCTGCAGTCCGTGATCATCGACGAGCAGAAGTCCACCCGCAAGCGCTACGAATACGATTATTCGGGCAAGGAGGTCTTCTACATCACCGACAAGCCCAAGCTGAAGATCGAGGGACACGGCAGCTGCCACAGCGAGGGCTGGCTGGTGGCTTACGACTGGGATACCAAGCAGGAGGTCAGCCGCGAGCAGATCAGCTTTGATTCCTATGTGGCGGGCATGAACGTGTATTGGCGTGGCGTACACGACGAGAAGGGCAGAGTGGTGGACATGGAGGCCATGGAGGCCGAGGAAAAGGGAACGTGACGACAGAGACCTCTCAACAGGGCGTCACTGATTAAGGAAATACCGCACAATGCTCATGGCGCATTGACGACTGAATTTCAGCCGCCGCTGTCTGCTGATTTCTTGACTTGCCGCCAGCAAGCCTTCGAAATTTGCAGTTAGCAATCGACTAAAAATACACCTCGTTACTGCACGATTCGATTATGCGGTATTTCCTTAACCGCAGACAAAACAATTGCGAAATACATCAATGGTGTCGTTGCTGCTCAGCCTGCAGGGTCGGCGTACACGCCGATGCCCCGATTGGAGACGGGAACCCTGGGCTGTTAGATGATTACAGGTGGCCACTGATAAAGCGAAGGAGCGTAGGGCGATATGTTTGAGACCGCGAACATTTCCATTTTTGCCGGCAGTGGGGGAAGGATCTTTGCGGAGCGCATGTGCAGCTACATGAACAAGCCGCTGGGATCCTGCGAGGTCATCAAGTTTTCTGAGGGAAATACCTTTGTGCGCGTCAATGAGACTGTGCGCGATCGGGACATCTTCCTGGTGCAGCCCATCGGGATGCAGTCCAACGACGAGTTTGTCGAGATTTTGTTCTGGATGGACGCCTTCAAGCGCGCCAACGCCGCTTCCTGCACGCTGATCATGCCCTATTTCGGTTACGGCAAGGGTGACAAGAAGGATGAACCCCGCGTGTCCATTCGCGCCCGGGTATGCGCGGAGTGCATGGAGCTGGCGGGCGCAGACCGATTCGTGACCATGGATCTGCATGCGCCGCAGCTGCAGGGATTCTGGAAAAAACCGGTGGATCACCTGTACGCGATGCCGATGCTCATCGAGGTCATCAAGCGCATGGACACGAGCAACATGGTGATCGTGTCGCCGGACGCGGGGTTTGCCAAGCAGGCCCGGAAGTTCGCGGACGCGCTGAATCTGCCCATCGCCATCGGCGACAAGACCCGGACTGACCACCTGGAGAACGCCAAGATACTGGAGGTCATCGGCGACGTGGACGGAAAGGACTGCATGATCGTGGATGACTTTACCATCTCCGGCGGCACGCTGGTGAATCTGGCGGAATCGCTGCAGGCCAGAGGTGCGCGGAGCATTACCGCCATGCTGAGCCACAACATCGTCTCCGCCGAGGGCGTCAGAAAGATCAACGACAGCCCAATTAAGAGGGTCTATTCCACCGATACGGTGGAGAACCCGAACATCGTGGGACAGGACAAGTTCCGCACGGTTTCCGTCGCGCCGATGTTTGCCGAGGCCATCATGCGCTATTACAATTATCAGTCTGTCAACGCCCTGTTCAGCAAGCTGCCCGATAAATTGGTCAGCGCCGGGTTTGGGTTTACGGGGCTGGAGATTTGATTGGAAGGTTAAGGAAACATCGCACAATTAAGGAAACACCGCACAATGCTCATGGCGCATTGTGCGGTGTTTCCCCAAACCATTCAGGAACTTTGCAGGCACAGGGGTCGCGAACGCGGCTCCTTATTTTTGTGCCTGGGTATTGCCTGTGTCGTAGATAAACAGCTGCAGGGCGGCGATGTTGGCCTGCATGTCGGTGATGCGGAGGTTGGAGCCGTCGTCGGTGTAGGAGCCGTCTACGGGCAAGCGGAGCGAATCGGAGAGGCCCCAGGCGAGGGCCTTTACGCCCAGAGAGAGCATTTGGAGGGGCGACAGATCGGTGTCCGTGGATTTGAGAAGGGCTGTCGCGAGGCGGGCAAGGCGAACGGGATTGTAAAGGCTGGCGCGCAGGCGGTTCAACAGCGCGCCCAGCAGCTTGCGCTGGCGGGAGGCGCGGACGAAGTCGCTGTCCAGCTTGCGGATTCGGGCATAGATGAGGGCCTGCAGGCCGTTGAGGTGGGTGTCCGGCCCGGAGTGCGTGAGGTCCGGGGCTGTATAGCCAAGAGCCTGGCGGCGGGCGTTGATGTCGCTGTTGATCTTTTCCATTTCGGCCTGTGAGATTTCGAGGTCGACGCCGCCCAGCGCGTCCACGATGCTCACGAGCGCGGCGTAGTCCACCGCCACGTAATGCATGATGTTCAGGCGGAGGTTTTCGTTCAGCGTTCGCGCCACGAGCCAGGGGCCGCCGTAGGCGTAGGCGGCGTTCAGCTTGCCCGTGTCGTGTTCGGGGATGTCGAGCAGGGTGTCGCGGAGCACACTGGTGAGCTTGACGCTGCCCCGGCCTATGGAGGCGATGATGATGGAATCGCTGCGGCGGGTGTTTTCGTGGGTGGCGTCGAGGCCCAGGAGGAGTATGTTGAGGCAGTCCTCCGGCAGGCCGTCGGTGAGGGAGAGGTTCACGCCCTCGGGTTCAACGGCCAGCAGGGAGACCGGGAGCGCGTAGAGCAGGGCGCCGCCGAGGAGAGACAATATTGCCACAAGGGCGAAGAGACGCAGGAGCACACCGAACAGCCACGCGCCGAAGGATTTCCTTTGGCGGCGTGGCTGAAGTCGTTTTTGGGGCTTTTTTCGGTAAGGCTCTTCGTAGTTCATGGCGATGGTGGTAGTACGAACAGCGGGGGGGACGAGAGGGGGTATGGGGGTGAAATACATCATCCGTCATTTGCCGCGCAAACGCCACCTTCCCCAGAGGGGACGGCAGGGGATGTGTACCTCATCCGTCGTTTGCCGCGCAAACGCCATCTTCCCCAGTGGAGAGCGCGGAATTACAGCGATATAGGCAGGGGCTGGTTCAGCAGGGCGCGGCTGAGGGGAAGCCCCTCCAGCGCGGCGTTCAGGTGAACCAGGGCGTTCGGGGACGCGCTGGCCAACAGGCCGGGGAGCAGACGCTGGGCTACGGCGCGGTCCAGTACGGCGATGGGGTCGGCATTTTCGCCCAGGGCCCAGATCATCAGCGCGCAGTAGCGCCAGGTATCGTCCAGAGCCCGGCGTGAAACGGGGGCTCCGATGCGGTTCAGGACGGCGCGCAGAGCTTCCATGCGGGCGTCCATTGCCGCAGGCAGCGGGGCTTCGGGAACCGTGAGATTCAGGCTCGCGGGAGCTTCCGACGCGCAGGTGGCCCTGGGACGGGGTCGCCAGGGGGTGGCGGGCTTGGGATCCAGGCGCAGGGTGAAGCCCCGATCCAGCGTGTGATCCGAGAGGGGTTGGCCGCCATCCTGAACGGTGAGGCACAGGCGCCAGTTCGGGCTGAGACCGGCGTCCAGGCCGTGGAGCGGATCCACGGAGGGGTAGAGGTTGGCGTCGTCCAGCATTATCATGGCCGGAACCTGGGGCTGGCGCTTCAGGGCCTTCAGCCGGGGGTCGCCTTCGCTGACCTGCTGACCGGGGGCGAAGACGACGAAGCGGTTGATGTCCGTCCAGCCCAGGGCTTCCGTCAGCATCCTGGCGGCGGAGGTCTTGCCGCTGCCCACAGGCCCTGAGAGGATCAATACCGGGCTGAGGGCGGCACAGACGCACAGATTCAGGGCCTGCAGCCGCGTGATGGCGAAGCCCGAGGCGTCGAAACGGTTCATAACCCGCACGGCCAGGGTATTCAGGTCGATGTTTTGAAGCGCGGGCGCGGCGGGCGGGATGGCGTCGGCCTCGCCCTTGAGGGCCTGCATGCGATCGAGCATGTGCTCGGTGAGGGCGAAGCGGGAGAGATATTGCTCCAGGGTTTCGCCGGTGAGGGCGTCCACGGCCTTGCGGGCGTCCTCGGCGGCGGCCCGGGCGGTTTCGGCCTGTTTTTCATATTCGGCCTGCTCGGCCCTGGCAGCGTCGGCACGCTGTACGGCCTGGGCGAGGTCGGCTTCGGCGTCGCGCCGAAGCTCCTGCTTGAGGGCCTGGCGGACGTCGGCGTTTTTCAGGTTCAGGTGATCCAGTTCGCTGAGCAGCGCGAGGCGCCGGGCCTCGAGGTTGTTCAGGTGCTGTTCGATGTCGGACTGGCGGACGGCCTCGCGGCATTCCTCCAGAGAAGCGCCAAATTCCTCGATGCCGCTGAGGGATTTAAGCAGATCCTCGCGGAGCTGGGGCTGCTGCCAGACCTGGCGAACGGCCTGAACGGCGTTGTCCACCGGGCTGGAGACGGGCGCGCCGGTTTGAATGGGGGCGATGGGCATGCCCAGCTGGTTCAGCCGGGAGCGCTGCCACTTTTCGTCGATCAGCTCTTGCAGACTGCGACCCCGGCGGGGATTGAGGCCGCTCTGGACGGCGAGATTCCGCTGGGCGGGGCTCAGACGGGGATCCACAGGACGGGGCGTTATGCTGGCGTCGTGGTGGATCCAGGGCTTCTCGGAAGCGGGGCTTTCCACAACGGGTGCGGGCGCTTTGGCAGGCGCTTCGGAGGGCGCGGGCGCTTTGGCAGGCGCTGGCGCTTCGGAGGGCGCGGGCGCTTCGGCAGGCGCTGGCGCCTTCTTTACGGGGTTCGCAGGCGTCGTGGGCACAACCGCAGCCGGGGCGGGGCCGGCGTGATCAATCGGCGCGGGCTTGGCGGGCTTTGGCGCGGGCGCGTCGGAGATGCGCTCGAGCCCGGCGGGCGGCACGATGGCGAAGCGAATTATGTTGTCACGGAAGCCGTTGAGTTCGAATACCTGCACGCTGTCCTCCGGGCAGAGCCGGTCGGTGGGCAGCAATTGGGCCTTGTCATCGGTGTCGGGGAGCGCTTCCCAGGCATAGCACTGTGGAAGAAGCCGGTCGCCCTTGAGCAGCACATGGGCCGTGCGGGGGAGGGGAAGCGTGGTGTCGCGCACCTCCTCCGACAGGATTTCAAAGATCATGTCCGGGGCAGGCTCGCGAACCACGTCGGAATAGATGATATAGGCGTTTTGCTCGGGGGTATCCTCCCGGAAATTTTTATTGGGGCGGATTTTGTCGTTGTCGTCCGGATGGGCGCGAAGATCGACCACACAAAACAGGCCGATGCGCCGCATTCTGGATTTGAAGTGATAGGATTCGTTTTTATCCGGCACGATGCGGATGCAGCCGTCTACGGGATAGACGTCGGGCTGGGCGTAGGGGACATACCGCCCTTCCTCCTCGATGAGCAGAGGTTTAAAGCGGAAATAGGATTTAAGCGGATTGTCCTCTTCCAATATGCCGATACACAGTTTTCCAGGCAGTGACATTTGTCTTCCCTCCATATTGATCGGGTCGGGGCCGGTCTGACCTGTTTTTGCTCCGTAAAAGGGCTACCATAATATATGGCGCAGACCGTTTTTTTCCCATTCATAGTACAAACATTAGTTCAATGTTAATTCTAACATTTTACAGGGGAATTGTCAAGAAAATTATGGGAATGACCGGGAAAAAGGGTCAGAAGGGATGTTACAACCCGGGGTATCACGCCCTCAAGGGACCTTTGCAGCAACAACACGCCCTGCAGGCTACCGCTTTGAGGGCGCTGGCTGGCCGTCAGGTCAGACTGAGGGCGCTAAACATGGGGACGCTGAGTCGTGACGAAGGGATCGTCCCAAGGCCAGAGCAGCGCAGGAGAATAGTCGTTGGGCGCGAGGGAGGGGTCGATGTTGCGATCAAAGGCGGTGAGGATATCGCGTTCCAGATCGGTCAAAACCGAGCCGGGGAGCGCGCGCAACAGGGATGTGAGACGGCGATTGCGGTCGGTTTCCTCCGGAGCATCGGGAAGGGTCAGCCGAAGGCGGAGCGCTTCGAGGGAAGGAAACCGGGTTTCCGATGTAGGCCGGGCTTCGGACGCGGGCCGAGCTTCGGCAGGGCGTTGGGGTGAGGCGGGGGCGAAGCGAAATTCGGCGTCGCAGAGCATGCGAAAGCTTTCGACGTCGCCATCGGCCCAGACGACGGTAAACACCACGTCGGAGCGGCCCGGTTGCCCTTCGACGGTGAGGGAGAGGTCGAAGGGGCGATAGATGAAGAGGGCGTCGGGCGTTACCTTCAGGTATTTGCACAGCGTGTTCAGGGTATCGAATTGTATGCCCTTGGCGCTGCGGCCGGTGAGGGCGGTCAACGTGGTTCGGGAGATGCCGGTATCCTGGGCAACCCTGGACAGGGTCAGCCGTCGCTCGGCCAGCAGCACGGACAGATTCGGAATCAACATGAGGAAATCTCCTTTTGAGGTAAGAAAACATCGCACAATCGAGTCGTGCAACAGCGAGATGAATCTTTAGACGATTGCAATCTGCAAATCTCGCAGGCATGCTGGCGGCAAGTCAAGAAATCAGCAGTCAGCAAGCGGTAGAGATTCAGCCGTTAATGCGCCATGAGCATTGGGCGGTATTTTCTTAAACCATTGTCTTTTTAGGGGAAACGTTTTGAAGGAATGTCGTATCAAATTGTACAGCATGCTGGACAATTTGTCAAGAAGTACGGTTGACAATGGGCAATAGATGAGATATAATCACAATGTACAGACTATTGAACAATATGCATCAAATGATGAACGGAGGATGCCGCATGAACGTCAGGGAGCATATGAAGGAGATCAGGCGGTCAAGGGTGAGGCTGGAGGCGCTGACGGAGCGGCGCGGGCGTTGCGCGCAGATGAAGGCTTTTCACAGCGAAGGCGGTTCGGACGCGCTGGAGCGCCTGCAGCGGGAGATTGACCGGCGCATAGACGCGGTGGCGGAGCAGACGCTGGCGATGGAGCGCAGCATTGACGCAGTGAAGGACGTTAATCAGCGGGAGGTATTGCGCTATCGATACCTGAATGGCTGGGACTGGCGGGAAATCGCAAGGCGGATGAATTATTCGACGGATTGGGTGAAGCACATACACAGCCAGGCGCTTAAGGCGATGGAGGTACGTGGGACGGGGAATGGGGCGAATACGACATGAAAAGACACGATTTCGGTGGTATTGTTATGGCATGACGGGGATGCGCGACGGTGCGGCGCACAGGCGAAGGGTCTGTGCGCCGTTGTTATTGACTGCAAACAGGGGGCGGGGAAGGGCTTAGAGTGCGTGTGTCGGCGCGAAGCGCGGCGCCGGTTCGGCGGGAGCCGAAGGGCCCGGGCGGGAATCGTTGAAGGCGCATTGAAGGACGGTCATTTTGCAGGATACATTCACGGAAAAGGCAGCGCAAACAAAGGGCGCGGCGACGGGCGTCGGAGGAGGCGGGATGGAAGCGCTATGGCGGAGGAGATAAACTGGGATGCTATGCGGGAGGCATATGTGGCGGGGCGCATGAGCCTTGGCGCACTGGCCAGGGCGCATGGGCTGACGACGTATCGCGTGAACAAGCATTCAAGGGCAGAGGGCTGGGTGGCGATGAGAAGGGAAGCGAAGGCGGCGCAGAGAAGGGCTGACGAGGCAGAGGGCATCCGGGAGACGGCGGAAAAGCGAAGCGACCCGGCGATCAGGGAAGCGGCCGTGGACGGGACGGCAGAGGATGTCGAGGCCGCCCTGCGGGTGCGGAAAAAGCTGTTGCTGAAATTGGAGGAGGCGACGGACGTCATTCCCCGCGACGCGACGGAGATGAAGGTTCAGGAGGACAGCCAGACGGTCAAGCTGCTCAAGCTGAGAGATCTGACGGCGGCCTACAAGGATCTGATCGACGATCTGTCCGTGGCGGATGTCGGCAGGGAGCAGCCCAGGGTTATCATTGATGTGTGACTTTGACAGGAGGTTGAAATGGGCGCCATAAGGCTGTCTTCCCTGATTGGCTCGGCATGGCGTCCGGTGGCCCGGGATGTGCTGGAGCACGGGCACACCCACTACAGCTTTTCCGGCGGGCGCGGGAGCCTGAAAAGCTCCACGGTATCGCTGCTGACACCGCTGTTGGTGGTGAAGCATCCCGAGATCCATGGGCTGGTGCTGCGAAAGGTGGGTAACACGCTGCGGGACAGCGTGTTCGCGCAGTACATATGGGCCATAGGGATGTTGGGGATGGCGGATTTATGGACGGCGAAGGTCAGCGCGATGGAGCTGATTTACAATCCCACAGGGCAGAGGATCATGTTCAGGGGCACGGACGACCCGATGAAGATCAAGTCGATCAAGGCGCCCTTCGGTTATATCGCCGTGACCCACTTCGAGGAGCTGGATCAGTTTACCGGACGCCAGGAAATACGAAGCGTCCTTCAATCGACGATGCGCGGCGGATCGGTGTTCTGGAATTTTGAGACCTATAATCCTCCGATCACCCGTGACAGTTGGGTGAACCGGGACGCGCTGGAGCACCGCCCGGACCGGCTCAGGCACCATTCCACTTACCTGGAAGTCCCGAGGGAATGGCTGGGAGAAGCGTTCATCGCCGAGGCCGAGCACCTGCGGGACACGGATGAACGGGCGTACCGGCATGAATACCTGGGAGAGGCGACTGGCGTCGGCGGCGAGGTGTTCGACAACCTGGAGATCCGGGAGATCGCCGACGGGGAGCTGGCGGGCTTCGACCGGATCCTGATGGGCATCGACTGGGGGTGGTATCCAGACCCGTTCCATTGGCAGAAGTGCCACTGGGACGCGGCGCGGCGGACGCTGTATCTGATCGACGAGTACCGGGCGAACAAGCAGGGCAATGCGCAAACCTGGGCGGCGCTGAAGGCGCAGAAGGGCGTGCGGGCATTCGATTTGATCACCGCCGACAGCGCCGAGGAGAAGAGCATACAGGACTATCGCGCCTACGGGAGCATGTGCCGAGGGGCGATAAAGGGGCCGGACAGCCGGAGGTATTCCATCAAGTGGTTACAGGGGCTGAGCAAAATCGTGATCGACCCGGCGCGGTGTCCAAACGCCGCCAGGGAGTTCAGCCGGTACGCCTATGAGCGCACGAAGGACGGCGAGGTTTTGAACAGCTACCCGGACGGGAACGACCATTCAATAGACGCCCTGCGGTATGCTACGGAGCAGATATGGCGGCGGAAGGGGCAGTAATACATGAGCTTATTTCAGACAATCGGACAGGCTATGAAAAGGTGGTGGAGCCGAATGATTCCCTATGGCAGCATTACTCAGGCGGAGCGCATACAGACGCCGTTGTCATCGGAGATGGTGGGCGCGCTTTCGCTGTGGTACGACCTGTACCGCGACAGGGCGCCGTGGAAGGAGGCGGGGAGGGTGAAGAGCCTGAACCTGGCGGCGCTGGCAGCCAGCGAGATCGCGCGGCAGGTGGTGTTGGAGGTGGCGTGGGATGTGGCGGAGCCGGAAGGGGAACGACCGCTTCCGGCTCCGCGTCTGCCGGGCCGACTTCCCGTAAAGGGAAGGGCTTTTGGAGAGGCGGCCGAGGACGCTGCGGCGGGGACATCATCCGATTCGCCCGGCGGCGGGCGACCTTCCCCAAAGGAAAGGGCTTCACGGGCTTCTTACCTGAAGACCGAGTTTGGGAAGCTGATGGATGTGCTGCGGCAGAAGCTGGAGGTCGGTTGCGCGGCAGGGGGCATGATCGTGAAGCCCTATCCAAACCCTGAGGACGGGCGCATCTGCTTCGACTGGGCGATGGACTGGGGCATTTACCCATTGGCCTTTGACGACGACGGGAATCTGTCGGATGTGATTATCCCGGACGTGTTCCGCGAGGGAAAGGTCATCTACACCCGGCTGGAGCGGCATCGGTTGGAGGGGGCGGACGTGGTCATCACGCAGCGGGCCTTCCGTTCGACTGTGGAGGACTGCCTGGGAAGCGAGGTGCCCCTGTCTTCGGTGGCGCGGTGGGCGGCGCTGGCACCCGAGGCGACGGTGACCGGCGCGGGCGGGATGCTTTTCGGCTGGTTCAAGGTGGCGTCGGCCAATACGGTGGACGCGGACTGCCCGCTGGGGGCCAGCGTGTACGCCAGGGGCGCGGATGTGATTCGGGAGATCGACATGCAGTATTCCCGGCTGCTGTGGGAGTTCGAGGGCGGCGAGCTGGCCGTGGATGTGGACCCCACGGCGCTGTACGAGAAGAGCGACGGGCAGGGGCGGAAGCTGCCGAAGCTGAACGAGCGGCTGTTCCGGGCGGTGGACACCGGCGCGGACGCGACATATGAGGTGTTCGCGCCGACGCTGCGGGACGTGAGCCTGGTGAACGGGCTGAACCAGCTGCTGATTCGGTTTGAGGACCTTTGCGGGCTGAGCCGGGGGACGTTCTCCGACGCCAACGTGGACGCCCGGACGGCCACGGAATTGAAGATCGTCAAGCAGCGCAGCTATGCCACCGTGGCGGACAACCAGAAGGCGCTGGAGAAGTGCCTGCGGGATGTGCTGCGGGCCATGGACGTTTACGCGACGATCTATCAACTGGCACCGGAGGGCGCGTGGGAGGCGACGTTTGAATGGGACGACAGCATATTGACCGACGTGGACGCACAGCTGCAGCAGCGGCTGTTGCTGGTGAACGCCGGGGTGATCGGCAAGGCTGAGCTGCGGCAGTGGTATTTGGGGGAGAGCGAAGCGCGGGCAGCGCGGGCGGTGGCGGCAATTCGGGAGGAGGCGAAGGAATAGCTACAGCCGATGCGGGCAGTGTGAAAAATGGAGAAAGCGATTGCAGGAGCGCGCATCCTCCTGGCCTTCGACAGCCCGCTTTCACCAGCAGGTAAGGATTTTGGGACATCACGTCCGGCGGGACGAAAAAAGCGCAGGACGCCCTGCGCCCCCGGCTTGCGCCGGGTCGCGGGTTTCGGGCGAGACTTGCGGCGGTGCCGCTGCGCTTTCGCCCTCAGCCCCTGCGGGGCGCTTACACGGTGCATCACTCTATGGCACCGAAAAAAGGAGGCGTAAATATGGCAGGCATTTTCACCAGGAACGCGCTGAACAGGATCATGGAGGACGAGAGCCTCACCCCCCAGCAGCGGACGGAACAGGTCTACAGCCTGTACGGACGGGCGCTGGACGACGGCTACATCTCCAAGAGCGCGGCGCAGCAGGCCCAGGAGGCCGCCATCGAGAACGCGAAGGCCGAGTGGGAGAAGGGGCAGACCGTTCCGGATCCCAGGGAGAGCGACGACTACAAGACCTTGCAGAACGAATTCAACGACTACAAGGCCATGCAGCTGGCGCGCACCGGCAAGGATTACGAGGGCGTGAAGCCCAAGTTCTTCGAGGTGGTCTATGGCATGGTGGATCGTGGAGAGGGCGCGAAACCCCTCGCTGAACAGCTGGCGGGCATCAAAGAGCGGTTTGAGGAATACTTCACCGAGAAGCCCGCGGACCCGGCGCCCGGCAACCCGAAGCCGGCGCCCACGGTGGTGCTGCCTACCGGCGGCAACCCCGCCCCCGGCGCGAAGCTGACCCTGGCGGAGGCCATGAGGCGGGCCAACGCGGGGGAGAAGATTGATGTCGGGATGATCGGGAAGTGAGGGAGAATTAGGAATGGGGAATGGGGGAGCATGGCAGGAACCCTGGCTATTTCTAGTTCCTAGTTCCTAATTCCTGGTTCCTAGTTCCTAGTTCCTCCACCTCATCCGACCCACAACGAAAGGAGCGAAAGTATGAGCGTATTTGACAGCAAGAATTTCAACGCCGAGGTGTTCGGCAGGTACCTGGAGACGGTGCCGAGGGTTAAGCAGAACGCGCTGCTGAAGGCGGGGATCCTGCGGGGGCGTTCTGACCTGAAGGGCATACTGGTGGATCAGAGCGGCGGCAATTTCATCAACGTGCCGATGTCCGGCCTGATCGGCGGGACGGCGCTGAACTACGATGGCAACACCGACATCACTGCCACGAACCTGGAGACCTTCATGCAGAGCATGATCGTGGTGGGCCGCGCAAAGGCCTGGCAGGAGAAGGATTTCAGCCAGGACATCACCGGACACGACTTCATGGCGGACATCGCAGCGCAGGTGGCGGATTACTGGGACGCGGTGGATCAGGCGACGCTGCTGGCGATTCTGGAGGGCATCTTCGGGGTCTCCACCAACAGCTTCAATGCCGATCATACCCTGGATATCACCGCTGAGAGCGAGCCCACGGTGGGCGCGTTTACGCTGAACAGCGCGATCCAGAAGGCGGCGGGGGCCAACAAAGACATCTTCACCGTGGTGGTGATGCATTCCGTGGTGGCGACGAACCTGGAAAACATGCAGCTGCTGGAGTACATGAAGTACAACGACGGGGAGGGCATTCAGCGCGATCTGAGCCTTGCCACCTGGAACGGCAGAACGGTGCTGGTGGACGACGACGTGCCCGTGGAGGATGTGGCGGCTGCGGGGGACGATCCCGCCTACAGGAAGTACACCACGTATATCCTGGGCGCGGGGGCCTTCGACTACTGCGATTGCGGGGCGGCGGTGCCCGCAGAGATTTACCGCGACCCGACCACCAAGGGCGGCCAGCAGATGCTGATTACCCGTCAGAGAAAGCTGTTCGCGCCCAGGGGGTTCAGCTTCGTGCAGCCCTCCGCCGCCATCATCAGCCCCACCGACGCGCAGTTGAAGACGGCCGCCCGCTGGACGCCCGTCATGGACACCGCAGGGACGGGGTATTTCGACACGAAGGCGATGCCCTTCGCGAGGATCATCTCCCGCGGCTGATTTGCCGGAAGGATGCGAAACTGAAGCATGGGCCCGCCGGCTGTGCCGGGACGAAATGGATGGAGGCGACGGGATGTATCTGACCTATGCTGAGTATCTGGGCTATGGCGGCACGATGTCGGAAGCGGACTTCACCATGGCCGAATTCAAGGCGCGGAAGCGGATCGACCGGCTGACCGACAGCCGCGTCGCCGGGATGGATGAGGCGCCTGAAGCCGTGAAGGTGGCGATGATGACCATCATCAAAGCGGATGGCGTCTCGGGCGTGGAAGCGCAGGCCGACGCGCCGCTGGTCGCCGCCTTCACGACGGACGGCTATTCCGAGCACTACGGCAGCGCGGAGGACAGGCATGCGACGCTGGAGAAGCGGTTGCGCGCAGAGATCGGGCGGATGCTGTACGGCGTGGTGGACGACGACGGCGTGCCGCTTTTGTACAGGGGGATTTAGCGACTGATTAACGAGCGGCCAAGTGACGCAATCTCCCATTTGGGACGAAAGGAGGGAACGAGATGCGGCTGTGCGGTGAGACCGTCACGGTTTACAACGCCCGGGTGGATCCTGCGACGCGGACAGGCGTGTACGCGCCCACCGTGCTGCGGGGTGTGTCCCTGTACTGCCGGACAGAGGCCAGGGTGACTGACGGCGGTCTGAAGGCGGCGAATGTGTTTACGCTGAGGATTCCCGAGAAGGTGGACGCAGACGGAAAGGTATATGCGGAGCCCAGGACGTACCGGGAAGCCGAAGACTGCAGCGGACTGTGGACGCTGCAGAAGGGGGACGCGATCGTGAGGGGCGAGGCTGCCGGAGTGCAGACGGGATCCTGCGGGCCCGGAGGGACGACAACCCTGGCGCAGTTGCGCGAGCGGTACGGCGCGGGGAATGTCCTGACGGTGCTGGGCGTGACGGACAATCGGCGCGCGCCGAGGGGGAAGCATTGGCGGGTGACAGGGGCGTGAGGGGCGCCCCTTCCGTCTTTGGCGAGGCCAACGCACGCAGTAGCCAAAGCCGCCCATCCCAATGGGGGGCTTGTCAGCAGGCCGTCTGGCGGCGATAAGCGGCTATAGAGGCGTCCGGAAGGGGGGATGATGTTTGTCGGACGTATCGAATGCCCAAAGGTTGCGATCATGGCTGTTCGGCTGTGAGGCGATAGACGCGACGAAGCGCTTCGGGGTGGATTACCTGGGGGATGAAGCCACGGAGTACGCGCTGATCACAGTGCCATCGGCATTGAAGTGGCGCGAGAACATACTGGGGAAGCGACGGCTGAGGAACGAGCAGGAGCAGAGCTTCATATTCGCGTCGCAGGAATACTATGGGGCGGATGTGGGGCAGAACCTGAAGAACCTGGCCTTTTACCAGGCTGTGATGAAGTGGATCATGGCGCAGAACGCGGCGCAGGCTTTCCCGGAATGGGAGGGTGGCCGCGTTACCGGCATCACGCCCACGCTGACCGGGGCACCCATCGCATTTGGGGCCGGGGTGGCGCGCTACCAGATACAGATCAAGGTCACCTACCGGGTGACGAGGGAACAGTGAACAGGGACATCGAGCGCCCGGAAAACAGTCCAGAGGACTGTTTGGCTGGAAACTTCGTTGCAGTTACAGCGAGATGGGGCCGGCAGGCCCGAGAACAGGGAACAGGGAACTGTGAACAGTAAACAGGAAACAGTGAACAGGGAATCACTGTTTTCCCTTCCCACGAACAACGAAAGGAGCGAATGAACAATGCCTGATACCATTACCGGCAAGATCGCACGCAAGTACATGGGGCACTTCCTGGACGCGAGCTTCATGGACACCACCCCGGTGCTGTACCGCCTGGGCAAGGACCTGGAGGAGTACAACGTCGAGATGAACCCCAACGGCGAGCAGAAGCAGAACATCCTGGGCGAGAACACCTACCAGTTGAGCGGCTATGAGGTCAGCGCAAGCGCTGAACCCTATTACGCCGTGGTGGGCGACGCGCTGTTTGAGAAGCTGCAGCACATCATCGACACCCAGGCCACCGACGACACCCTGAAGACCTACGCCTACGAGGTGCACCTGTGGGAGGCCGGCACGGCCACGGGCACGCTGGTGGCCTACCGTCAGGAGTGCTATGTGGTGCCCACGAGCTACGGCGGCGACACCACCGGCTACCAGATCCCCTTCGAGGTCCACTATGTGGGCGAGAAGGTGCTGGGCGACTTCACCCCGTCCAGCGGCAGCACCCCTGCGAGCTGGGCGGCTGTGTGACGGCCTGAGATAATCTGGGCGGGACAAGGGACGGTTCCCTTGTCCCGCTTTACTGTAATACAGGAGGTAACATCATGGCAAACGAAAAGGTCCTGAATTTTGCAATCACCGTGGACGACGGCTCGCGCCGCGTCCCGATATTGAATACAGACGGGGAGGAGATCGGCGCATTCCATTTCCACCCGACAGATCTGGGCATCATCGAGCGCTACAACCGCATGGCGGAGCGCTTCGACGCCATCACGGAGCCCCTGACGGCGCTGGACGTGCAGGAGGGGCAGGAAATTGACCTGACCGACCCGGCGCTGGTGACGGCGCTGGGCGAGGCCGAGGGGCGGCTGAACGCGGCGGTGAACGAGCTGTTCGGCAGCGAGGACGCGGCGGCGGCGTTCTTCGGCAGGATGCACCCCTTCAGCCCCGTGAACGGCGAGTTCTACGCGACGCAGGTGCTTGAAAAGGTGGGCGCGTTCATCGGCGCGCAGTTTGCCACCGAGACGAAGGCGATGAGCAAAAAGGCGAGGAAGTACCTTAGATGAATTAGGAATGGGGAATGGGGAATGGGGACAGCGAGCGCCCGGAAAAATGTCCAGTGGACATTTTTGGCTGGAAACTTCGTTGCAGTTTTAGCGAGCTGGGGCCGAGGCAGGCCCAAGAACAGGGAACAGGATTGGCGGTGGCGGTATGATCTTCGATCTCCCCACTTCCCTTGAATTCGGGGGGAAGACGTGGGCCATCAACAGCGATTTCCGGGACGTGCTGCGGACGCTGACGGCGTTTGAGGACCCCGATCTGACGGACGAGGAAAAGGTGTATATCTGCCTGCACAACATGTATCCGGGCTTGGAGGACATTCCTGAGGGGGACATGCAGGCGGCCTTTGACGCGGCGGTGAACTTCATCGACCACGGCCAGCGCGCGGACGGGCCGAGCCCTCGGACGATGGATTGGGAACAGGACGCGGGCCTGATCTTCCCGGCGGTGAACCGGGCGGCGGGCTTTGAGGTGCGCAGCGCCGATTATATCCACTGGTGGACGTTCGTCGGGTATTTCATGGAAATCAAGGAAAGCACCTATGCGACGGTGCTGGGCCTGCGGGGAAAGCGGGCGCGGGGGAAGAAGCTCGAAAAGGGCGAGCAGGAATTCTGGAATCAGAACCGAGGCATTTGCGAGCTGAAAAAGCGATATACCGAGGAAGAACTGGAAGAGCAGGAACGGCTCAAAGCGATACTTCGAGCGCCTTAGGGCGCTCGTCGACGGAGGCAGGCCTCCGTCGAGTGGGGTTTGCAGATTTTCCTGAAATCCTGCGGGATTTCCGGGCGGAAAATCTGTAAGGAAGTCTTTCTTGCGAAAGACCCCGCCCGCGACGTACACGCCGCCGCGTACGATTGAAAATCGGGGCGCTGCCGCCCCCGATACTCCCGGCAAGTTAGTGGGGTGGTAACATGGAACGGGTATGTTTGTCGAATCAGGCGCCTTTCCCGCAATCAGTCGCATCCGCAAAAGAAGATGATGTCGCTTCATCTCAAAAGGATGTGCTTGTATTGTCGAAAAAGGATTTGTGCATTTTGTGTTTCAGCGGTATCTATGGCGCGCCCTTTGAAATCTTCGGCGAATGGCGCAATGGCGCGCTGTATTTTTAAAAGGGGGTGCGCTTATGCCGCGCTGTCTGAATCCTGGCGCTCGTTATCATGAAAAGCTGGCGGCGGCGTCACCTGAAGAAGCGGAAAAGATGGAGGCCAACCGCCGGGCCAAAATGTCGGCGGGCATCAAAAAGACGCGGGCCATACAGCGCATCGTCAATTCTGTTCTCAAGGCCGAAGTCGACCCGAACAGCTATGAAACCGACATCCTCAATACCTTCGGCTACGAAATCAATGTATGCGGCTTGCCTACCGTGGCGGTTATGATATTGCTTTCCATGGCCCGCAGGGCCTGCAATGGCGATGTCAGGGCCGCTGAATTCCTGTTTTCCTATGGCGGCATTCCCAACATGGATCAATTGATTAAGCGGGAAGCGATCAAGGCCGCGCAGGATTCCAAGTCGAAGGAAATCGCGGGTAAGCCCGTTATTGTCTTTGATGTCTAACAGGATGAACAGTAATGCGGTTAAATGGGGGTTATGGTATGAAGATTTCAATGGATTGTCGCCTTGATGTCGCATTGTCGCTGCTGCTCAATCGCGCTTGCTTCAATGCCCTGCTGGTGGGCTGCTATTTCGATCTCACCGTTGATAAAAAGGATTCCGAGCTGGCTCATAGAATCGCGGAACTGAACGATCAGACCGTGGATTGTCTGCAACAGGCGATTCGGATGCTGTTGGATGCAAAGGAAAGGAATAGGGATTAGGGAACAGGGAACAGAGAACAGGAATGGCCGGCCATCCAAAAGGAAGGAACTAGGAACCAGGAACTAGGAACTAGGAACCAGGAACCAGGAACCAGGAACTAGGAACTAGGAACTAGGAACCAGGAACCAGGAACCAGGAACTAGGAACTAGGAACTAGGAACCAGGAACTAGGAACTAGGAACTAGGAACTAGGAACTAGGAACTAGGAACTAGGAACTAGGAACTAGAAATAGCCTGGGAAACCGAGGACCAGAGGGAACAGGAATGGCCGGCCATCCAAAAGCCTTCCCCTTGAGGGGAAGGTGGCAGTCCGAAGGGCTGTCGGAAGAGGTGTCCCCCGTTCCTCGAATCATGCCAATATTACAGCTGCATTGCGACATGTTTCTGAAATGTTGCAAATGCGGTTGACTTTTGTAATTACATAAATTATAATCGTCATCGAAAGGCAGGTGAAACGATTGTCTCCCAACGATAAGGGAATAGGTCGGCCATTCGCTGGCGATGATAGGAAATCTATCAATCTTCAGATGCGCATGTCTCCTTCTGAGGTTTCAGAGCTCGATGACATGGCGCGTGAAATGCAATCCACCCGCAGTGGCGTGATACGCAAGGGGCTACAGCTGGTTCGTGAATGGCTCGACAAACGAAATAGCTGAATGGGCTTAATGCTTGCTGGCGTCCCATTCAGCTACCCGCTCTCCCGCAGGAAAGCATGTAAATTTTAGCATACTGCTTGCCTCGGGTCAAGAATCAATGTTGACTGGAGGTTGTTTTATGTCTGACAATATCGTGCCGGCGATGTCCAAAACGGAATGCACGAATTTCGTTACGGCCGGCAAGCACTATGATGCCTTCCAAATGTTCTCGGCCTTGGAAGATATTTCCAACCGCCTGTCGCTGCTGCGTCTGATCGTCGATGATCTGTTGAATGCTTCCGATGTGCATGCGGTTTCCTACAACAAGGCGCTGCAAAGCGGTCTTTCGCCCTGCCTCCTGTCGGAATTTGGGCGCGATGTGTATCTGCGCTCCTACATCTTGCTGGACAATGTATGCCAGATCGAAGCTACGCTGAAGCGCTTTGACATTCATTGCGAATGACGCGAACGCGGTTTATTCCTCGCATCAAACCACCCTTTCCCGGGTGGTTTTTGTATGCCCTGGCATCGTGAATCCCGTCCTAAAAGGTCTGGCTTCGCGTCGCTATTCATTCCCCATTCCCCATTCCCCATTCCCAATTCCATTAAAGAGAAGGTGATCCCTTGTCAAACTACAGCATCACTGTCGATACCGGCGGCGCGTCCTCCGTGGCGGGGCTGGATCTGGCGTCCTTCTTCCGCAATACCGGCCTCGTGCATTCCGCGCTGGAGGGCATGAAGGCGTCTGTGCGGTCCTTTGGCACCGGCATCAACCGCGCGGTTCAGGGCTTTGCCCGCATGAATGACCATGCCAAGGGCGTGCTGTCGGCGCTGATGCATTCGGCCAATGTGGTTCAGGGGCTGGAGGCGGGCCTGATGAACCTTTACCGCTGGGGCAAGGCGTTTCACAGGTCCTTTGCCGGAACGCTGGACGGGCTTGCGAAGGATGCGCTGTATCTGAAAAACAGCCTTGCGGCGATGAGCGCGCCGCTGATCAGCGCCATCGCGCCGGCCATCGATTTTATCACGGAGCGCTTTGTCGGGCTGTTCAATCTCATCAACCAGGTCTTTGCGCGCCTGACGGGCGCTTCAACCTATGTGGCGGCGAAAAAGACGGGCGAAGCCTGGGACGCGGTCGGCGGTCGCATATCCAAGGCGACATCGGCGCTCAAACGCTACATCATGGGCTTCGACCAGCTGAACATCCTGGGGGACGGCACGTCGGGGGGCGATTCTGACGGCGGCGGCGGCGGCTCGGGCGGCGGCGAGGGCGTCATGTTCGAGGAGCGGGCGATTGAAAGCGGGCTGGCGGACTTCGTGGACAGCCTGAAGGCGGCCTTCCAGAGCGCCGACTGGCAAACGCTGGGAACGCTGATCGGCGAGAAGGTGAACGAACTGGTGGACGGCATCGATTGGGCCGGCGCCGGTTCCAAGGTGGGCTATTATGTCAACGCCCTGTTTTCCACGGCCTATTGGACCCTCGAGACCGTCAATTTCACCAATATCGGCGCGGGTGTCGCTGAGTTCCTGAACAATGCGCTGGCCGAGATCGACTTCACCACCGTCGGGGCCACCGTGGCGCTGCTGTTCACGTCGCTGGCCGAAACCATCGCCGGGTTCGTGGATGAATTCGACTGGGTCCAGTTCGCCGAAAAGCTGGCGGACGGGCTGAACGGCTTCGTAAGCAAGCTCGGCGAAAAGCTGGACGCCATCGACTGGGGCGCGCTGGCGCTGAAGCTGACGCAGGGGCTCAACGCCTTCGTCGCGAAAACGGACTGGGCGAACGTCGGCAAGGTCCTCGCCGGGCGGATTAACGACCTGCTGGAAATCCTGGGCACGGCGTCGGCGAACTTCGACTGGTCGGGCGCGGGCGAGGCGCTGGCCACGGCGGTGAACAACCTGTTCAAGGGCGTGGATTGGGAAAAGCTCGGAACCTGGCTGAACGATACGCTGCTGGGCGTGCTGGATTTCGGCATCGCCTTCCTGCAGGGCTTCGACGCCGCGGGCTTCGCCGAAAACGTGGGCAAGGCCCTTTCGAAGGTGGACTGGGGCGCGGTCGCCGAAAAGCTGTGGACGCTGTTCAAGACGGCTATCGAGAAGCTGGGGGAATTCTTCGGCACGCTGCTCTTCGGCGGCAGCGCGGATGTGAAGCTGAACCTGGGGCTGCTGCGGGACGGCTGGGAAACCCTCACCAAATGGCTGGGCATCGACATGCCCTTTTCCGCGCTGATCGGCCTTTTGAAGGACAACTGGCAGACCATCGCCAAGTGGCTGGGCATCGATGACCCGGTTTCCGCGCTGATCGGCCTGTTGAGGGACAACTGGCAGACCATCGCCAAATGGCTGGGCATCGACGAGCCGCTTTCGGCGCTGTTGGGGCTGCTGCTGGGCAATGTGGATCCCGGTGCGCAGGAGATCATTGACGCGGAGGACAAGGATGTCTCGGTCAATGCCAACGCCAAGGCGACGGGCGACACGGAAAAGGTAATGGGCCTGGCCGGTATCAACGGTTCCACAATTACGAAGGCGGTGAACACTTCCTCCACAGCCGGAGGCAACCCGGACAAGGTACTGGAAGTATCAAAGGTCAACGGTACAAAGGTCGAAAAGACTGTGAACACTTCCTCCACGGCCGGAGGCAACCCGGACAAAGTTCTGGAAGTATCGAAGGTCAACGGTACAAAGGTCGAAAAGACCGTGAACACTTCCTCCACAGCCGGAGGCAACCCTGACAAAGTTCTGGAAGTATCAAAGGTCAACGGTACAAAGGTTGAGAAGACCGTGAACACAGCTTCCAAGGCTTCCGGTGACCCTGACAAGGTGTTGGACGTATCAAAGGTCACTGGCGCGAAGGTCGAGAAGACCGTGAACACTTCCTCGAAGGCCTCCGGCGAACCGGACAAGGTGCTGGATGTATCGAAGGTTACCGGCGCGAAGGTCGAGAAGACTGTGAACACTTCCTCGAAGGCCGCAGGCAGTCCGAATACGGTATTGAAGGTATCAAAGATCACAAGTAAAGGGGTTACCAAGGTTGTCAATACCAAGTCCACTGCGCAAGGCAGCCCGAATACGGTATTGAAGGTTTCAAAGATCAAAAATAAGGCGGTTACCAAGAAGGTCGATACCAAGTCCACTGCGCACGGCAGCCCGGACAAAGTGCTGAAGGTCGCAGATATCAGCAGCTCAAGCAAGACCAAAAAGGTCGATACAAATTCCAAGGCGCAGGGCGAACCGAACAAGGTGCTGGATGTCGCGAACATCAGCGACAGCAAGACAAAGAAGGACGTATATGTCAGGGCAATCGGACAGGGCGATTTTAACCGGGTATACAAGGTCATTGATGCAAGCAGCCCCATCCATAAGACCGTCGAGGTAGAATTCAAGGCCACCGGCGATTCGAAGGCCAAGGAGGCCTATGCGTCGGGCGGCTTCATTACCAACGGCGGCATCCCGCATCACTTCGCCTCCGGCGGCATCATTCGCGGCGGCCTGGCGCGCTTCCTTGCCAACGTGCCCCACTACGCCGGCGGCACCACCCGCGCCCACGGCACGGTATTTATCGCGGGCGAGGCGGGGCCGGAGATCATGGGCCACATCAACGGCAGGACGGAGATCCTCAATCGCAGCCAACTGGCCCAGACGATGTACAGCGCGGTGCTGTCGGCCATGAGCCAGTCCATCACCGCCCTGGGGACGTTCCTGTCGGGGCAGATGGCCGCGTGTACCAACGCGATCACGACGACGATAGCCAACGTCGGCGGCATCGCCGGGCTGCGCGGGCTGGAATACCACGCGCCGGTGATGGCCTCCGGGTCGGTGCTGCCCTACGAGGTGGCGGCGCAGGTGGCCCGCAGCGGCGCGGATATACAGCGCACCCTGGACGCCAACAACGAGGATCTGATCCAGACCATCATATCGGTGGCGGGGCAGATCGTGGCGGCGGTGCAGCATTCCGGGAACCGGGAACAGACAACAGGGAACATGAATGGCGGGCTGACCGCGCAGCAGATCATCAACGACATCAACCGAAGGACGCAGATGTTCGGCGGCTCGCCGCTGCTGGATTGAGGAGGGGCGCATGGCAAAACCGGTATTGATTATCAACGGGCACGACTACGCGCCCCTGGTGGAATCGCTGGAGATTTCGCGCAACGACCTGGACGCCGATGGCAGCGGGCGGGACGTGCAGACGGGGCTGATGTACCGGACGCGGATCGCCAAGAAGATGAAGGCGGAGGTCAGGCTGCTGCGGCTGCAGCAGGCGCAGATGCAGCAGCTGGCCGCCGACATCGCGGGCGTATACTACAGCGCGATGGTGGTGGACCCGGAAAGCGGGGCGCAGGTTACGAAGAGCTTTTACACGTCCACGGTGCCCTTCGGGGCGCAGCGGCTGAACCGGGAGACCGGCGCGCCGTATTACGACGGGGTGAGCTTCAGCATGACGGAGAGGTAGGGAATGGGGAATGGGGACAGCGAGCGCCCGGAAAACGCTCCTGTGGAGCGTTTTCAGCGAGCTGGGGCCGGCAGGCCCTAAGGAATGGGGAATGGGGAATTGGAAATGGGGAATGGGGAATGGGGAAGCGTGACTGGATCCCTGGCTATTTCTAGTTCCTAGTTCCTAGAGTGTGTTTCTAAATGGAAGGAGATGCAGTTTCGAGTGGATTTGACTGCATTTCAAGGCGCTTTTTCGCAGCTTTAGTGGACCCTAAGGCAAGAACATTTTAGAAACACACTCTAGTTCCTAGTTCCTGGTTCCCAATTAAAAGTAGGGAGATACCATTATGCAGACAACATCTCAAACCTGGAAGGACCTCCTCGCCGCCGGCGCGCCTTTGGAGGCGCGGGCGACCATTGGGGGAACGGTGGTGGCGGCCATTTCGCAGCCCGTCATCACCCGCGCCTGCATGCAGGAGAGCATGGGCATCGGCAACGTGGCCGCCGCGTCGCTGGCGTTGGCCGTGCGCGGGACGGCGACGATCCCCAGGAGCGCGTCGGTGTTCGTCGAGACGCGGCTGAACGACGGTGAGACGGCCTCGGAGTGGCTGCCCCAGGGGACGTTTTACATCGCCAGGCGCGCGCGCGACCCGGTGACGGGGGCGGTGGCGCTGGAATGCTACGACGCGCTGCTGAAGGCCAACGCGGTGTGGGAGCCCTCGGCGGGGAGCTGGCCCAGGGCCATGGGCGCCGTGCTGACGGAGCTGCTCGCGCTGCTGGGGCTGACGCTGGACAGCCGGTCGGCGATTCCGTCCGGCGCGCCCTTTGCGATTGCCGAGCCTGCGGCGGGCACGACCATTCGGGACGTGCTGGGCGTCATCGCCCAGGCGGGCGGCGGCAACTGGATCGTGACGCCGGAAAACAGGCTGCGCCTGGTGCCGCTGGCGGACGCGGCGGATGCGGCGGCAGCCACGGCGGACGCGGTGGACGTGGACGGCGTTACGGGCGGCATGGACGCGGGGCCAACCGGCACAATTACCGGCGTTCGCTGCACCGTGGACGGCGTCGTGACCCTGACCGGCGACGAGACCGGCATCGTGGTGGACGTGAGCATTGCGCCGGTGATCGCGGCGGAGCTGGCTGAGACGCTGATCGGCCGGCGGTACCAGGCCTACAGCCTGGCCGGGGCCGTATGCGACCCGGCGGCGGAGCTGGGGGATTACGTGCGGGCCGGGGCAGGGGGCGAGATCGCGTCGGTGCTGTACGGCGAACGGCTGGACCTCGGGCCCGCCTGCCGGTGCGATGTCTCCGCGCCACAGGCCGGGGAGGTCACGGACGAATACCCCTATATCGGGGGAAGCGTCAAGGCCCTGACGCTGGCGAAGGCCTACGCGGACGAGGCCGTGGAGGCGCTGGACAGCGACCTGACCCAGCAGGAGATCTTCAACCGCCTGACGGACGACGGCGCGGCGCAGGGGCTGGTGCTGTACAACGGGCAGCTGTATATCAATGCCAGCTACATCAACGCGGGGTATCTCAGCGCGGACAGGATAGCGGCTGGCGCGATTTCAGCGGATAAGATTGCGGCTGGCGCGATTACCACCGACAAGATAGCCGCCAATGCGATTACGGCTTCCAAAATAGCCGCCGGCGCGATTACGGCGGATATGATTACTTCCGGTGAGATGTCCGCAGCCCGCATAAAAGGCGGTACCTTGACACTTGGCGGAATCGGTAACACGCGAGGCACGTTGCAGATATTGAACGGATTCGATGAAGTTGCCGGTGGTTGGGATAGATACCGCATGTTTTCCAACGCTATTCAATTAACGTATTTTAATGATGATAGAGAGTTGGAAGTTGCTGCAACAATAGGCCCGTTGTACCAAGGCGGCATTTACATAGATAATCACGATGATTCGTCTGATACAATCGCAACAATTTCGTCCGACATGACAGTTTTGTATAATAATTTGTATGTTTATGATGGCGCTTCCATCAGAGGCGTTTTGCGTCTGCCAGACGAACCCCTTTACGTACAATATGGCGGCACAGGTGCGACCACAGCCGCAGGGGCGCGGGCGAACCTTGGCATTACCCCGGCGAACATCGGGGCTGTCAGCACGAGCGCCGTGATTGACATCTCCCACGGCGGCACAGGCGCGACCACCGAAGCCGGGGCGCGGGCGAACCTTGGCGTTCCATCCGGGGCAGATGGTGTATTAAAGATTCCAAGCATAACAGATGATGATGATGCAATACCCGATACATCGTTAGGACCAGCTTTTGCAGTTTATAAATTAACTGGTAGTTCCAGCACTATTGGAAATGATGGTAATATTATTTCTATGCCTTGGAGTTCAGGAGATAGTTATGGTTCACAAATATTCGTTGATTGCGACCCGACATATAATATCAGTCTTCGGCAGAGGAATGGTTCTGGAGTTTGGCAAGATTGGAAAAGAATCCCGATGGGGGACGGAACAGGCGCCAGCGGGACGTGGGGAATTGCTATAACCGGTAATGCGGCAACGGCGACAACGCTGCAAACATCTCGTTCGCTATGGGGGAACAGCTTCAATGGCAGTGCTGATATAAACGGAAGTATTGCGATGACTTCCGGTAGCCGCCTTCATGCGAGCGGAGGAGACCTTTATCTTGGCAATGCAAATAATGCAAACTGGTTGATGGTGCAAGATATATGCTCACAAGACAGCAGAGGGGACGGGAATTGGAGCATCAGAACCAACGGTACCGCGCATCTTAAAACACTGTATTTAGTAAATGCGTTAGGTGTCGAATACGGCGGCACAGGCGCGACCACAGCCGCAGGGGCGAGGGCGAACCTTGGCGTACCTGAAATCGCTGCAACGTCATCACAAGGGATGCAAGCATCTTTGAGGTTTACGGGTGCAGATGGCCACAGTTATGGTTTGGGTATATTTGGGAAAGGCCAATCTTATAAAATAGGATTGTATGACAATACAAGCAATGAATGGGCTTGGAGAATTTAAGTTGAATATATAGGAGGAATACATTATGGGCTTTATTTGCGAACACTACAGCGATCAGCGCGCGGGGCTTGTCGTCGCCTTCCGTGGCGGCGAAACGACCCCGGATTACTTCGCCGGGGACAGCGCCAATGATGCGATGGAGCACTTCGACTTGTATTTGCAGGGCGACACGATCATGGCGCGGTCTGACAGCGAGATTGCGATGGAGGCCGCAGGCATTACGAACGTCGAGGATGCCGTTGAACTGCGTGAAGCCATCGACGCGATCACTGACACCTACAGCGACGACGACGCTGTAGAACACATCATACTGTTCCCGGCGTGGATGGTCGGGAAGGACTACACGGTGGATGAGCGCATCCGGTACAGCGGGAAACTGTACAAGGTGCTGCAGGCCCACCATTCACAGGCGGACTGGACGCCAGACGTGGCCGTCAGCCTGTTCGTGCAGATTCACGACCCCGGCGAAATCCCCGAATGGGTGCAGCCCACGGGGGCGACGGACGCCTACAGCATGGGCGACAAGGTGCGGCACAACGGCGACGTGTGGGAAAGCACGGTGGATGCCAACGTTTGGGAACCCGGCGTATACGGCTGGGTGCAGGTCAACGAGGAATGAAGGAGGAAAAGGCGATGATTGAGAGCGTTGGAACGGCGAAGGTGATCTACACGGTGGAGAAGCACCCGGAGAACGAGGGCAAGGCCGTCGTGACCTACTGGCTGGAAAACGGCGTGAAGATCGGACAGATGGACGTTGCGCGTGGGGACGGGCGAGGCCAGGGGTAGCACCGCAGTAATCAATAACGCCGGTGTATAGGGCGGAATAATATGGCTACAGGGGAGTGATAAAGATGTCAGTGAAGATAGGATCGGCGCGCATCGATGAGAACGGCAAGGCCAGAGGCGGCAAGGCCGGGGACCAGACCGGCAGGGAGGTCGGCACCCAGAGCTGGTACAAGCATCCGAAGGGCTGGCGGGTGTTCCGGGCGAAGGATCCCTCCGTTGCGGCGAAGATCGCCCAGGACATGCAATGGGCCTGCGACAACAGCCACATCGGCTACGACCAGGGGCAGCGCCTGACGCTGTACGACGTCAGCAAGCCACTGGGCTTCAACTGCCGGCGGGTGGAGAAGAACTGCGAGACGGACTGTTCGGCGCTCGTCCGCGTGTGCTGCGCATACGCGGGCATTTCTTTGCCCAACTTCCGCACGCCCACCGAGCCTGCGGCCCTGCTGGACAGCGGCGCGTTCGTGGAGCTGAAGGGGAGCAAGTACACCGATTCCGACAAGTACCTGAAGCGGGGTGACATCCTGGTCACCCGGACGCAGGGCCACACCGTGGTGGTGCTGAGCAACGGGAGCAAGGCTGGGGACGACGACGATCCCGTCAAGGATGGATTGAGTCGGGGCGACAGCGGTCCCGAGGTCAGGGCCATGCAGGAACTGCTGCTCAAGTGGAAGCCCGACTGCCTGCCCGAGTACGGGGCGGACGGCGACTTCGGCAGGGAGACCGAGGACGCTGTGAAGGATTTCCAGAAGGCCAAGGGCCTGCCCGTGACCGGCGTCTACGACGCGGCGACGGAGAAGGCGCTGATGGAAACGGTCTGCGGCTGGGTGGAGATCACCGGCGGCGCCGTGAATGTCCGGTCTGCGCCCGGCACGGATTCCCGCGACATCGGCACCGTACACAGGGGAGACAAGCTGCCCTATCAGGGCGTCACCCGTCAGGCCGGAGGCCGTGACTGGTATCTGGTGATCTTCGAGACGCAGAACGGCTGGGTGTCCTCCAAGTACGCGAAGCTGGTGGAAGCATGAAAGCCGTGTGTGAATGTATCGCCGTACTGCTGCTGACCGTCATTTTGCTGGCGGCTGTGTACACCGTCATGCACTGGGCCGGGCTAAACGGGTATGACCCTTACCGGATCGACTACGACCGCCCCGGCGTGGACATCACCAGCGAGGGGCCATAGGAGGGCGACATGGACGTGACGAGGGCGATTCAGGCCGCAGTTGCGCGGGCTGATCTGCTGGCCTGCCAGCTGCTGGCGCTGCCATGGCGGCGGATGGTTCTGTCGGTAATCCTGGCAGCGTTGGTGATTCATATGGTAAAGGCGGTGGGGAATGATGAACGATGAACAGTATGCCGAGGTCATGGGTGCGCTGCGGGCCAATGACAAGGAGCATGAGAGCTACAACCGCAGGCTGCACGAACACGACGAGGCCATCAAGGATCTGCAGCAGACACAGGTTCAGCTTGCCAACCTGACCAACGCCGTGAACAACCTCGCCACGGGCATGACCGACCTCAAGACCGTGGTGCAGGGCGTTGACAGGCGGGTGGCCGAGATGGAGAAGGAGCCCGCCGACAAGTGGAAGAAAGCCTCATGGAAGGTGGTTGAGCTGCTGCTCGCCGCCACCGTGGGCTTTTTGATTTCGTATCTGAGCAAAGGAGCGTGATTTCAATGAGGGATTGGGGCAAGTGGTTCAAGGCTGCCGGCGTGAGGGCCATCAAGACCGTGGCGCAGACCGCCGTGGCGACCATCGGCACCAGCGCCGTGATGGGCGACGTGAACTGGGTGATGGTCGGCAGCGCCTCGCTGCTGGCCGGCATCCTCAGCCTGCTGACAAGCGTGGCGGGGTTGCCGGAAGTGGATGACTAAGGAAATACGGAGAGAAACCCTGTCGGTGCGGCCTTTCGACCGCGCTGGCCGGGGCTTATTCGTTTTTTTGGGGGAACGGGAGGACGATGTGGCCGTGAGGGGGAGACGTTTGGATTGGCTTCCTTCCTGTTTGCGCTGTCAAATGCAGAATAGTTAATTAAGTGTAAAAAAATGAACAAAAATGGGACTTTGCACTTGACAGCGCTATATATAGTTTGGTAAAATTTTCATGAAGTGTCGTATGCTCATCGACTGATGTAATCGTTGAGGGTGTGCGTTACTTTTATCTGACGGGTGCTGTGCTTTTTGTGAGTTACATTTTATAAAATGCTAACGGGAGGGGGGACACAATCCAGCTCACGAGGATGCTTCCGCATGCCGATTTGGTTTGTGGATGAACGCCCACAGAAGCATGCCTGCCCCAACAACACGACAATATGAGGAGGATTAACATGAAACGCAGTTTGGTTTTGCTGCTCGTTGTGGCCCTGCTGGCCATGATGATCCCCAGCATGGCGTTTGCGGATGCGCAAGGGACGCTGACTATCAAGGGTACGACGCCTATAACGCAGAAGTTGAAGAATACCGACCTGGATCAAGCCATTCAGAACGACGTCAAGGTCGAGGTGACGAGCCCCGACGATAACTACCATTATTGGCGCTTATATTATGATTCAAGAGACGAGGATGTCGTTAGAATTTACGATAATGATGATACTTTTCCTACGTATGATGATACACCGGTGGAAAGAAGTCTTCCCGCGCTGTATGCCTACGGCGTCGGCACTGCTACGATCACTGTAGATCTGCAAGAACAAGACGATGATTGGAACTGGCAGACGGTGACTTCAACTTCCTTCGACGTGAAGCTGGAGGAGATTCCGCTGAAGTCGATCAAGTTCGATTCGGAAGGCACCGTGATCACCGAAGGAGCGGATCCTATCAACGTGGCTGATAATCTCCGCTATGATCCGGCGGACGCCACCTACCAGGGCGAGGGCCTGCTGTGGTCGGTGGACAATGGCGAAGTGGCCAGCGTGAGTAACGCGGGTGTGCTGACGCCCAAAAAGCCCGGCACCGTGAAGGTGACGGCTACCATCAAGGGCCTTGATCCGGCCAGCTTTGTCGTGACCGTCAAGGAGAAGGAGCCGGAAAAGAAGGTTCCGTATACGAGCATCAAGTTCTCCACCAAGCAGTTTGAGCTTAAACCCACTGACTATGTTTATGATTCGCTGTTGGACCTGAATGACTACCTTACCTACGAGAAGCCGGAGGGCTGTAACGATGATTTTGTCTGGAGCTGCTCCGATCCTCAGATTGCCAGAGTAGACGACGGTTACGTCTACAGCAAGGGTTCCCGTATGGAAGGCACTGTGGAGATCACCTGCGCTTCCAAGCTGGATCCCGCCAAGGTCAATGACAGTGTCAAGATCGTGTTCAAGAAGGCCGAGCCCATCGAGGAACTCAAGTTCACGAAGGAAGCCCTTTCCGTAAAGCTGAACGACACCGGTTTGGATCTCGGGGCTTACCTGGAGGTTGTCAAGCCTGAGAAATGGAACGACAAAAAACTCTGGACGTCCTCCAATCCTGAGATCATCGACGTCGACGATAATGGCGTGATCACTCTTAGCCACACCGCCCATCCCGGCGATGTGACGATCACGGCCCGTTCCCAGCGGAACCCCAAGGCCACCGCGTCCATCAAGCTGACGCTGGTGAAGGAAAAGCTGACGTCAATCAGCTTCACCAAGGATGTGCCCACTTCGATGAAGTACAGCACCACGCTCGATCCCTGGAAGTATATCGACACCGATCCCTATTACTATGCCGATTACTACAGCGATGAGATTGGCTGGGAATCCTCCGATCCTCAGGTGGCTTATTTCGATGGCTCGGAGATCAGTTCCGATAACGTCGGCAAGGCCACCCTTACCGCCTACAGCCTGGACGACCCGAGCGTGAAGGGCGAGTTTACCCTCGAAGTGCTGCCCAACCCCGTCACCGACGTTAAGTTCGGCAAGGAGCAGTACACCCTGAAGGTGGACGATGAGCTTGAGCTGTATGCGTCCAAGAATCTGAAGCTGCTGCCGCGGGATCACAGCAATGACTGCAAGCTTTACTTCCAGTCGTCTGATCCCGAGGTCGTTAGCATCATAGGCAACTACGCAGAAGCCAATAAGGCCGGCACTGCCACGATCACCCTGACGATCCGCAACGCCGACGACAGCGTGGTCGAGAAGTCCTTCACAGTGACCGTCACGGACACTGCGCTGACCGGCATCGCCTTCAAGAAGGAAGCCTATACGGTCAACATGTCCAAAACCATCGAGGTTCCAAAGCCTCTCTACCTGAAGCTCACCCCCGTTGATGCCGATATCGACTGGAACGATATGGCGGTCGCATCCTCCGATCCGGAGATCGTCATGGTTAGCGGCCTCAACCGCAATTACGTAGAAGTCACACCCCAGGCGCCCGGCAAGGCCACCATTACCGTTTCCTCCCGCTCCAATCCCGCGATCACGGCTACGACCACGGTGACCGTGGCGCCCATTGCGCTCAAGGCCGTCAAGTTCGAGGGCAAGATCGAAAAGAAGAAGAGGAAGATCACTGCTCTGCTGTACGAGGGCGGCGATCTGGAGCAGAATGAGATCGAAGTCAAGGCGAAGGTCAGCCCCGCGGACGCCTATTTCGAGGACAAGTGGGAGACCTCCGACGCCTCCGTGGCTTACGTCTCGGGCAACACGTTCAACGGCCCCGACAGCCCCAGCGTGATCGGCGGCATCATCTCCAAGTCTATCGTACTGGCCGGCCCCGGCACCTGCACGATCAAGCTGACCGTGACGGACGGCACGACCACCAAGACCAGGAGCTTCAAGCTGACGGTCAAGGCCGCCAAGGTCTCCAAGCTCGCGCTGAGCCAGACTAAAGCTACCGCTTACCTGGTCAAGGGCGGCGACAACACGCTGCAGCTGGAAGCCTACGACGCCAAGACCAACTATGCTGTACCGGTGACCTGGGCCTCCAGCAACAAGAAGATCGCCACCGTCGATCGGTTCGGCCTGGTGACCTTCAAGAAGGCCGGCAAGGTGAAGATCAGCGCCACCACCAAGGACGGCAACAAGACCAAGAAGTACTGCACGCTGACCGTCAAGCAGCTGAAGGTGACAAAGATCACCCCCGTCAATAAGACCATCACCTTGAGGGTTGGCCAGGAGAAGCCCGTGAAGGTTACCATCACGCCCGCCAAGGCGTACAACCCGGTGCTGGCCTACAAGAGCAGCAAGCCCAAGGTCGTCACCGTCGATAGTGAAGGCAACCTGATCCCGCTCATGCCCGGCAAGTCTGTCATCACCATCACCGCCAAGGACGGCAGCAAGAAGACCGCGAAGGTCACCGTTGTCGTCAAGGCCGCTGTGATCAACAACGATGTCAAGGTCGACGCTATCGAAGACGGAATGGATCTGTCCTTCGAAGGCGACGTGCTGAACGGCATCGGCGACATCTCCAATCTGGAGATCGACGGCGGGATCGGTCTGACGATCGAATAAAAAACCCAATCGCGAAGGGTTCATAGACGCGCCTGTGCGCTGAAATGAATTGAACGACATGGTTCCCCCTTTCCCGGCGAATGCCGGGAAAGGGGGTTTTTGAGTCTCATCACGGAAAGTTGAGGGATGCCAACGCCTTCCGTCAGCCCTGCGGGCTGCCATATCTCTCCCAGAGGGAGACAGATTGTGCGCCTCCATAAAAAATAAACATATGTTCGATTCCATTCCCGCCTGCGGTATGCTATAATGGTGCCATCGAAAATACAGGCGGCGCGTACTGAAGCGCGAACGCAGGAAACAATAAATACTATGGAGGAAAGTGCGATGGCAGCGGAGAAGAAGGCCGAAAAGAAGCCTGCGGCCAGGCAGTTTGGCGAAGACAGGAAGAAGGCGCTGGAGGTGGCGCTGGGCAAGATCGAGAAGGACTTTGGCAAGGGCTCGGTGATGAAGCTGGGCAGCGCCAGCGCGACGCAGGTGGAGGTCATTCCCACCGGCAGCCTGCAGCTGGACTTCGCGCTGGGCGTGGGCGGACTGCCCAAGGGTCGCATCGTGGAGATCTACGGGCCGGAGAGCTCGGGCAAGACCACGGTGGCGCTGCACTGCGTGGCCCAGGCCCAGAAGGCCGGGGGCACGGCGGCGTTTATCGACGCGGAGCACGCCCTTGATCCGGTGTACGCCTCCAAG
>CACYZW010000022.1 GCA_902778995.1 uncultured Eubacteriales bacterium
GCGCCGTCGGTGTCGTGGGCCAGCACGCGCTTGGCCAGCACCTTGCCCAGCTGCACGCCCTCCTGGTCGAAGCTGTTCACGTTCCAGCAGAAGCCCTGGAACATCACCTTGTTTTCAAAGTGACTGAGCAGCGCGCCCAAGCTTTCGGGCGTCAGCCTGTCGCCGATGATGATGCTGGAGGGACGTCCGCCCGCGAAGGCCTTGTTGGGGTTGTCGTCAGCCTTGCCGCAGGCGAAGGCCATGATCTGCGCGGCCACATTGGCGCACAGCTTCTGCTGGCTGGTGCTGCCCTGGATGTCCACGTCCACGCCCAGCTGGTTCTCCCGGAAGCCCACGAACTGCAACGGCACGATGTCGGTGCCCTGGTGCAGCAGCTGATAGAAGGAGTGCTGGCCGTTGGTACCCGGTTCGCCGAAGATGATCGGGCCGGTGGGATAGTTCACGGGCTCGCCAAAGCGGTTGACGGACTTGCCGTTGGATTCCATGTCCAGCTGTTGCAGGTGCGCCGGGAAGCGGCTGAGGGCCTGGGAGTAGGGCAGCACCGCCGTGGCGGGCCAGCCCTGCACGTTGCGCTCGTACACGCCGATCAGCGCGTCCAGCATGGCGGGGTTCTTCAGCGGATCGGGATCCTTCGCCAGCGCGTCGGCCTGGGCCGCGCCCTCGAGGAAGCGGGCGAATACCTCCGGGCCGAAGGCCAGGGACAGCACCACACCGCCCACGCAGGATGTGGAGGAATATCGGCCGCCGATGTAGTCGTCCATGAAGAAGGCAGCCAGGTAATCGCTGCTCCTGGCCAGGGGCGAGGTTTCGCTGGTCACGGCAACCATGTGCTTCGAGGCGTCCAGCCCCGCGTTTTTCAGCGCGTCCTTCACGAAGGCCTCGTTGGTCAGCGTCTCCAGCGTGGTGCCGGACTTGGACACCAGCACGAACAGCGTGTGGGCCACGTCGATGCCCTTCAATACGCCCGCAGCGTCGTCGGGATCGACGTTGCTGATGAAGCGGGCCTCCATCTTCAGCGCGCCGCACTGCCGCGCCCACTGCTCCAGCGCGATGTACATGGCCCGGGGGCCCAGGTCGCTGCCGCCGATGCCGATCTGCACCACGGTGGTGAATTTCTCGCCTGCGGCGTTGGCGATTGCGCCTGTATGAACCTTGCCCGCAAATTCGGCGGCCTTCTTCTGCTGGGCCGCGTAGAATTCGCGCTTGTCCACGCCGTCGGCCACGACAGCCTTGCCCTGCTGGCCTCGGGTCAGCTGGTGCAGCACGCGCCGCTTTTCGCCGGTGTTGATGACCTCGCCCTCCAGCAGCGCCTGATACTTTTCGGCCAGCTGGGCCTCCTCGGCCAGCGCGCAGAGCACGGCCAGCACATCGTCGTCCACGGCCTTCGCCGCGTAGTTGTAGCTCAGTCCCGCCGCCATGGGAACGCTGTACTTCGCCACGCGCTGCGCGCCGCCCTCGCCCGCCATCGCCTGGGGCAGGTTGACGCGGTTCTTCATGCCGGCGAGCTTCTTATAGGCTGCCAGTGTATCCAGATTCTTCCAGGAAATCATCGCAAACACCCTCTCCTTGTCTTTGAAACACAGTTCCACAATATACCCGTTACATTATAGCGCAAAACCAAGGCCATTGTCCAGTGAAAAAAGAAGCCGGAAGCCCGACTTCTTTTTTTGCCCTTTTGCTCATTTGACCCGGTACAGGTATTTCGCAGACACCCAGCCGGTATAGCCGTTGCGCTGAACGCAGACCCAGCTGTCCTTCTTTGCGACGATGGACACCTTCATTTTCGTCGTCAGCTTGCCAATAACCCTGGAGCTGGACTTGCTTTTGGCGTACACCGGAAGCGTCTTCCTCGACTTGAACTTGGCGCCGGGCAGCGAGGTTGCGGATACCAGGTAGGCCGGATCAACATAGCCGTAGCCGCCGTAATACGCGATCTTCCACCAGCCGCTCTTCCTGGATTTGTACACGATCACCGTGCCCGCCTTCAGACGGGCCACTTCGCCCGTCATCGAGGGCTTCGGATGGACGATAAGCCTGTCGCCATCCGTGGTTTTGACGACGTAGGCCCCGTTGGGCTTGCTGGCCGCAAACGCCGGCGCAGCGGTCAGGATCAGCGTGGCTGCGATCAGCGCAAGGCACAGCATCCTCTTGACAGCTTTGGATCTACTCATTGGAAATAACCCTCCTCCACATCGCGCCCGCGCAATCTCGATTCACGCAGGCCATCTGTTATTACCATATAGTGTATCATATATATAAAACCTGCGCAAGCCCAATATGAAGCAACTTTGAAGATTTTTTGCCAATAATTTAATCCCCATTCAACGCAGCCGGACGCCGTAGATCCTGCAATCCCGGGTGCCGACCACCAGCGTATCGTCGAACACGGCGGGCGTGCTCTCGATCAGGCCCTTGAGCTGTATGCCGCCCAGCTTCTTCCCGCTGGCCGGATCGTACATGCGCAGCATGCCCCGGCCCGTGGCGTTGGCCACGATCAGCACGCCCGTGCCGTCCTGCCGATAGGCCAGCACCGGCGAGGACCAGGATGCGCTGCCCGTATCCCGGTGCCAGACCAACGCGCCGTCCTTTTTGTCGAAGCAAAACAGCGTGCCCCCGCCCTCCGTGCGGCAGACGTTGAAATACACATAGTCCGTATAGGCCCCCGCCCCTACTGCGGGCGAGGCGAAGCCGCCGCCGCCGTTGTCGCCGTCCGAGGTACAATTCACCGAAAAACTCCAGTCGGAAATGCCGGTCATGGCGTCCACCCGGCGCATGGTGCAGCGGCCCTTCGCGCCCTGCTTGTCCACCTGGTTGACGGTATACAGCGCCAGGCGGCCGTCCGCCTCCCGCTCCAGGGCGATGGAGGCATCGGTATCGTCGCCGGTGTCCAGCAGCCACACTGGCTTCATGGCATTCAGATCAAGGCAGGTGAGCAGGCCCGAGTTGTCCGCGAACCAGGCGTACCCGCCGCAGGCTGCCACAGAATTTTCAATGCCCAGCTCCTTTGAGACGGCGGATTTGTACCGGTAGACCGTGACCTGGGGCGCTACCGAGATTTCCATGTTGTCCCGATCAAAGCGCGTATTCAGCCTGATCCTGTAAAACAGGCCGTTTTCACCGCCCAGTATGACGGTGTCCGCCGATCCGTCCACCAGGCAGGCGCCGTCGAAAGCGCCGTGGTCCCGCAGGCAAAGGCTGTCGTGGCCGTCCAGGAAGAACAGCTCCCGCTGGTCGATCAGGCTGTACACCCGCCAGCCGATCCTGCCGGTCCTGCCGTTCGCCTTTGAAATCCCCTGCCCCACATACAGCAGCGGATAGCCCCTGGGATCGATGGACACGCTGCCCTTGATGGGAAAGCCCAGCTCGATGGGCGGCCGGGTATTCTCCCCGCCCTTGGCGTCGATGAAATAGATGTTGCCGTCCAGCGTTCCGTAGATGACCTCCACCAGCCCGTCCACATCCTGAAAGGCCGGGTCGATATTCATCGCGCGGCGCAGATCGTCGGGCCAGCGCACCATGACCGGCTGGCCGGTCCACCCCACCCCCGTCCAGCGGGCATAGCCGCTGTCGATGGCCCCGATTCGGCGGCTCCAGAGCGTCTTGAAGCTGCTGGATTTCAGGTCGGCACTGCCGAAGGCTCCGTTTTGGCGCAGATTCCCGCCCCGGAAGGTCACGACGCCCTCCAGCGCCGTGTAGCCCCCGGTCTCCGGAAAGCGCAGCGCCTCAAATTCAGAGTCCCCGACCCGCTGTCCGTCGGTATAGACCTCGTAGCCATACTTCCAGGCGGGATGATCCGCTCCCTGCTCCAGGGGCGGATTCGGAGACAGTTCCGGGAGCAACGGCGCAGCGGCGGTCTCAGCGACTGCATCAACGGCGGGCGACTCCTCAGGCGCCGGCATCGCCCCGGGCGCGTCGCTTGCCCCGATCTGCACCGTTTCCTGGGCGACAGGTGCGCCGACATCCTCCACGGCTTCCCCGGGCGCATCGGCATTGGCCGGCATTGCTTCCGACGCAACGGGCACACTGTCATCCGAGGCCGGCTTCCGCACCATTCCGGGCAAGGCGCACAGCGCGAGGGCGAGGGCAGCCAACAGCACCCCGGCGAGCGCAGCCCGCCGGGCATACAGCCGACGCCTGACCCGTCTGCCCCGCTTTCCGTGCAGCGAAGGGCGGTAGGCTTTGCCGCTGTCATTGTTTTTGTTCATAGGCCATCCTTCCGGGCGTCTGGGATATATCAGTGTTTTGGGCTGTAAATATATAGGGCCATACAGGGAAGAACGCCCTCATCAGCCTGGAGCTGACAGCTCCCTCCGGGAGGGAGGCGGCCCGGCGCGGCCGGTGCGGTGAGCGCCCCTTCGATGTATTTCCGTATATCAATGCGGTTTTTTACAGACAATTACTGTTGCATTTTCCCTACTATACCATATCCCCCATTTTCTGTCCACCATGTCTTTTATCGACGCTTCACGGAAAGTTGTGGAATGAAAACGCCCACCAGCCTCTCTGCGTTCGGCCACCTCCCTCGGTGAGTGAGGCAGGATGACCGCCTTCGCTGCATGAAGGCTCCCTCCCTGAAGGAGCTGGCATGCACAGCATGACTGAGGGAGTTCCACAAAATCCCACAAGAAAACGTGAAGAGCCCTTTTATCTTGAGAAGCGTATGACATGCAAACGGCAGGGCCGCGCAGCCATGTGGCTGCGCGGCCCTGCAATAGGATTGGCCTGCGCTTATTTCTTTTTCATAAAGCTGGGCACGTCCGGAGCGAAGCCGCGGCGGCTCTGGTTGCGGGGCTCCTGCCCGTCGTCCTGATAGACGCGGGGACGGCGGGTCTGCTGGCGCTCTGCGCGCCGCTGCTCCCGCTGCTCATAGCCGGTGTCGGCGCTCTCACGGGCCGGGCGCTCGCTGCGGTTGCGACGCTCGAAGATCGGGGAGACCTGCTCCTCCTCATAGCGGGAGGGCCTGGGCCCGCGCGCCGGTCCCTCGGCCTCGGCGTCGCGGTTCTCGCCGATGGAGGGCTTCAGCGTATCGGTGAAGGAGGGCTTCTCGAAGCCGGTGGCGATGACGGTGATCTTGACCTCGTCGTCCATGCTCTCGTCGATGCCCGCGCCAAAGATGATGTTGGCCTCGGGGTCGGCGGCGGCGGTGATCAGCTGGGCCGCCTCGTTGATATCGATGATGGAGGTATCCGGGCCGCCGGTGATGTTGATGAGCACCGCGCGCGCGCCGTCGATGGAGGTCTCCAGCATCGGGCTGGAGATGGCCTGCTTGGCGGCTTCCACCATGCGGTTCTCGCCCTTGCCGATGCCGATGCCCATGTGGGCCAGGCCCCGGGACTGCATGACCGTGCGCACGTCCGCGAAGTCCAGGTTGATCAGCGAAGGCACGGCGATCAAATCGGAAATGCCCTGGATGCCCTGGCGCAGCGTGTCGTCGGCAATTTTGAAGGCGTCGGTCATCGTGGTGCCCTTGGTGACCACGGAGAGCAGGCGATCGTTGGGAACCACCACCAGGGTGTCCACATTGGCCTTCAACCGCTCGATGCCCGCCTCTGCGTTCTTCATGCGCTGACGCCCTTCAAAGAGGAAGGGCTTGGAAACCACGCCGATGGTCAGTATGCCCATGTCCCGGGCGGTCTCGGCGATGATGGGGGCCGCGCCGGTGCCGGTGCCGCCGCCCATGCCGCAGGTGACGAAAACGAGGTCGGAGCCCTTGATGGTGTTGGCGATTTCTTCGCGGCTCTCCTCGGCGGCCTTCTGGCCCACCTCGGGATTCGCGCCCGCGCCCAGGCCCTTGGTCAGCTTGTCGCCGATCTGAATCTGGATGGGGGCCTTGGACATTGCGAGCGCCTGCTTGTCGGTGTTCACCGCGATAAAATCAACGCCGCGCAGACCGGAGTCCACCATGCGGTTGACCGCGTTTGTGCCCGCGCCGCCAACGCCGATGACCTTTATGGCCGCAAAGTTGGTCTCTTCCTCATTGTTGATGTTCTTGTCTTCCATTTCAAATTCCAACACAAGGCATCCCCCTCGTCAGTATAGTTTAGTGTATGGTTATATCGTCTCAGCCCCGTCCGCCGAACAGGTTCTTCAGGCGGCTCGACAGGCGCTCGTCCTGTCCGCCCGGGTTTTCGATGGAATCGAATACCAGGTCGGCCAGCCCAAGGGAAGCGGAGAACACCGGGCTGTTCAATTTTGAGGATTTCGCGGCGGAGACCTTGATCGGCCGGTTGATCCGCGCCGCCAGCGCCTCCCGCGCGCCGCGCATCAGCGCGATGCCGCCGCCGGTGAGGAACACCTGCGAGCGCTTGCCCAGCATCGGTTCCACGTCGTTGCGCAGCGTCATGTCGATCATGTCCGCCAGCTCAGAAAAGCTCTCTTCGACGATCTGTCCGACCTGCTCCCGCGGGAAGGTCATGCGCCGACCCGAATCGTCGAACACCTCGGAGAAGGAATTCGCGTCAAACTCATCGGGATTAAATACGAAGCCTCTCTTAATCTGCTCCGCGGCGCGCATCGGTATGCGCAGCTTCATGGCCAAATCCGCAGTGATATGGCCGCCGCCCCGGGGCAATATGGCGTGATAGACGATGGCGTCGCCCTCCACCACGCAAAGCTCCGTGTTCAGATAGCCCACGTCGATCAGCACCGCTACGCGGTCGCGGTCCTCCAGCGACAGCACCAGCAGGCACTCGCCCAGAGAGCAGGACAGGAAGCCGAGTATCGTGATGTTCTGCCGCCCGATCATCTCCGAAACGTCGTCGATGAACTGGGGGTCGGCGACGATGAAGGTGGTCTTCGCCCGAAGCCTGCTGCCGCGTCCGCCGGGCATCATGGTCTTCTTGCCGTCGTCCACCATAAACCAGGAGGGCGTTCGGTGCATCACCAGGCCACCCTCCGCGCCGATGCGCAGCTGATCCGCCGCAGCGTCCTGCACGGCGTTGATCGCCGCCTCGTCCACCACGCCGTCGGGCAGCTCCACCTCGGTTTCGCAGGAGCGCACATGGATGTATTCCCCAGGCACGCCCACATAGATCTCCTTGATCTTGGAATTGGCTTCCAGCTCCGCCGCGGCGATGGAATCGCGCACGCGCTGTATCATCTGTCCGGGCGTATTCCAATCGCCGTCGGAATAGCCGTCGTAGGGCACGGTGCCCGAGCCGATGATGTCAAGGCGGTCCATGCCGCCGCTCTGCGCAATCACCGTCACGATCTTGGACGTTCCGAACTCAATGGCCGCAATTTGCGTTTTCATATCTGTACTCGACCCACCCTATCCTTTGTTACGCTCTGTTTAGCTCACCATATGCCGTTATTATACATGGATTTGTTGCGAGATGCAAACCGGAAACCCCGTTTTTTTCCGTTTTTCGACAGTTTTCAAAATACTTTCAAAATTGAGGCAAGGCTTTGTCATACCATTTCAAATTGAGGTTAACTTGCCGGAACCGGCGTCGGCGTCGCGCCGTCGGGAAGGGTTGGTGCGGGCGTCGCGTTCGCCGGGCCGTAGCCGTAGAGCTGGGGATCGGGCGACGGAGATACCTCCGGCCTGTAATCGGCCTTGACCCCGCTGATGACATCCAGCCTGCCGTTGGTTTCGCCCCTGGCCTCCAGGTCGGCCAGCGCGCCCGCCATCCAAGCGATCTTGTCGGACATGTTTTCGGCGGTCCCCAACAGCACCGTCATCCCCGTTCGGGTGATGATGCGCAAATCATCGATATCCTCCACGCTGATCTCCGAAGCGTATTTCATCGCGCCGCGCGCCTTCAGCGCGTTCAGCACCGCGCTCATCGCGGCGAGACGCCCGTCTGCGGTGTCCAGCTGCCGCCCCAACAGGTAATAGGACGCCCTGAGCCCGCTGATATACGGCATCTGGCCGTCCGGCATGTGATCGGCAACCTGAGCCACATAGCCGTCGGAATCCAGCACCAGCACCTTGCCCCCCTGCAACACCACCGCGTCATGACTGCGCGGGCGCACCGTCAGCACAACCGCGTTGGGATAGCGCTTTTCCAGCCCGACGAAGGCCAGCCGTCCGTCGCTCTCCACGGCAAGCCGCACGTCTTCAAGCTTCACCCGGCCGATGGGCCTGCCCAGTCGGATGCCGCTTAGCCGCAGCACTTCCTCCGCCGGGATCCCGTTCGCGCCCTCGACCTTTACATCGCGCACCACAAACACGACGTTCGTCAGCAGCAGCCACAGGGCAAGGCCCGCCGCCGCCACCGCTGCCAAGCGGGACCAGATGCTGTTTTTCCTTCGTCTTTTGCGCATAATACCTCCGGATTGATGCAGCAATGGGAAACGGCGGTACAAATCCCCCATGGGATTTATACTGATTCAATATACAATATCAAGGAAATCCACACGAATTGTCACAGCCATTCCCAATGCCTTATGATGCAATATCATGGTCCCTGGAAATATCCATCAGCACCGCCACGGCGGCCATCAATATGCTGACGGAGGTGCCCCCGGCGCTGAAAAAGGGCAGGGGCAGGCCCGTGGTGGGCATCATGCCGATGACCACGGCCACATTCAGCACGCACTGCACCCCGATCATACAGGTGATGCCCCCGGCCAGCATACTGCCAAAGCGGTCCGGGCAGCGCATCGCCACCCGCAGGCCGAAAAACAAAAAAGCCGCGAACAGCGCCAGCACCGCCATGCAGCCCACCCAGCCCACGTCCTCCCCCACCACGGCGAATATGAAATCGGATTCCGGATAGGGCAGGAAGGCGAACTTCTGTCGGCCCATGCCCGGCCCCATGCCGAACAACCCGCCGGAGCCGAAGGCCAGCAGCGACTGGGAAAGCTGGTAGCCCTCGTTGGTCATGTAGTCAAAGGGATGCCGGAAGGACATCAGCCGCGCCCGCCGATAGTCTTCGGAAAGGGCGTAGAACGTCCCCAGCGCCATGCCCGCCGCCCCGATCAGGCCCAGATGCCGCCAGCGCGCTCCGGCGATCATCACCATCACGGCGGTGACGATCAGTATGCTGCCCGCAGTAGACAGGTTTGGCTGCAGCAATATCAGCAGGAACGTGATCCCCGGCAGAACAAACAGCGGCGCGAGACCCCGGAAAAACCGGGTCACGTTCCGCTTCTTTTGACTGAGCGCACGGGCCAGGTAGACGATCATCGCGTACTTCGCCAGCTCTGAGGGTTGGAAGCTGACCGGCCCCAGCCGCAGCCACCGCCTGGAGCCGTTCAGCATCTTGCCGATGCCCGGCACTGCCACCAGCGCAAGCATGACCATGCTGACGGCCAGCAGACCGCCGCACAGCCACGGCTGCGCGAGCTGGCGGTAATCCCTGTGCAGAATCACCGCCATCGCCGCCGCGCCCACGCCCATGCCCACCAGCTGGGAGAGCACCTCCGACAGCGCGCCGCCGTGATCCTGGGCGTTGTAATAGCTGGCCGCGTAGAGCGTCGCCAGTCCCGTGGCCATCAGCAGCAGGGTGGTGACGATCAGGCCCCTGTCCACGCCTGAAAACAGGCTTCTTCGCGTATCGCTCTGCGGGAGGCTGTCCCCCGCTTCATTGGCCCCGCGCACAGGCTGGAGGATCAAGCCCGGCGCCCCTCCAGTTTGTTCACGATGTCCTTGAATATGCGTCCGCGCGCTTCATAGTCCTTGAACATGTCGAAGGAGGCGCAGCTGGGCGACAGCAGCACGTTTCCGCCGGGATTGGCCAGCGCGAAGGCCTTCTCCACCGCCGCCTTGAAATCGTAGCCCGCATGGGTCCATTCGTGATAGCCCACCTTTTCCAGGGTCTGCTCCAGCTGCTTCGCCGTCTCGCCGATCAACACGATGCGCGATATGGGGCATTTCATGATCTCCTGGCACAGCGGGGTAAAATCGGTGTGCTTGTCATAGCCGCCCAGGATCAGCACCGTGGGCCGGTTCATCGCCCGCACGGCCTGGATGGTGGAATCCACGTTCGTGCCCTTGGAATCGTTGATGAAGCGCACGCCATCCAGCTCCCGCACAAATTCGATGCGGTGCTCCACACCCTTGAAGGTGCGCAGCGTATGGCGGATCACCGGCGCGGGAATGCCCGCCGACATTGCCATCGCCGTGGCGGCCAGGGCGTTTTTCAGGTTGTGCTCCCCGGGGATGTACACTTCATCGACGGCGCAGACCGGTTTGTTGTCCTGCGCCGAGCCGTAGACGATATTGCTCTGGCACACGAAGGCTCCGAAGGGCACGGGGTTGCGGGAGGAAAACCAGGCCACCCGGCAGCGGACGCGATTGGCCATGTCCCTTGTGACGGGGTCGTCCCAGTTCAGCACCACCACGTCATCCCCGACGCAGTTTTCAAAGATGCGTTCCTTCAGCGATATGTATTTCTCCATCGTGCCGTGACGATTCAGGTGATCCTCGGAAATGTTCAGCACCGCGCAGATGGAGGGATGAAAATCCCGGGATGTCTCCATCATAAAAGAGGAAATTTCGCACACGGTCACGTCGCCGGGTTTCATATCCGGCACCGCGCCGCTGTAGGGCGTGCCGATGTTGCCCACCACGAAGGTGCGCCGCCCGGCGTTTTTGAATATATCACCCAGCAGGGTCGTGGTGGTGGTCTTGCCGTTGGTGCCGGTGATGGCCAGCAAAAGTCCCCTGGCCTCCCGGTACGCGTATTCCACCTCGCCCATGACCTCCACGCCCTCCGCCTTCGCACGGACGACCGCGGGGTTCTCCACGGGAATACCGGGGCTGACGATCAGCGCGTCCATGCCGACCACCAGGTTTTCAGGATGCTTCTCGCCCAGGCACAGCACCGCGCCGGCAGCTTTCAGGCCGTCCAGCGCGCCGTCAAATTCCGCTTCGCTCTTGGCGTCGCACACCCACACCTTCGCGCCCTTCTGAAGCAGCAGCTTCGCCACGGCAATACCGCTTCGGGCCATGCCGAAGACGAGCACCTTCTTGTCCTGCATCATAAACGATACCTCCCTCGTTTTTGAATGGGGAATTGGGAATGGAGAATGGGGCATTAAAATATATTTATCCCCCCGTTTTCCATTCCCAATTCCCCATTCCCCATATCATCAGGCCACAAACCCCAGCAGCGAAATCAGGCACAGCATGGCGGTGGCGATATAGTACATCGCCACGATCCTGGTCTCGGGCATGCCGCAGAGCTCGAAGTGATGGTGCAGCGGCGCCATCTTGAAAAAGCGCTTGCCGTGGGTCGCACGGAAATAGGCGAACTGTATCAGGTCCGACAGGCTGGAGAGCACCATCGCCAGGGCGATGATCGGCAAAAGCAGCGACAGCCGCGTCACCAGGGTCATGCCCACCAGCGCGCCGCCGATGAAGAAGGAACCCACGTCGCCCATGAACACCCGGGCCGGGTGGGAATTGTAGCGCAAAAAGCCCATCAGTCCGCCCACCATCGCGCCGCCGAATACGGCCACGTTCAGAAGGTTGTCCGCCTGGGCGGGGTTGGCCCCCGCCAGCGCCACGCAGATCAGGGCCATCGTCGCGAAATCGAAAAGGGCGCAGCCCCCAAGCAATCCGTCAAGGCCGTCCAGCAGGTTGGCCGAATTCACCGTGCCCACCAGCACGAACACCATCACCGGGATGTAGAACCAGCCCAGGTTCCACTCCACGTTGACAAAGGGCACCGTCAGCGCCGAGCCGATGTTCGGATTGTAATAGGCCCAGAAGGCCAGGCCAATGGACAGCAGGATCTGGGGGGCCAGCTTCTGCTTTGGCGTCAGGCCCTCGGCGCGATGCAGCTTGATTTTAATGAAGTCGTCCACAAAGCCGATCAGTCCGAAGCCCACCGCCGAGACCAGCGCTATCAACAAAAAATCCCATCGGGCGTCGCCATAGGAAAAGGCCAGCGCCGCGATCAGCGCGGGCACGGCGAATATGATGCCGCCCATCTGCGGCGTTCCCTGTTTTTTCTTATGGGTCTGTGGGCCGAGCTCGTAGATCTCCTTGCCGAACTTCATCCGTTTAAGCCAGGGAATCACGATCGGGCCCAGCACAATCGCCATTGCGAAGGCGGCCACCACAGTCCAGATCAGTCGTTGCATGTTATCTTATGTTCCCCTCTTCAGATTAATTGGGAATTGGGAATGAGGAATGGGGAATTGTGGTACAAATCCCTGGCGGGATTTGTCATGATAAATACCCCCGTGCTGCCTGAGACGTTTCTCTTCATTTAATCCAAGAAATCCGCAAGGATTTCCTCATCCATTCCCCATTATCGCCAGGGTCTCGCCTGTTAATCAGAATCCTTACATCTCTTCCAAAAGCTCCCGCACGACCACCTTTTCGTCGAAGGGATGCTTTTCGCCGCGAATTTCCTGATAGGTCTCGTGGCCCTTGCCCGCCAGCACCACCACATCCCCCGCCCCGGCGATCTTCAGGGCGTAGCGAATGGCCTCCCGGCGGTTTTCGATCACCACGTATTCGCAGCCTGTCGGCTTGATGCCCGTCTCAATGGCTTCCAGTATCGCCATGGGGTCCTCGTTGCGGGGATTGTCGCTGGTCAGCACGCAATAGTCGGCCAGCTTGCCCGCAATCTCGCCCATCACCGGCCGCTTCGCCCGATCCCTGTCGCCACCGCAGCCGAAAAGCGCGATCATGCGCCCCTTGGAGGTCTCCCGCACGGCCTTCAACACGTTTTCAAGGCTGTCCGGCGAATGGGCGTAGTCCAGTATCACCCGATAGGGCGTCCCGGTGTCCAGCAATTCGATGCGCCCGGGCACGGCGTACACGCTCTCCAGCCCCTGGCGGATGCTCTCGGGGCCCGCGCCGGCGCAAATGCAGATGCCCGCCGCCATCAGCGCGTTGTAGACGTTGAATATGCCCGCCAGGTGCAGCGATATGGTGGTGCGGAAGCGCTTGTGCCAGGTCATCAGGAAGCTGCAGCCCCGCTCGCCGATCTCGATGTCGTTGGCGTACACGTCGCTGCTCTCCCGGATGCCGATGCGCATGGCTTCGCGGCCCAGGGCGCGTATGCCCGCGCTGACCCACTCGTCGTCCACGTTATAGACGACGTTTTCGCTCACATCCGGCGCGAACAGCTTCATCTTGGCCGCGAAGTAGGCGTCCATATCCGGGAAATAATCCAGGTGATCCTGGGAGAAGTTGGAGAAAGCCGCCACCTTGAACCTGACGCCGGCCAGCCGGTGCATGGCCAGCGCGTGGGCGGATACCTCCATGATGACGCATTCCATGCCCGCGTCCACCATGCGCCTGAGCAGCGTCTGCATCTCGATGGGGTCGGGCGTGGTCAGCTGGTTGGAAAGGGTCTCGTCCCCAATCATCGAACAGACCGTGCCGATCAGGCCGGTCTTTATCCCGGCAGCCTCCATGATAGCCTTGACCAGGAAGCTGGTGGTGGTCTTGCCCTTGGTGCCAGTGATGCCCAGCATCATCAGCTTTTCCGCGGGATTGCCAAAGTATTCGGCGGCGACATAGGAGACCGCGACGCGCACGTCCTCCACCATCACCTGGGGCACGTCCAGCGGCAGGAAGCGCTCCACCACCAGCGCCACCGCGCCCTTTTCAACGGCCTGCGGCGCAAAGTCATGGGCGTCCATGTGCAGGCCGGGCGTGCAGAAGAAAAGCGCGCCGGGTGTCGCCCGCCTGGAATCGACGCACAGTTCTGTGATGTCTACATCTATATTTCCCTTTGTACTGACCTTGCCGGGAATTTTCCCGATCAGCGCTTTCAGTTTCATCCGGAAGCCTCCCCAGAATGTGTTTATATCAGAAGCGCGTCAGGGCGGCTGGAACCGCACCGCGACCCGCGTGGTTGGATTCACCTGTGTCCCGGCAGGCGGTGACTGGCTGACCGCCAGCCCGCTGCCCTCAATTTGAAGCTCGAGCCCATAGGAGCGCAACAGCCGGTTGGCCTCCGTCACGGGCAGGCCCGACACGTCGGGCACCGTCACGGGGGCGTCGCCCGCGCCTGCGGCCTGGCCCGCCATGTACAGCATCACCAGCGCGCCCGCGTTCATCTGCGCCCCGGCCACCGGAAGCTGTCGGAGCACCCGAACCCCCGCGCCGTCCAGCACGCTGTCCAAACCGGCCCCGGCGAGGATCCTGCGCGCGTCCTCCACGCTTCGCCCCGTCACGTCGGGCACCGTCACCTGGGGGGCGGGCGTCTGCCGGATATCTGGGACGACGCCCAGATAGGCCAGCGACTTTTCCAGTATCTGCCGCGCGTAGGGTGCGGCCGTCACCGACCCGAAGTCCACGGGCACGTCGGCCTCGTCCACCACCAGCAGGACCGCGATGCGCGGATCGTTGGCCGGGGCGAAGCCCACAAAGGAGCCGATGTGTCTGTCACGGGACACCACGCCGTCCACATAGACCTGGGCCGTGCCCGTCTTGCCGCCCACGTGGTAGCCGGGGATGTAGGCGTTCTTGCCGCCGCCCAGCGTGACCACATCCTCCAGCAGCCGCCGCATCAGGGCGGAGGTCCGGGGGGATATGGGATGCCCGACCACCTTCGGCGCGCCCCGGCGAACGACCTCGCCATCGGCGTCGGCGACGGACTTTATCACATAGGGCCGCATCAGGTTGCCGCCGTTGACGGCGGCGCACACAGCGGTAATCAGCTGGATGGGCGTCACCGCAACGGATTGGCCGAAGCCGATGCGGGCGATGTCCACCCGCTTGACGGCCCGCTTTGAAATCACGATGCCGCCGGCCTCGCCGGGAATGTCCACGCCGGTCTTGCGCCCGATGCCGAAGGCGTCCAGATAGCGGTACAGCTTATCCGCGCCCAGCCGAAGGCCCATCTCGACGAAAACTGGGTTGCAGGAATTTTGCAGCGCCTGGGCGAAGGTCTCAGCGCCGTGGGGCTTGCCCCAGCAGCGTATTTTTCCGCCGTCCACCACCACCGAACCCGCACAGTAAAAGCCCTCGTCCGCCGACACCAGCCCCGCGTCCAGCGCCGAGGCTGCGGTGATCACCTTGAAGGTGGAGCCCGGCTCGTAGGCGTCTGTGAGCGCGCGGTTGCGCATCCGCCGGGTCAGCGTGTCCACGTCGTCCCGGGGCGGATCGTTCAGGTCGTAGTCCGGTTTGTTGACCATCGCCAGTATCTCGCCGGTGGCCGGATCCATCGCCAGCACCCGCACAGCCCTGGCGTTGTTGACCTCCATGGCCTCCCGGGCGGCCTGCTCGGCAAAGCTCTGGATCGAGGCGTCTATGGTCAGCGTCACCGAACCGCCGTGAACGGCGGGGACGTACTCCGTCTCGCCATAGCCCAGGGCCCGGCCCTTGCCGTCGATCTGGGACAGCACCCGGCCCGCCTTGCCCGAGAGGTAGCGATCCATCGACTGCTCCAGTCCCGCCTGGCCTACGCCGTCGATGGTCGTCAGCCCGATCAGCTGGGCGGCAAAGGCGCCCATGGGGTAGTAGCGCTTGCTCTCCTCCTCCAGGTACAGCCCGTTCAGCGCGTCGGAGCCTGCGGCGGCGTGCTCGGCCTTCATGCGCTTGAGCTGTTGGGCCGTCTCCCTGGGGAGCTGCCGCTTCAGCGTGACGCCGCCCCGGCTGGTGTCGGACACCTTTTTTTCGATGACGGCAGCCTCTTCGTCCAGCACGGGGGCCAGCAGCGCGGCAAACCGCGCGGCGTTCACCACCTGTCTTGGACTGGCCGAGGCGGTGTAGGCCGTGGCGCTCTGGGCCAGCACCGCGCCGTTTCGATCCAGTATGCGGCCCCGCGTGGGCCGTATGGCGCTCTCGCTGGTCCACTGCGACTGCGCCCGGCGCTGCAACGCGCGCCCCTGGATCACCTGCAGCCAGAACAGCCTGCCGCCCAATGCGGAAAAGAGTAGAAAAAACGCGGCCATACACAGCGCAAGGCGGCGACGGATGACCGGCCCTGTGAGAACCAAGCGCACCCCTCCCCGCCCAGGAAATATCAATCCAGCATTTCCCCAGCGCCGCCATTATCGGCGCTCTGCGCGGTTGTACCGTAGGTCAGCCCAGGCAGATTCACCACCCGAAGCTGCGTTTCGTCCGGCAGCTGCATACCCAGCTGCTGCGCCCTGGCCTTAATTCTGTCATGGCTGTGGAATTGTTCCAGGCTGTTGTTCAGGTTTTCAATACGTATTGTCAGGTCATACGCCTCTTTTTCCGCCGCATAGGCCTGTTTGCTCTGGACGGCGAGCTGCGCCATCATGGCAATCTGGGCGATCACGCCGATGAACAACACCGCCGCAAAGGCGATCATGAGCCAACGGTTCAGCCTTTGCTCCCGCGTCCTGCGGGAGGTTCGCATCCTGTTCATATCTATTCCTCCGCCGGCAGGGGTAGAACATCAGGGGTTCGGATTGCCGTAGTAGCGATCGTTCACATAATCCAGCAGCGCGCCGATGTCCGTCTCGCTCCGGGCGCAGAATTCGTTGAAGCGATCCTCGTCCCAGATCTCCAGCCAGCGGCCCATGCCCGCAAAGCGAATCGCCTTGTCCATGCCCGCCTTCTGGCGAAGCGCCGCCGGCAGCAGCACGCGGCCCTGACCGTCCAGGCTCTGATTGGTAAAGGAGAAGGCCTTGATCAGCCGCACGTAGGCCATGCCCCGGGCATCGCTGTCGGGAATGCGGTCCAGCCGCGCGCTCATATCCCGCCACTTGTCGACGGGATACAGCGCGATGGCGCTGAAATCGTTGTTCAGGCCGATGGTGAACCCATAGCCCAGCGCTTCCCGATAGGCGGCGGGAATGGTCACCCTGCCCTTGGGGTCAATATTATGCGTGTAGTTCCCCGAAAATTCAGCGCTCAGCATCGGATTCACCCCCTTTTCTCCACTTTGTATCCCACATTATACCACATCTCTACCCTATCTGCCACTTTTTGACACTTATTTCATATATTTTTCGTTTTTTGTCACATTCTGAGATGTTCTATCAGAATTAAAGAACACATGTTTGCATTTTCGGCAAACATGTGCTATACTAAGCGTAGAACATTTGTTTGGAGGACAAGTCTATGCGCTCATCCCATGAAAACCAGCAGAGGATACTGGATTTTATCAAGGCGGAAATCGAGGACAAGGGCTATCCCCCGTCGGTGCGCGAAATCTGCGCGGCGGTGGGCCTGCGCTCCACCTCCACGGTACACGCCCACCTGAACCATCTGGAGCAGCAGGGCCTGATTCGCCGGGATTCCACCAAACCCAGGGCGCTCGAGGTGCTGGACGGCTCCCAATCCCGGGGGCGGAGCGTGCCACTGGTGGGGCGTGTGACCGCCGGGCAGCCCATACTGGCCATCGAGAACATCGAGGAGTACCTGTCCCTTCCCCAGAGTGTGCTGGGTCAGGGCAAGATGTTCGCGCTGAGGGTGGAGGGCGAGAGCATGATCGATGCCGGCATCATGGATGGCGACATCGTGATACTGCGCCAGCAGGACACCGCCGAGAACGGCGAGATCGTGGTGGCCATGACCCCCGACGACGAGGCCACGGTCAAGCGCATCTTCTACGAGGACAACCGGGTGCGCCTGCAACCGGAAAACCCCACCATGCAGCCCATCTACGCCGACACCGTGACCGTCCTCGGCAAGCTGACGGCGCTGATACGGCAGTTCTGAGACTGCAGTTGCTGAGCAACTCCCCCATCATAAGTAGCTATACCTTCAACAGCACCCACACGGCCGGGCGAACGCCGCCCCCCTCGTAGTCGATGTGTATGCCGTTTTCATATATGGAGCCATCGTCATAGACCGCCACGGTGCTGAAAAGGTTGCTGCCGGGGCAGCGCAGCCACCACCAGCCCTTTCCCGCCCGCTGGGCCTGTTCGGGCAGATAGCGCTCGATTTCCTCCACGCCGGGGACGTGTACCCGGTCCATGGTGTCCGGGCCGCCCTGGGTGTAGAACTTGCGGTTGCGCAGGTTTTTGAGCTTGTTGGGTACGATCTTCAAGCGCTCCGAAGGCGTGAAGGCGCTCTCCAGGAAATCCTTGTTCAGCCACTGGCGCAGCGAGCAATCCGACCAGGTCGCATCCTCCAGCGTAGTGCGATGATAGCAGCGGCGGGTGACTATTTCTTCCGCCAGCAGCAGGCGCAGCTTGCCTCGCTGGTCCACGATCCGCCAGCGGATGGGTTTGCCCTCAAAGCTGCCGAAGCGCACCACGCAGCCCGGCATGTGGGCCAGCAGCGTCTCACATTTTTCGGCGTAGGACGCGGACTGCCTGTAATCGCCCAGGTCGCGAAACAGCGACATCGCCGCGCGCAGATCCCCTTCGTTGGCATAGTGCAGGTATTTATCCTTCGCCTGTTGATAGGCGATTTCCTGTTGAGCGTTCAATTCGTTGGACATCCATATACCCCTCTCCGGTATTTTATGGGTACAGTATAACACCCCCCAGGGGTATTGTCAAGGGACGGACAGGTTAAATAAAAAGCGACTGTTCGGCTTTCGACCGAACAGTCGCCACAATTTCTAAATCTTGACTCCCCATTCCCGGCTTCTGTTTTCCATTCCTGATGCGCCTACTCCTCCACCGTAACGACATCGTTCAGCACATAGTGGAAGGTGGGCCAGGAGGTGCTCGCATTTTCCTTGTAGCCCTGGTTCAGGTCGATGGTGTCTGCGGGATTATCGGGATCGACGCCGGTGTAATCGCCCTTGAACACCTCCAGCGTGCCCTTGCGCAGCGCTTCAATGACCCTGTCCAGCTTTTCCTGCGTGCCGTAGGGGGCCAGCTGGGGGTTCAGCTCCGTCAGCTCCACCCAGCCATGGTCGAAGCCGGCGCACATGTCATTGCCGAAGACATTGCCGGCCACGTACTGTTCAATCTCCTTGCCCTCCAGCAGCGCCTTCACCGCACCGAGGACGTACACGGACCAGTCGATCCGGGCGCTGGTCAGCGAAGTGGTGGGCGCGACGTCGATCATGCTCTGGTGATAACCCACATGGAAAACCTTTTTGGCCGAGCTGACCTCCTCGCAGGCCACGGCGGGGCCGATGGTATCGGTGTGCTGGGAGATGACCACGCAGCCCTCGTCGATCAGGGCCCTGGCGCAGGCCTTCTCCTTGCTGTAGCTGTTCCAGACGTGGGTATATTGCACGCGCATCGTGGCCTCGGGCGCCACCGACCGCACACCCAAAAGGAAGGCGGTGAAGCTGGACATGACGTCGGCGATGGGATAGGAGCCCACATAGCCCACCAGCGCCTCCTCCGGCTCAATGACATGCCGGTCGATCATATCCCGCAACTTGATGCCCGCAGCCACGCCGCTGGCGTACCGCGCTTCATAGATCGCGCCCGCGAAGCTGTGGTAGTTCTTCACGTCGCTCACATCGTCCGTTGTGGCAAAGGCCCCCTGACAGAACTGCACCTGGGGGTATTCCCTGGCCGCTTCGATCATCTGGGTGCTGTTGTTGTTGGTGAATATGATGGCGCAGCCCTCGCGCACCAGATCGCGTAGCGGCTCGAGGGTGTCCTCCTCCGACACATTGCTCCGGGTAATCACCTTCACCCGGTTGGGCAAATTCTGCTCAAGGGCTTCCTGGGCCAGCATGAAATTGCAGGTATAGGGCGTGCTCTCGTCGTTTTTATAGATGAAGCCCACCTTCAAAACGTCCACCCGCGCAGTCCTGTTCCACACGGGATAGATCATGCTGAACGCGGCGACCACCAGCAATGCCGTCACGATCGTGGTTATGTATACGCGCTTCATGCCCGTCGTCACCCATCCCTTCATTCATCCGTCTTCACCGGATACAGTGCGTTCAGGTCGATCTTGCCCTCGTCGATCAGCCGCAGCATGATGTCCACCACCTGCGGGTCAAATTGGGTGCCCCGGCCCTTTTTCATCTCGTTCAGCACATAGTCAAAGTCCATCTGCTTGCGATAGACGCGGTTGGCGGTCATGGCGTCGAAGGCGTCCGCCACGCCGATGATGCGCCCGTACAGCGGTATCTCCTCGCCCTTCAGGCCGTCGGGATAGCCCCGTCCGTCGTAGCGCTCGTGGTGGTAGCGCGCCCCCGCCACCACGTCCTTGATCAGCGTGAAATCCTTCAAAATCTCCGCGCCCCGGGTGACGTGGGACTTCATAATCGCGTACTCGTCGTCGGTCAGTCGGGCCGGTTTGTTGAGGATGTTGTCCGGTATGCCGATCTTGCCGATGTCGTGCATCAGGGCGGCCCGGCGCAGGTTTTCACACTCATGTTCGTCAAAGCCCAGCTCCTTCGCGATCATCACCGAATACTGGGACACGCGCTGGGAATGCTGGCTGGTGCGCTCGTCCTTGGCGTCCACGGCCTTGGCGATGGCAATGATCGTCTCGTTGCCCATCTGAATCTGCTGCTGCATCAGCGCCATCTGGTGGGCCTGGCGCTCCAGCGTCTTCTGCATGCGCCGGCGCATGCTGTACCATGTGACCCAGATGACCATCAGCATCGGCACGGTGACGATGTAGATCACGAACCAGGGATTGTCGTAGATCTCCTTGGCCTTGATCAGCGTGTAATCCCGCTCGCCCAGTATGTTGGCCTTGCTGTTGTCGAACACGGCCAGGTGGAAGGTATAGTTGCCGGTGGGCAGGTTGGTATAGGTGATGGTACTCAGTGCGCTCTGGGACATGATGGTCCAATCGCTCTCAAAGCCCTCCAGCCAGTAGCCCACATAGGGGTCATGTATGGTATAGTTGATGATCTCGGGCATCAGCTCGACCTTGCTCACGCCTCGCCCGATCTCGATGGAGTTCCTGCGGCTCACATCCTTGATGGTGTTGTCCAGCTTCACGCTCTTGACGGACATGCGGTAGGCGTTGATGCCGGAGGTATAGCCCTCGGTGTCGATGATGAACACGCCCTTGTCGCAGGGCAGGAACAGGTTGTAGTTCTCGTCGCAATAGTTCCAGGAATTGGCCGTCAGCGAGCTGGTCAGGCCGCGCCGGGCGTCCAGCAAATCGTAGGATATGCTCTCGCTGCCGGAGAGCAGCTCGTCCCTGTCCACCACATAGATGCCCGCGCTGCTCATCACGAACAGCGTATTCTTGTCCCGGGCCCAGATGTCGTAGTTGTTGTAATACGGAAAGTTGTCGAGGCTGCGCAGCGTGAAATCCTCGTTCATGTAGCACAGGCCGTTGCTGGTGACGACGAACACACCCCCGGACTTGGTGTCGGCCACGGTGCGCAGTATGACGCCGGAGCTGAGCCCGTCGTCCCGGGTCAGCATACGCTCCACCTTCCCGTCCTTCAGCACGGCGATGCCATCGCCGTCGGTGCCGGCGATGATGTGCCCGTCGGCAAGCTCCGTCACCGTGAGGATCATGGAATTGATCAGGCCGTCGGCATAGCCGATATTGCCGACGATCTGATGGTCGCGGATAAAACTGATACCCGTATCGCCGCCGGCCATGATCGTGCCGTCCGAAAGCTCCGTCACCACGCGGGCGCGGTTGCCGAAGCTGCCGCTCTCGCTGTTGTACAGGTGCTCGGTGCCGTCCGGCTCCACCTCCAAAAGACCGCTCCCATAGGTGCAGATCCACAGGTGGTCCGACGAATCCACCCGCATGCAGCGTATGCGAACGCCATCCATCTTTTGCGTCAGGTCGTTTTCGACGCGCTGTTTGCAGGCGGCGTCCGTCGCGTCCAGCCCCTTGTCGGTGCCGAAGTAGTAATTGCCCTGCCAGAATTCCACTGCGTTGACCACGCGGTTGTCCAGCCCCACGGTGCTGTACACATCCCTGAAGGCGGAGGGCGCCAAGCGCAGCAGGCCCAGGCGGGACGAGGTAAACCACAGGTTGCCCTGGTAGTCCATCAGCATGTTGTCGATGGAGTTGTTGAAATCGTTGGTATTGACGGATTCGAATGCATTGTCGCGGCTGATGTAGCCCACGCCGTTGTCCGCAGAGACGATCAGCTGGCCGCCGGCGACATAATACAGGTCGTTGATGTTTTTGAGGCCCTCACAGGTGAGCACCGTCTTTTCATCAAACCAGCCCTGGCCGATCTCGTACACATAGATGTGGTTCGTGGTGGTGCCCGCCAGCAGCGCCCCCTCCTGGTCGAAGCAGACGCTGTTGAATTGCTCCTCCCCCTCGGGCAGCTGCAGGGAGCTTTGGATCATGCCCTTCTGCATCAAAAACAGCCTGCCGTCAGAGGTGACGGTGGCCGCGTGCCCCGCCTCGTCTGCGGCGATCTTGTCGGCATAGTTGATCTCCCGCAGGGTGTTCACCCGCTTCAGGCCGTTTTTCAGCGTCAATATCTGCATGCTGCCCGTGGTGCCCACGTAGTAATAGCCGTCGGTGCTCTGTACGATGGAGCGCACCGAGTTGGAGGGCAGGCCCCTGGTCTGATCCACCACGTTGGAGATATGCTCGTTGATGCATATGGACAGGCCGTTGTCGTTGGTGCCGATCCACAGGCGGCCCTCCTCGTCCACATACAGGCAGTTCACGTTGCGCACGGATTCATAGTTGTCCATCCAGGTGAATTCGCGCCCGTTGTAGCGGTACAGGCCGGCATAGGTGCCGATCCAGAGTATGCCGTCATTGGTCTGGGCGATGTCGTTGGCCTCGCCGCAGGGCAGGCCGTTGCTGCTGTCGTAGACGGTCTGCACGTAATTGTTGTAATCGACAGCCGGCCTTTCCTCCGCGCGGGCCGTCGGCCCCGCCAGCGCGACGCCCAGCGCCACCGCCGCGACCAGCGCCGCCGTTATCATCTCATCCGGGTCATGCTTCGGCGCGCCCCGCCTGCGCACAAACCGCACCAGGCGCACCGTCAAATGCAGCAGCACCAGCGTCATCAGCTTGTCCAGAAATTCCACATAGAACTGGCCAATGATCTGGCAGGGGAACAGCGGCAGGCCGCGCTCGCGCAAAAAGCCGATCACGCCGTCGCCCCAGACGCTGCCCGTGCTGCCCCCGTAGAGCGCCATGTTCAGCGGCACCGAAATGGCCAGCGCGACAAAGGCCGTCAGCGCGCCTATCGTCATCGTATCGAACATGCTGTCCAAATGCTTTCGCCGGGCAAGGAAGCCCACGAGCAGCGCGATGGCGACGCTGGTGAGCGCGTACAGATAGGTGCCTCCGCTTTCCATGCCGCAGACGAGGTTGGTGGCCACGCCCACGATCACGCCGCATACCGGCCCGCCGGCATAGGCGCACAGCACCGTGCCGTAGGCGTCCAGCCACAGAGGAAGGCCCAATTTCGAGGCCAACTGGCTGCCCCCGTAGTTGACCAGTATGCAAAACACGACAAACAGGCTGATCTGCCAGATCTTCCACCGCTTCATTTGCCGCATCCCTTCCTTTCAAGCCGTTTTCGGCGCTTATAGTCCCAGTTCGTTCGCGCGAATCGAATATTCCTCAAACCACGCCCGATACTGGCCGGACGCCACCACCTCGTCGATCACGCCGTTGACAAAGGCGATCAGCGCTCCCTCGCCCTTCTTGGCGGCGATGCGGTCGCCGTCGAACTGCTCTTCCTGGGTGAAGCTCACGCCGGGCACCAGCATCAGCCCACACCCCGGATTGCCTTCGATGTAAGCCGTGCCGCTCTCCTTGTCCACCATCGCCGCGTCCACGCTGCCGTCCATCAGCGCCTGATAGACTGCCTGTATCGAGGACAATCGCCTGAATTCCCGATAGCGGAACACGTTCTCGTACATCAGCGCCTCCTGGAGCGAGCCGCTCTGCGCCGCGATATTCCGCCCTACAAGGCTGTCCACCCCGGTAATCCGGTCGCTGTCGGCCGCGCGGATCATCAGGGTGCTGCCGGCCAGGCTGCCCGCGAAGTTGTAGCCCTTGGAGAGGGTCATCTGCGCCGCGCGCCCCGGCGTATAGGACAGCGCCGAAATCGCCAGGTCGCACTGTCCCTCGGCCACAGCGGTCAGCACCTCGGAAAAATCCATCGGAACGATGCGCAGCTCCACGCCCATACGCTGGGCGATCAGCCTGGCCAGCTCCATGTCCGCGCCGATGTAGCTTTCCTGTCCGGTTCGGTTCGGGTCGATGAACTCCTGGGGCGGGAAGTAAGGTTCCGTAGCCACCCGAAGCACCCCCGAATCGCGGATGTCGACCAGCACGCCCTCAGCGTCACTGGGGATGCCTTTGGAAACGTCCATCGATTCCTCGACGAAGTTCCATTCGTTTTCCATATACCGCGTATCCCCTTCCCCGCTTTCCAGGCTTTCAGCCAGCGCGGACACAGGGAGCATGAGCGCCGCCACAAGCAGGGCAAGCCGCCCGATCCAACGATGCAATGTCATATAACCACCTCGTCGCCTTAAAAGGCCGATTATGGGAACACATAGTAATCTAAGATTATTATACCGCACATGTGTAAACAGGTCAATATACGAAAAAAAATTCTGATTTGCCGGGATGCGACAAATCAGAATCTTAAGGAAACACTGCTCGTGGCGCATTGTGCGGTGTTTCCTTAAGGAAACACCGCATAATCGAGTCGTGCAGTAACGAGATGAATTTTGGTCGATTGCAAACTGCAGATTTCGAAGGCTTGCTGGCGGCAAGTCAAGAAATCAGCAGGCAGCAGGCGGCTGAAATTCAGCCGTTGTGGTGTTTCCTTAATGGTCGATTGCTGAATTACTTCACCGCGCCTTCCACCATGCCGCGCACGATGTACTTCTGGGCGAAGATGTAGAGTATGATGATCGGCAGCATCGCCAGCAGGGTGGAGACCATGATCAGGTTCCACTGCTTGACGAAGGAGCCGATGAAGCCCTGCACCGCCAGCGGGATGGTGCGCACCTCGCCGTTGGAGCCCAGCAGCAGCAGGGGCAGCAGGTAGTCATTCCAGATCCACAGGCCGTTGAGCACCAGCACGGTGACGAACACCGGCTGCAGCAGCGGGAAGGGAGCAGCCGTCGATGTCGGCGGCCTCCTCGATCTCCAGCGGGATGTTCTTCACGAAGCCGTGGAAGATGAAGATGGTCATCGACTCGCCGAAGCCCAGGTAGGCGAACACCAGGCCGCCGTGGCTGCGCAGCAGCGGGATGTGCAAAAAGTCGCCCAGGTTCTTGAACCAGGTGATCAGCGGGAACATGACCACCTGGAAGGGGATGACCATGGCGGCCACGAACATCATGAACAGGGCCGTGGACCACTTGGTCTTGTTGCGCACCAGCACCCAGGCCGTCATGGCGGAGCAGACCGATATGACCGCCAGGGACAGTATGGTGATGATCACCGAGTCCTTCAGCGCCTTGAGGAAGTTGAAGGTGGGGTTGTTCCAGACGGCGACGACGTTCTCCTTGAAGTTGGCCCAGTTTTCGGGCATGCCCACCGCGGAGTTGATGATCTCGGCATTGGTTCGGGCGGAGTTCAGCAGCACGATGAAGAAGGGCATCATGAACAGTATGAACAGCAGTATGCAGCCGATCTCTGCCAGGATGCTCAACCGCTTCTGTCGGGCCTTGTCCTGGCCCACGATATCAAGCGCGTTCTGGTGCATTACATCTCCACCTCCTTGCTCTTGTTGATGGAGACCTGCACCAGCGAAACGACCACCAGCACGATGAAGAAGATCACGGCCTTGGCCTGGCCGAGGGCCATCTTCGAATACTTGAAGGCGGTGTTGTAGATGTTCAGCGCCAGCAGCTCGGAGGCCTGCACCGGCGTCTTCATGAACATGGTCACGGGGCCGCCGTTGGTCAAAGCCAGGTTGACGTCGTACATCTTGAAGGAGTTGGTCAGCGTCAGGAAAAGGGAAATCGTGAAGGCGTTTGCCATCAGCGGGATCAGGATCTTGCGCACGCGAATCCAGTAGGTAGCGCCGTCCACGCTGGCGGCCTCCATGACCTGCTGGCTGATGCCCTGGATGGACGCCACGTAGATCATCATGATGTAGCCGGCGTACTGCCAGGTGTTCACGGTGACCATCGCGCCGACGACGGTCCTCGCATTGGTGATCATCGACGTGGACAGCCAGCCCCAGCCCAGCGCCTTGCCCATGGCGGGCAGTATGCTGGAGAAGATGAACTGCCAGATGGAGCCCAGCACGATGCCGCCGATCAGGTTCGGCACGAAGAAGCCCGCGCGGTACAGGTTGCGGCCCTTGACCTGGCTGGTGACCAGCAGGGCCATCAGGAAGGCCACCACGTTCACCGCGATGACGTTGAACAGCGTAAACAGCACGGTGGTCAGGAAGGCGTGCAGGAAGCCGGGCTCGGTGAATATGGCCTTGTAGTTGGCCAGGCCCACCACGTTCCTGGCGGCGTTCACGCCGTCCCAGTCGGTGAAGGAATAGTAGATACCGATGATGAACGGTATGATGATGACCAGGAAGAACGCCAGCACCGTAGGCACCAGGAACAGGAATTCGGTGATCTTGCGTTCACGCCGGCCGGAGAAAAACTTTTGATTGTCCAAGCGATCTCCCCCTCTGAGATGGATGGGTCAAATTGACAAATTCTGCCGGAGAGAGGCACTCCCTCCGGCAGAACGGTTCACATGGTTATGCTGCTTACAGGGTGGGGATGGTGGCGATGGCGTCCTTCATCATCTGCTCGAAGGTCGGCTCGTCCACGGCGCTGGAGGCCAGCAGCTCGTAGATGGCGCCCAGGGTGCCCATGCCGAAGCCGTCGGGCAGCTTGTACTGCTGCCAGCTGTAGGTCTTGCCGGCGGCGTTCCAGGCCATGACGGACTTGGACAGCGGGGTGGCGGGCTCGAGGGTCACGTTGGTGAAGGCGGGCACCATGGAGGCCTTGTTGACCATGTAGTCATGGCCGGCTTCGGTGGTGGCCAGCGCGTTCAGGAAGGCGATGGCTTCCTCGGCGTTGCCGGCGTTCTGGTTCACGACGTACCAGGAGGGCGCGTTCACCAGGATGCCGTCGGTGTCCTCATGCAGGAACGCATGGGGTGCGTAAGCCATCGGGAAATCGACGCCCAGTTCCACGATGTTGGGATCCATCCAGTTGCCCTGATGGTAGAAGGCGGTCTTGCCGTTGGCAAAGGCAGCCAGCTGCATATCCTGGGTGCCGTTGAGCAGCATCTCGGGATCGCTGTACTTGAAGATCAGGGCGACGTATTCGCAGTACGCATGGAAGCGCTCCTCGTCAACCTGGCCCTGCAGCACCTGGTCGATGATGGAGGTATCGTTGCGGTCCAGGCCCACGGTCAGGTACACGTTGAAGTTGTGCAGGCCGGTAACCCAGGTCATGCCGGGGGCGGTGCCCGCCACCATGGAGACCACGGCGTCCAGGCCCAGCTCTTCCTTCATGGAATCCAGCTTCTCGAAGGCGGCGGTGTAGGCGTCCACATTGGTCAGGGTCGCCGGGTCGATGCCGGCCTTGTCCAGGATGTCCTTGTTGTAGGCCATGCCGTAGCCCTCGACGGCCACGGGGAAGCCCACGACCTTGTCGCCGTCCATGTAGGCGGCGGCGGTGTACTGGGTCCACTCGGCGCCGGTCATGTCGGCGATCTTGTCCTTGTACAGGTCGTAGCCGGTGGGGCCCTCGATGACGAAGATGTCGGGCTCCTTGCCGGAGGCGAACTCGGCCTTCAACGCGGTGTTGTAGTCGCTGGAGCCGCCGGCGGTGATGACCTTGACGTTCTTGCCGGTCTCGGCGGAGTAGGCCGCGGCATACTCCTGCAGCGCGGCGTCGATCTCAACCTTGTTCTGCACGATGGTGATGTCGGCCAGTGCGGACACAGCGCTCAGCGCCATGACCAGTGCCAGTACGAGTACGAGAATCTTCTTCATGATTGTTCCTCCTGTCGATATTAGTTCATAAGAACCATGTTAAGATTATACACGTACTGTCCGAATCTGTCAACACATTTTTGGGCAGTTCTTGGGGCAGGCGGTTACCATTCACCCTACGGGCGAATGGTAATTGGCGGGGGACCCACTTCCCCCGCCAAGACCACCCCTTTGACAGATTTGCCTGAACCCTTTCGGGA